>VBHE01000071.1:1514-15442 GCA_005889515.1 Chloroflexota bacterium | reverse complement strand
CTATTTGCGGTTGCCACAACGAACGCGGGGCGTCATGGCGGGGCTCTTCATCCTGCTGATCGCCCCGATCTTCACCATCGTCGCCCGGAGCCACCTGGCCGCGGCGACAGTCTCACAGCCGGTGAGCTTCATCGCCCCGGCCAGCGCGACGGTCCTCGAGCGCTCCACCGTGCCGCTCGCCGTCCGCGATCCCCAGGTGGGTCTTCCCGATCCGACGGCCCCTGCCCTCCCCGTGCTGAGCCCGCCCCCGAGGCCGCCGAAGGCTCCGCACCCGGCGACCACCCCGGCCGCCGCACTGGGCATCCCGATCGGACCACCACCCGCGCCGGGCTCTGTCGAGGCCATCATCCGTGCCGCCGCTCAGCGCCACGGGGTCTCGCCCGACTGGATGCTGAAGATCGCTCGCTGCGAGTCCGGACTGCGCCCCCACGCATTCAATCCGGTGGGGCCGTATTACGGGATCTTCCAGTTCCTGATGTCCACATTCCACGCCCATGGCGGAACGGACATCTGGGATCCCTCCCAGCAGGCCGAGATCACCGCGACGATGCTGTCCCACGGCGGCGCCCGAGCATGGGGCTGCGCCTGACGGACTGACCACTCCCGGAACCGGGCCGCCACCCGGTGCCGGCGATGTCGCAGACTCCGCGCGTGAGCGCGGACACCTCGAGCGCCGTCGACCACCTGCGCGAGACGCTGGTGTCCCGCCGGCCCGCCTACCAGGGGAAGCTGCTCCGCGTCTTCGAGGACGAGGTGACGCTTCCCGACGGGCGGACGGCGCGGCGTGAGATCGTGCACCACCGCGGAGCGGTCGCCATCGTGGCGACCGACTCCGCCGGTGGGATCATCCTCGTCCGTCAATGGCGGCACGCCTGCGAGGGGGCCCTCTGGGAGGTCCCCGCGGGCACCCGCGAGGAGGACGAGGACCCGGCGGTCACCGCCCGTCGCGAGCTCGAGGAGGAGACCGGCTACACCGCGGCGCGCTGGCGGCCGCTGGGGCAGGCCTGCGTCTCCCCCGGATACTCCCGTGAGCTGCTCTGGTTCTTCCGCGCCGAGGGGCTCTCCCCGGGGGCCGCGGCGACCGACCCGGACGAGCTCCTCGACGTCCGCGCCTTCCACCCGTCGGAGATCGGCGAGCTCGCCCGCCTCGGGCTCACCGACTGCAAGACCCTCGGCGGCCTGGCCCTCGCCGGCCTGCTGCCCGCGCTCGAGGAGGTGGGGTGACCGGCGCGGCGGGCGAGCCCGACAGCATCGTCCAGCGGGCGATCGAGAGCGTCCTCGAGCAGCTCCCCAACCTGTCCGACGACCCGGTCGACCCCGAGAAGTCGGCCAAATACCAGCCCTGGGCGGACACGGTGGCGCCGCCGTCGAAGAACAAGCGGCCGCTCAGCGAGCTGCTCGCCGAGTACGCGGCGCGGGTCGCCGCCGACCCCGAGGCGGTGGCGGGGACCCCGAACGCGCGGCACCCGGTGGCGGCCTTCTTCGACCGCTTCGGGCCATCGCGGCGCCAGGGCGGCCGCCGCCGCGGCCGCGGTGGCCGGGGAGGGGGCCAGGGCGCGCCGGCGGCGCCCCCCGCCCCGCAGCCGCAGCAGCAGCGTCCGCGGCCCCCCCAGGGCGCGGCCCCACAGCAGCCGCAGCAGGAGCGCAGCGGCAGCGGCCGGCGCCGGCGCCGGCGTCCGTCCGGCCGTCGGGGCCGCGGTGGCGGAGGGGGGGCCGGCGGCGGCCAGGGCGGCGGCCAGGGCGGGTCACCAGCCCTCCACGAGCGCGGCGACGATCCGCTCCACGTCCTCGTCGCCGAGCTCGGCGTGGAGGGGGAGGCGGAGCAGCCGCTCGCACACGCCCTCGGTGACCGGGCAGTCGCCCGGGCGCCCGCCGAGCCGGCGTCCCGCCGGGGAGAGGTGGAGAGGCTGGTAGTGGACCGCGGCCTCGACCCCTCTCGCCGCGAGGCGGTCGATCAGCCCGGCCCGGCGCCCCGGGTCGGGGAGGAGGAGCCAGAACACCGTCCAGGCGGGGATGCAGCCGGGCGGAGCCGCCGGAAGCCGCACCCCGCGCTCCTCCGCCCAGGTCGCGAGCGCCTCCTGGTAGCGCTCCCAGATGCGGCGGCGGCGCCCCAGGAGGGCGGAGAGCGCCTCGAGCTGGGCGCAGAGCACCGCGGCCAGGAGGTCGGAGGGCGCCCAGCTCGACCCCGGCTCCTGCCAGGTGTAGGGCCCGACCTCCCCGCGGAGCATCCGGGCACGGTCGGTGCCCCGGTCGCGGAGCACCTCCGCCCGCTCGACGAGGCCGGGGTCGTTGACCACCAGCGCGCCGCCGACCCCGCACCCCGCCGCCTTGGTGGCGTGGAAGCTGAGGGCGGACAGCCGGCCGAGGCGTCCCAGGGCCTGGCCGTGGCGCCGGCCGCCCAGCCCCAGGGCGGCGTCCTCGACCACGGACGTCCCGCGGCGGTCCGCCGCGGCGGTGATCGCCTCCATCTCGCAGCCGATCCCGGCGTAGTGGACCGGCACCACCGCGCGGGTGCGGCCGCCCAGCAGAGCCTCGAGGCGGGCCTCGTCGAGGTTCAGGGTGTCGGGGCGGATGTCGCAGAACACCGGCCGCGCCCCTCGAAGGGCGAACGCGGAGGCGGTGGAGGGGAAGCTGAAGGCGGGGACGACCACCTCGTCGCCCGGGGCGACGTCGAGGAGGAGGGCGGCGAGCTCGAGGGCGTGGGTGCCCGAGGTGGTGAGCAGCACCCGCCCGCCGCCGAGCATCTCCTCGAGCAGCGCCTCGCAGCGGCGGGTGAAGGGCCCGTCGGCGCCGAGGTGACCCCCGTTGAGCGCGGTCTCGAGGTTGCCGAGCTCGGCGCCGGTGAGGCTGACGCGGTTGAGCGGGATCGGCGCGGGCGGCTCCATGGGCCCATCGTGGCGGCGCCGCTAGACTCCCCGCTGTGCTCGAGGTCCTCCGCCGCGTCGCCTGCGGCGAGCTGAGCCCCGAGGAGGCGGCGGACCTGCTGCGCGGTGAGGGGGTGGAGCGGCTCGGCGACGTCGCCGTCCTCGACCTCGACCGGCGAAGGCGGACCGGCATCCCCGAGGTGGTGCTCGCCGGTCCGAAGCACGCCGGTGAGGTCGCGGAGATCGCCGGGGCCCTCCTCGAGCGGACCGGGTCGGCGTGTGTGAGCCGGATGCGGGCGCGGCACCGTCGCGCCGTCGAGGCGCTCGCCGCCGACCGCGGCGCCCGGTTGCTCGCCTACGGGAGGCGCTCCTGCCGGCTGCTCGCCTCCGGCGCCGCCGATCCCCCGCTCCAGGGGCTCGTCGGCCTCCTCGCCGCGGGCACCTCCGACCTCGAGCCACTCGCCGAGGCGCGGATGGTCTGCGAGGCGGCGGGGTGCGCCACCACCACCGCCCTCGATGTCGGGGTCGCCGGGCTGGAGCGGCTCTTCGCCCCCCTCGGCGCCATGCTCGCCGCCGGGGCGGACGCGCTCGTTGTGGCGGCGGGGATGGACGGCGCCCTCGCCTCCGTGGTCGCCGGCCTCGCCGGGCTCCCGGTGATCGGCCTGCCGGTCTCGACCGGCTACGGCGCCGGCGGCCGCGGCCGTGCCGCCCTGCTCTCCATGCTCCAGGGCTGCGCCCCCGGGCTGGTGGTGGTGAACGTCGACAACGGCGTCGGCGCCGGGGCGGCCGCCGCCCTGGTGGCGCGGCGCCGGGCCGGCGGCCCGTTCATCGGATGACGCTCCGGCTCGCCGGTCCGCCGGTCGAGGCGGTGCTCCTCGACTACGGCCTCACCCTGGTCACCTACCGACGCCCCGAGGCCGCGCTCGCACGGGTCCACGAGGAGATCTCCTCCCTGCTCGCCGCCCGGCTCGGGGTCGAGGCGCCCGGGGCGGCTCGGCTGCTCACCTCCGTCCACGACGTGGTCGAGGCCGCGGTCGAGGCTCACGAGCGCGAGGGCGGCCTCGAGGAGATCGACCTGGAGCCGGTCGCCGCCGCCGCCTACCGCGAGCTCGGCCTCGAGCTCCCCCCCGACCTCCTCGACGAGGTCCGCGGGCTCGAGCAGGAGGCCTGGGTCGAGGGGATCACCGTCGCCCCGGACACGGTCGCCACCCTGACCGCGCTCCGCGCCCGGAGGCTGCGTCTCGGGATCGTCTCCAACGCCCCCTACCGGGCGGCGAGCATGCGCGCTCAGCTCGCCCGCCTCGGCCTGCTGCGGTTCTTCGACGCCGCCGTCTTCTCGAGCGCGGTGGGCTGGCGCAAGCCGTCCCCCCGGATCTTCGAGGCCGCCCTCGCCGAGCTCGGCTCCGCCCCCGCTGCGACCCTGATGGTCGGCGACCGCGGCCGCGAGGACGTCGACGGCGCCCATGCGGTGGGGATGCGGGCGGTCCTCCTCCGCGAGCACCGCTCCGACCCCGCCGGCGAGGCCGCCGCCGACGCGGTCCTCGACCGGCTCGCCGACCTCGTCCCCCTGGTGGCCGCGACCGCAAGATCGGCGGGTTTTCGCGGTTGACGTCTATGAGACGGTCTCGCCGCCTCTTTAGGCGATGGCTATACTCGGAAGCTCCGGAGCAGAACCGCTGCGGCCGGACGGGGGAAAGGGAGGGCTCGTGGACTTCCGCGATTACCTGAAGGAGAGATGCCGGGAGCGTGGCATCTCCCTCCACCGCCTGGCGCTGCTCTGCGATCTCAACCAGATCTACTTCTACCAGGCGATCAACAAGAACAAGGAGAACCCGCCGCCGTGGGTGCTCCGCCGCGCCGCCCCGCACCTCGGCGTCGGCTACGTCGAGCTGCTCATCGCCGCCGGCTACCTCCGCGAGGCCGACGTCGACGAGTGGCTCGCGGGCCGGCGCCGTCCCGCCGAGGCGGGGTCCTCTGCGGGGTGAGCCCGCTCGCCGCCACCGCATCCCAGGGCGACTGGCATGAGGCCGATCGCGACGTCGCCGCGGTCGACGCCGCCCTGGTCGCCGCCTTCCGCAATGGCGACGTCTTCGCCTTCGAGTCCCTCTACCGGCTCCACCACCGCTACGTCGAGATGCTCGCCCGCCGGATCATCATCGACCCCCACCGCGCCGAGGACATCGCCCAGGAGGCGTTCCTCCGGCTGGTCCGGCAGCTGCTCTCGCACGATGGGGAGATCCGGGTTCGCGCCTGGCTCCACCGCACCACCACCAACCTCGCCATCGACGAGCACCGCCGGCTGCGGACGATGCAGCACTACCAGGAGCAGGCCTCGCCGATCGAGGAGCTGCAGCGGGCGCTCGAGCGCTACCACGAGGGCCATCCGGAGCGCGCCGCCGAGCGCCGCGAGATCCGCCTCCTCATCGTCCGGGTGATCGAGCACCTCCCGGCCCGCTACCGGCAGATCCTCGCCCTGCGCGAGCTCGAGTGCATGGACTACCCGCACATCGCCGAGCGCATGGGCCTGTCGATCTCGGCGGTGGAGTCGCTGCTCTTCCGCGCCCGGCGCCGCTTCACCGAGGTGTACGACCAGATCTCCGACGAGCCGGTGCGCCTCCCCCGCCGCCGCCGCCGACGGGAGCTGCCGCCCGCGGTGTGACCGAGCCGGACGCCGCCGCCCCCTGGCCCCGTGCCGTCATCCACCTCGACCTCGACGCCTTCTACGCCTCGGTCGAGCAGCTCCGCCGCCCCGAGCTGCGGGGCAGGCCGGTGATCGTGGGCGGGGGCGGTCCCGACCACCGCCGTGGGGTGGTGAGCGCCGCCTCCTACGAGGTGCGCGTCTTCGGGGTGCGGTCGGCGATGCCGCTGGTGACCGCGCTGCGCCTCTGCCCGCACGCGGTGGTGCTCCCCGTCGACTTCCCCGCCTACCGCGAGGCCTCCTCGAAGGTCTTCGCCATCGCCCGCGTCTACACCCCCCAGATCGAGCCCGCCTCGCTCGACGAGGCCTACCTCGAGGTCACCGCCTCGCAGCGGCGCTTCGGGTCCCCGCCCGCGATCGCGGTCGAGATCCGCGACCGGATCCTCGCCGAGTGCGGCCTCCACGCCTCCTTCGGCGTCGCCACCTCGAAGACCGTCGCCAAGGTCGCCTCCGAGGTGCGCAAGCCCCGGGGGATGGTGGTGGTCGCCCCCGGGGAGGAGGCCGCCTTCCTCGCGCCGCTGCCCCTGCGCGCCCTGCCCGGGCTCGGCCCCGCCACCGAGGCGGCGCTCCAGGGGCTCGGGGTCTCGACCCTCGGCCAGCTCGCCGCCCTCCCCGAGGACACGGTGCGGCGGCGGGTGGGCGAGGCGGCGGGACGCTCACTGCGGCAGCGCGCCCGGGGGATCGACGACGGCGCGGTCTCGGTGCCCGGACGTCCCAAGAGCGTCTCCCGGGAGGAGACCTTCCCCGAGGACGTCGCCGACGGGCGGGTGCTGGAGGACCGGATCCGCCAGCTCGCCGCCGACGTCGGCCGCCGGCTGCGCCAGGGCGGCTGGACGGCGGCGACCGTCACCCTCAAGCTCCGGGACTCGCGCTTCGTGACGTCCGGCCGGCAGCGCACCCTGGCGGCGCCGGTCGACGCCGACCGGCTCATCGCCGCCGCGGCGCTCGAGCTCTTCGCCGCCACCTGGAAGGGCGAGCCGCTGCGCCTCCTCGGGGTCGGCACCAGCTCGCTCGCCGACGCCGGGCAGCTCGAGCTCCTCGACCCCGAGGTCGAGCGGGAGTCGAGGCTCGACCGGGTCCTCGACGACCTGCGGCGCCGCTTCGGCGACCAGGCCCCGCACCGCGGCGCCGCCGCACCGGCGCTGCGCGACCTCGACTGGCGTGGGGACGACCTGCGCCGTTGACCGGGCGGGGGTCAGTCCGGCGGCCCGTCCTCGCCGTCGCCGTCCTCCTCGAGGTCGTCGAGGAAGGGCAGCAGGCTCTCGTCATAGCGTGCCCGGGCCTCGTGGAGCAGGTCGCCGATCACCCCCACCCGCTCCTCCGACCAGCCGAGCACCGCGGCGAGCTCGACGGTGGTCGCGTCCCGCCCCAGCTGGTCGCGCATCGCCACCTCGGCGACGTCGAGGAGCCGGGTCTCGCGGAGGATCGCCTCGCAGGTCTGGCGCTCGGTCTCCTCGCGCTCGACCGCTGCGGCGACGTGGAGCTCGACGACCCTGCGCACGTACGCCTGCAGCCCGGCGGGGTCGCCGTCGCGCGCGGCGTATTCGCCGACCGCCGTGACCACGGCCACCGACGCCTCCTGGTAGAGGTCGCCGACGTCGACACCGGAATCGGCGTGGGCGAGGGCGGCGTCGAGCGCGACCACGAGGTGGTGCTCGACGAGCGCGGCACGCGCCTCGTCGTCGCCCTCGCGGTTCGCCCTGCCGAGCAGCTCGGTGACCTTCTCGAGCGGCAGGGGCGGCCGCGACCGCACCTGCGCAGCCAGGCTGTCGAGGGGAGTGTCGACCCCGGTGGGTTCCATCAGCGCGGCACCTGGCCCGCCTTGCGACCGAAGCGGGCGGCGAACTGCTCGACGGCGCGGGCGACCTCGCGGCGCGCCGCCCCCCCGCTCGCGCGCTCGACGGCCCCCGAGAGCGGCCCGCCGCCGACGCTGTAGGCGGCGACCAGCTCCAGGGTCGAGCCTCCGGAGGTCGGGGTGACGCCGATGGTGATGGTGAGCTCCATCCCCTCCTCGAGGACGTACCGGGCGCGGCGCGGGGGGTCGAGCTCGCGGCAGACGAGGACGCCGCTGAGATGCCGCCCGATCAGCCCGACCTCGACGGCGTAGCGCGCGCCGATGCCGTCGGGGGACCGGTCGAGCCGGCGCAGCCCCCGCACCGCGGGGAGCCAGTCGGCGTGCTCCAGGTCGGTGGCCGCCTCGAACACCTCGTCCGCGGGCACCGGCATGGTCGCGGTGGCACGGGCCTCGATCACGGATGTCACGGTACCACCCTGTGCGCGACGCCAATCCCCTACAGGATCAGCGTCGCGAACTCCCCGACGGTCTCGAAGCCGAGCCGGGTGTAGACGCGCAAAGCCGCGGCGTTGAAGTGGTTGACGTAGAGCGAACAGGTGGGCACCTCGGCGTGCAACGCCCGGCAGACGGCGGCGAGCCCACGGGTGGCGATGCCCCGGCTGCGCGCGTCCGGCGCGGTGTAGACGCCCTGGACCTGCACCACCTCCGCGGTCCAGGCGCTGAGCTCGGCCTTGAAGAGCACCTCGTCGCCGTCCATCCAGACCCAGCTCCAGCCGCGGTCGACGAGCACCGCCATCCGCGCACGCCAGCCCGCGGGATCGATGGCGAGGGGATCGATGCCCATCTCCTCGCGGTGCATCGCGGCCGCCGCGACCACGAGCAGGTCGAGGTCGCCGAGCTCGGCGCGGCGCACGGCGGGCTCGCCGTCCGCGCTGAGCCGCTCGCGGCGCAGGGCCATCAGCGGCTGGGGATCGCGCACCTCACGCGGGGTCGGCGCGAGCCGCCGGGCACGGTGGAGGGCGTGGACCTGGTCGCGCGGACCCACCATCATCCGCGGCGGCGAGTGGCGGTCGAGAACCCCGCCGAGCAGCACGGCGTCCTGCTCGTCGGGGACGCAGGGGATCACCAGCGGGCCGGCGAGGAGCGCAGCGGTGATCCGCCCGCCCCGCTCGACCCCCCACCAGCCGCCGCCGGAGAGCGCGCCCAGCCGGAGCTCGCTGCGCAGGAAGGCGTTGGCGACGCGGTCACCGTCGAGGAGGTCGAGAACCGCTCCCGAGTCGCGGGCGGAGAGACGCTTGACGGTGCGGGCCACTGTCGCCATGGGGTCTCCCGATCGTATGCGCCCGCACGCCCCCGGCGCACCCGTGCTCGGCCCCGCCCCGGCGATCTGCGAGGATGTGCCGCGCCATGCTCATCCTCATGCACGCGCAGGCGACCCGCTCCGAGATCGACAACGTCCTCGCCCACGTGCGCCAGCACGGCTACGAGCCGATCGAGCTCCCCGGCGCCGACCGGATCGCGGTCGGGGTCCTCGGCAGCAACCCCGCGTCGGTGCGGGACCACGTCGTCGGGCTCCCCGGGGTGGTCGACGCCATCCCGGTCAGCAAGCCGTACAAGCAGGTCGGGCGCGAGTGGCAGCCGGAGCGGACCGTGGTCGACGTCGCCGGGGTGCGCTTCGGCGGCGCCGAGTTCGCGGTGATCGCGGGTCCGTGCGCGGTCGAGGACGGGCCGCAGCTGCTCGCCACCGCCCGCGCGGTGCGCGCCGCCGGGGCGGTGATGCTCCGCGGCGGCGCCTACAAGCCACGCACCTCGCCGTACGCCTTCCGCGGGCTCGGCGCCGCCGGCCTCGCGCTGCTGGCGGAGGCGCGAGAGCAGACCGGGCTGCCGGTGGTCACCGAGGTGCTCACCCCCGCGGATGTCGAGCTCGTCGCCGCCAGCGCCGACATGCTCCAGGTTGGGACGCGCAACGCCCAGAACTTCTCCCTGCTCGAGGCGGTGGGCCAGGCGGGCAAGCCGGTGATGCTCAAGCGCGGTCTCAGCAACACCGTCGAGGAGTGGCTGCTCAGCGCCGAGTACATCGTCGGCCAGGGCAACCGTGACGTCGTCCTCTGCGAGCGCGGGGTGCGCACCTTCGAGACCGCGACGCGCAACACCCTCGACCTCAGCGCGGTCCCGCTGGTGCGCTCGCTCTCCCACCTGCCGATCATCGTCGACCCCTCCCATGCGACCGGGCACCGGAACCTCGTCGCCCCCATGGCCCTCGCCGCCCTCGCCGGCGGCGCCGACGGGCTGATGGTCGAGGTCCATCCCAACCCCGACGAGGCCCTGAGCGACGGTCCTCAGTCGCTGACGTTCGCCCAGTTCGGCGAGCTGATGGAGGAGCTGCGCCGGGTCGGCGACGCGGTCCGCCGGCCATTGGCGGTCAGCTGACCTACGGGGTCTGCACCACCAGGAGCGGTTCTCGTGGCTTCACCCCGAACACCCAGGCGAGCCGCGCCATCACGTCGCCGACCGGGACGCCGCCGGCGACGTGCGCCGTCCCGGTGGCGATGCGGTCGAGCACCCTCAGCGCCCCGGGGGTGTCGAGATCGTCGTCGAGCCGCTGGAAGAACTCCAGCTCCGCCGCCGCCGCATCCTCGGGGTGGAGACATCGATCGCCGTCGAACGCCGCCGACCAGATCCGGAGCCGCTCCGCCGCCGCATCGAGCTCCTCGGGGACGTACGACCACGTCGTGCGGTAGTGATGGGCGGCGAGCAGGAGGCGCGCGGCCTCCGCCGGCGCCCGGGCGACGAGGTCGTCCACGAAGACGAGGTTGCCGAGCGACTTGCTCATCTTCACCCCGTCGAGCTGGACCATCGCGACGTGCACCCAGTGGCGGGCGAACGGCTCGCGCTGGAGCGCCTCGGACTGGGCGATCTCGGACTCGTGGTGGGGGTAGACGAGGTCGTCGCCGCCACCGTGGATGTCGATCGTCGCGCCCAGCTCGCGGGTGGCGAGCACGCTGCACTCGATGTGCCAGCCGGGGCGTCCCTCCCCCCATGGGCTCGGCCAGCGCGACTCGTCGGGGAGCGACGGCTGCCAGAGGATGAAGTCGACGGGGTCGCGCTTGCGCGGGTCGTCGGGGTCGGCGCCGCGCTCGCGGCTGAGCGCGATCATCTGTTCGCTGCTCAGCCCGCTCAGCCGCCCATAGCGGTCGAAGCGGCGGGTGTCGAAGTACACGTGCCCGTCGCGGGCGTAGGCGAACCCGGCGCTCTCGAGCCGGCCGATCCACGCGACCATCTCGGGGACGTGCTGCGAGGCGTACGGGACCGACACCGGGAGGATGTCGATCCTGCGCATCTCCGCCTCGAACCGCGACACTTGGAGGGCGACGAGGCTCGGCGCGTCGACACCGCGCTCGCGCGCCACCCGGAAGATGTCGTCGTCGACGTCGGTGACGTTGCGCACGCTCTTCACCTGACGTCCCGCGGCGAGCAGCCGCCGGGTGATCACGTCGAAGACGTGGTAGGTGAAGGCGTGGCCGAGGTGGGCGGCGTCGTACGGGGTGATGCCGCACACGTAGAGGGTCACGGGGTCGCCCGCGGGCTGGAGTGGCCGCACCGCGCGTGCCGCCGTGTCGTACAGCTGCATCTCCAACGATTCTACGGAGCCGAAGTATCCGGGGCGGTCTCGAGGAGGCGCGCCGCCTCGGCGAGCGCCGCCCGGAGGTCGCGGTAGGTGACCCGCCGGGGCGCCTCGGCGAGCGGCACCCAGGCCACCTCGTCGACCTCCTCCGCCTGGGGCACCGCCCCGGTGCCCGCCGGCACCTCGACGAGGAAGTGGTCGACCCGCTTGAAGACCAGCCGGCCGTCGCGGCGGTAGGCGTACTCGGAGGCCGGCAGCGGCGCGAGGACGCGGAGGAGTTCGAGGGGGATGCCCACCTCCTCGGAGATCTACCGCAGCGCGGTCTCCTCGGGGCTCTCGCCGGGCTCGACGAGCCCCTTGGGGAGGCTCCACGCGCCCCCGACGCCGATCAGGCAGACCTCCCACCCCCCCTCGGCGGGGCGCACCACCACCCCCCCGGAGGAGACCTCGTCGAAGCGGCGCGGGCGCGGGCTCATCCCCTCAGGATGCCAGCCGAGGGTGCGGAATGCGGGTGCTATGATCCCGGCACAGCGCGCGCGGCCCCGTGGTGTAGCCTGGCCTAACACGCCACCCTGTCAAGGTGGAGATCGTCGGTTCGAATCCGATCGGGGTCGCCAGCGGCGCCAGGGGCTCAATGGTCGTGGCACCTGCGTACGGGAAGCCGAAGGGCACGGCGTGCGGGAGGCGCACCGTCGCCACCGGCGGGGCCGCGATGTCGGCGCCGTCGAGGACGCGCAGCTCGGTGCTTCGCGCCTGCGCGTCGAGCACCAGGGTGAGCAGCCAGACGTCGGACTCGTCGCGGGCGCCCCGCCGGGCGACCGGAACCAGCTCCCCGGCGAACTCGTGCGCCCGCGCCGGCGCGGTGGCGACGGTGCCGAGGGCGAGGTCGATGCACGCGGGGACGCCGAGGAAGCCGCCGGCGAGGTTATCGGTGACCCCGTAGATGCGGCGGTGCTCGACGCAGTCGACCGAGGGCGCGACCCGCGGGAACTCGAGCGAGGTCGTGCTCAGGCGCTGCCGCCGGATCCGCGGCGAGCCCTCGAGCACCAGCCGCTCCGGCCAGGCGCTCGCGTGAGTTGTGACGTTCCCCGTCATCAACTGGAAGAGGGTGCGCATGAAGGCGGCGTCGGGATAGGCGCAGACGTCGAGCACGACCGAGCCGCCCTCGTCCCAGGCGTTCACGGTGTGGAACATCGTTGCCGCGCCGTGGCTCCCAGCGCAGCGAGTCCGCGAAGCTCCGGCTGCCGAGCATCATCCCCAGCGGGACCGGGGGCAGGGTGAGCGGCGCGACCACGAACACCGCATGGCGCTCGGTGAGCGCGAAGTCGTGGACCATGGACGGGAAGGGCAGGGTGACGGTGATCTCGCGCGACACCGAGCCGTCGGTCCGGCAGCGGTAGAGGCGGGCGCGGGTGCGCGCGCCGTAACCGATGCCGAAGTTCCAGACGTCGCCGCTCGGGTGGGTCTTGGGATGCGCGGAGAACCAGTCGTTGCGGCCCAGGGCTCCGCCGAGGTCGTCCTCGCCGATGGTCTCGAGGGTGACCGGGTCGATGCGGTGGGGATGGCCCGCCTCCCAGAGCGCGAGCAGGCGGCCGCCGATCTCGACGATGTTCGTGTTCGCGGTGTTCTTCGCGAAGCGGCGGACGGCGTGGCGGAAGCGCTCGACGGCGTTGTCGCCGGCCGGGCGGGTGCCGAAGCCCGCGTAGAGGCGCCGCCCCGCGCGCTCCTCCTCGGCACGGCCGGCGGTGGCCACGAAGCGGTTGCGGTAGTGGGCGCGGCCACCGTCGAGATGGATGGCGTGGACCATGCCGTCGCCGTCGAACCAGTGGCGGTAGCGCTCGCCGCCCGCCTCGTGCCGGGCCGGCCCGATCCGGTAGAGGGTGCCGCGGAGGTCGGTGGGGAGCTCGCCGGTCACCTCGAGCTCGACCGCCTCGCGGTGCTCGGTCTCGAGCGACTGGAAGCCCAGCCGCCAGCCGGGGGTGGTCTCGGTCGGAAGGGCGGTCGGAGCCTGCTGCGCCATCGTGGTACCCTCCGGCACATGCCGATTGGATCGCTCGAAGTGGTATGACCTTAGCACCTGATAATAGGGAAGGTCAACTCCCGGAACCGAACCCGACCGCGGCCTCCCTCCTCGGCTTCCTCCATCGCGGGCCGATGACCGGCTGGGAGCTCGCCCGTGCCGCTGAGAACTCGATCGGGGAGTTCTGGAACATCACCTCGAGCCACGTCTACCGCGAGCTGCGCAGCCTCGAGGCCGCCGGCCTCGTCGCCGCCGGGGAGACCGGCGCCCACCGACGCCGGGCGCGAGGCCTTCGCGCGATGGATCGCCAACGAGCCCGGGCCGGACATCATCCGCTCGCCGCTGCTCCTCACCGTGTTCTTCGGCGCCCACCTCCCGGCGGCGCTGCTCCGCCGCTTCCTCACCCTCCACCGCCTCCGCCACGAGCAGCGGCTCGAGTACTACCGCATGCTCGCCGCGGCGGTCGGCGACTCCGATCCCTTCGCCGCGGCGACCCTCGCCTACGGCATCGCCCACGAGGAGGCGGTGGCCGGGTGGTTCGCCGGGCTGCCGTGGCTCCGCGAGGACGCGCGGGCCGCGGGTTAGCCGCCCGACACCGCGGGCGCGACCACCACCTCGGTGCCGTCGCGGACGGGTGTGTCGAGGTCCGCGGCGGCGCGGACCATGACCCCGTCGACGAAGACGAGAACGTGCGGACGGAGCATCCCGCGCTCGTCGCGCAGCCGGCGCTCGAGCACCGGCAGCCGGCGGGCGAGATCGTCGAGGACGTCGCGCACGGTGTTGCCCTCGACCGCCACCTCGCGTGCTCCCCCCGCGCAGGACCGCAGCGCCGCGGGGATGACCATCCGCGCCGTCACGGGATCAGCGCGGCGCGGACGGTCAGCACGTCGGGGAGGTGGGTGGCGAGAGCGGTCCAGGTGTCGCCG
>VBHE01000071.1:0-1450 GCA_005889515.1 Chloroflexota bacterium | reverse complement strand
TCGCCGCCGTCGCTGCACATCGCGTCGCGGAGAACCGCGGCGTGGTATGGGTCGGGCGGCAGCCCCGCCTCGAGCGGCCGCCAGCCCGCCCCGGCGTCCTCGCTGCGGTAGACGCGGCAGCGCAGCGTCGGAGGCATCCGCTCCTCGTCGGCCAGGAGTGGGAAGACGTACACCCAGTCGGGCCGGTGCGGATGCACGACGATCGGGAAGCCGAAGTTGCTCGGCAGTCCCGACTCGATCGTCGCCCAGGAGTCGCCGCCGTCGTCGCTGCGGTACACGCCGAAGTGGTTCTGGGCGAAGAGGCGATCCGGCCGGCTCGGATGCATCGCCACCTTGTGCACGCACTGGCCGTACTCGGGAAACCGCTGGTCCTCGGGCAGGTACGTCGCCTGGATCCCCCGGTTCGCCGGCTGCCAGGTCACCCCGCGGTCGGCCGAGCGGTACACGCCCGCGGTCGACATCGCCACCATCAGCCAGTCCGGGTCCGACGGATGGGTGAGCACGGTGTGCAGGCACGCCCCGCCGCCGCCCGGGAGCCACTCGCTCCGGTGCGGATGGTTCCAGAGCCCCTCGACGAGCGCGAAGCTCAGCCCGCCGTCCTCGGAGCGGAAGAGCGCGTGAGGCTCGACCCCCGCGTAGACCACGCCGGGCTGGCCGGCGGCGGCGGGCTGCACCTGCCAGATGCGCGCCAGCGCGGCGCCGGATCCCTCGGGGAAGGCGATCGGGGCGAGCTCGGGCTCGTTCCACGTCGCCCCGAGGTCGTCGGAGTGGGCGAGGAGGGGACCCCAGTGGCCCGTCCCCACCCCGGCGAAGAGGCGGGGCGGGTCGCGCCGGGTGTCGAGTGCGACCGCGTACACGTCCTTGTTGGCGAACTGCAGCGGCTCGACGGTCCAGGCGCGCCGGTCGGCGCTGCGGGCGGTGACCAGCCCCTTGCGGGTCCCGATGAGGACGATCGTCTCGCTCATCTGCGGATGATCGCGCACCGGGTACCGCTCGGGGCGGGTGGAGCAAGGTGGCGGTCGGTGCGGGCGCGCGGCGCGGTGTTTCTGTCAACTACCGTTGTTTCTATCTCAGCGCACTGAGCGCCCGCGTGTGCGCTGCGCGAGCCACGCCGGTTGTGCGCGTGTGGATCGCACGGCGAACGTCTGTTTGATACAAACGTCGCATCGTGAACCCGCAACTGCCGACCGCTCGAGATGCCGCCACCCTCGCCATCGCGCAGGAGATGTGCGACCTCGCCGCGCACCTGCACGCGGGCACGGCGCGGCTGGCGCGCCTGGCGGCGGAGTTCGACAGTGCGGAGGGATGGGCCGGCGCGGGGATGCGCTCCTGTGCACAGTGGCTCTCCATCAACACCGGCCATGGCCTGGCGAGTGCCGAGACCCTGGTGCGCATCGGTCATGCCCTGGAGACGCTGCCGCTGATCGCCGAGGCGTTCGCGTCCGGCGAG
>VBHE01000223.1:12888-13466 GCA_005889515.1 Chloroflexota bacterium | reverse complement strand
TCGGTGACACGAACCGCCGCAGCGTCGGCGCGGGCGGCGCGGAGCAGGTCGGCGCCGACGACGGTGCGCAGCCCCGCGGCGCCGAGGTCGAGCGGGCTGAAGCCGCGGTCGACGCGGCGGAGCAGCTCGGCCTCGGCGTCGGCGCCGGGGACGGGGACCTCGAGCTTGAGGAAGAAGCGGTCGAGCTGCGCCTCGGGAAGCGGGTAGGTTCCCTCGAACTCCACCGGGTTCTGGGTGGCGATCACGAGGAAGCGGTCGCCGAGCGGCATCCGGGTGCCGTCGGCGGTGACCTGCCGCTCCTCCATCGCCTCGAGCAGCGCCGCCTGGGTCTTGGCCGGGGCGCGGTTGATCTCGTCGGCGAGCAGGAGCTGCGTGAAGACCGGGCCGGGGAAGAACTCGAAGGCGTTCTTCTGCTGGTTGAACACGTTGCCGCCGGTGACATCGGACGGCATCAGATCGGGAGTGAACTGGATCCGCTTGTAGCCGCAGCCGAGGACCCGGCCGAGGGTGCGCACCAGCAAGGTCTTGCCCAGCCCGGGCGCGCCCTCGAGCAGCACGTGGCCGCGCGCGAGCACCGC
>VBHE01000223.1:10502-12855 GCA_005889515.1 Chloroflexota bacterium | reverse complement strand
GGAGCTCGGCGGCGCGGGTCACGGCGGCATTGTGCCGCTCGCCGCCGGGCCGAAGGCGCGCTCCGCGGCGTCCACCTCGCGTGCCAGGGCGAGCAGGGCGTCGTCCCCCGGTCGCCCGCCGGCGAGCGTCCGGGCGCGCGCGAGCGCGTCCGCCACCGCCTCGCTGCGGGTGTCGCCGAAACCGCGCAGGCGGTCGACGAAGGCCTCGTCGTCGAGTGCCGGCTCGACCCCGGCGGCGGCGCCCACCCGCTCCTTGAGCTCGCTCGCGTAGCGCTCGGCGACGCCGCCGAGGCGGCTCGAGCGCTCGTGGAGCCGGGCCATGGCGGCGACGAACTCCTGGGCGCTCGGCACCCGGGCGGGGTCGCCTGCGGGGACCGGGCGGCCGAGCCGCCGGCCGTTCACCCCGAGGAGGGCGAGCAGCACGAGGCCGGCGAGGAGGCCGGCTGTCCCGACCGGGCCGGAGAGGACCGCGCCGGCCCCGCCGGAGGCGCCCTCCCCATGGTGGACCTCGTCGAAGCCCACCCGCCCGCCCCGCGACCGCTCGAGGAGGGCGAGCACCAGCCCGTCGGCGTCGCCGCGACGCGGCTCCAGCCCCACGTTGCTGAGGGGGTAGGGGCTGCCGAGGACGTAGGCGCGCCCGGATCCGACCGCGGTGCCCACGAGCACGGCCTTCCCGTCGCGCTCGAGGAGCGGAACCGTCCGCGCGGAGGTGCCGAGGGCGACCCCGTCGCCGACCGCGACCCGCGCGACCCGCCCGCCGGGGTCGAGCGGCTGGACCGGCACGGCGTTGCCGGCGGCCACCGACCGCGAGACGTCGACGCCGACGCGATCGAGCAGGAGCTGGGCGACCGGGATCGCGGGACCGTCGACGGCGAGGAGCAGCTCGCCGCCGGCGCGGAGGAAGTGGTCGACGGTGTCGATCTCGGCGTCGGTGAAGCTCACCGTCGGCTCGGCGACGACGAGCAGGTCGGTGTCGCCGAGGTCGAACCCCCCGCTGATCCGGTGCACCGGGAGCCCGAGCCCGTCGGCGCCGAGCCAGGAGTAGAGGGCGAGGGTGCCGGCGCGCCCCGCGCTCCGCGACGAGGGGTCGGCGTCGTCGCCGCCTCCGGGGGAGATGACGGCGATGAGCACGAGGAGGGTGAGCGCCGCGGCGAGCGCCGTCAGCGGGACCCGGATCCCCGAGCGCGCCGCGCCGCTCATCTCGGGGGGACTCCCCCCGGACCGCCCGCGGGCAGAGCTGCCGCCACCCTCCGCGATGCGGCGATGCGGCGGACCGCGGCGCAGCGGTCGCGGGCGACGAGCCAGTCGGCCTCGCCGGCGGCGGCGCCGGAGTACCAGGCCCGGTCGAAGGCCGCGGCCGCCGGGGCGAGGGCGGCGAGCAGGTCGGCGTCCCCGGCGGCGCGGGCGAGCAGCTCGCGGGTGGTCCAGGACGCGTCAACCGGCAGCCGGCCGCGCACCGCCACGCTGAGCAGGGCGCTGCGGAAGGCGCGGCGGATCGCCTCGCGGTGATCGCCGGCCGCCGCCGCGGCGAGCGCCGCGGTCCACTCCCGCTCGGGGTCGTCACCGGCGGGCGCGCTCGGTTCGGGGGCGCTGCGCATCCGCCGCCCGGCGGCGCCACGGACCAGCCGCAGGGTGAGCGCGACCGCCACGAGCAGCACCGCACCGCCGGCGATGAGCGACCCGGCCGGTCCCAGCGCGCCGGTCACCCCACCGACGAGGCGGCGGAGCGCGTCGAAGAGCCGGGAGAGCACCGACGGGCTCGGGACCCGGTCGAGATGGGCGAAGGCGGGCTCGGCGTAGACGCCCTCGAGCCGGCGGCGCGCGGCCCCCGCGTCCCCCGGGACGGCGTTCTCGGGGAGGGCGAGGAGGGCCCCGACGGCCCGCAGCCGGGTCACCGCGTCGGCGACGTCGGGTGGCCGGCGGGAGAGGTCGGAGGCGACGGGCCCGAGCACGCCGCCGGGGGGCGGGGCGAGCCGCTGCGCCGCGACGATCGCGTCGCGGGCGGCGGCGAGGTCCGCAGGCGACGCCTCGAGGTCCGCCCGTGCGGAGTCGACGAGCCGGACGTAGGTGGAGGCGTCGGAGGCGGCGGCGTGCGCGGGCCGCGGCGCCACCGCCGCGAGCAGGGCGAGGAGGACGGCGGCCGCCGGCAGCCACCGGCTCACAGCGACGCGGCGAGCATCTCGATGTCGAAGGCCTCCTTGCGGATGCGGAGGTCGTAGTAGACGAGGGTGAGCGCGATCAGGCTGAGCGGCGAGACCACGACCGAGGTGACCGCGCTGATCGCCTGGCTGACGAGCTCCTGGGTGCCCGTCCTCGCCCCGGAGAGGAGGAGCCCGATCGGGATCTGGATGAC
>VBHE01000223.1:9862-10440 GCA_005889515.1 Chloroflexota bacterium | reverse complement strand
CGCCAGCTGCGGCGCAGGCCGGCGGCGCTGCCCAGGCCCTCGACCACGATCGCCTGGGCGAAGAGGGTGCTGCGGACCGCGATCAGCGGGAGCGAGACCACCCAGGCGACGACCAGCCCGATCGCGGGGAGGATGCCGAACGGCCCGGCGAGGGTGCTCACGGCGACCCCGGCGACCATCGCCGCGCTCACCCCGGCGACGATCAGGAGCAGCAGCAGGATGGCGCCGAGCAGCGCACCGCCCCGTCGCAGCGCCGCCGCGTAGGAGCTGCCGAGGCTCGCCGGCCGGTCGAGGTAGCGGTCGCTCACCGCCCGGCTCATCGCCGCCAGGGAGAGCGGCAGCACCACCAGCATCTGCACCGCGACCACCAGCCCGAGGTAGACGACGAGGCCCTTCATGGCGCTGATCTGAGCGTCGGAGAGGGTGCCGTTGGTGGTGCCCGGGCTGGCGAGGAACCCCGTCGAGCCCGCGGCGTCGAGGTCGGCACCGACCCCGAGCAGCTGGAAGACGACGAGGTTGAGCACCGCGAAGGGCACCTGGACGACCGCGGTGATGGCCACGAGGAGGAGGAAGTTGCG
>VBHE01000223.1:6582-9679 GCA_005889515.1 Chloroflexota bacterium | reverse complement strand
CGGGCGCCCCCTCCGGGGGCTCGGAGCGCTCCGGGTCGCCGCTCTGCATGGCGGCCATTGTGCACCCGGGCCGCCGGCCGATCCCCGACGGCCCCGTGCCCTCGCCGTCACACGGATCGCGGCGGCTCACGGGCGCGGTGCGGTCCGGTCACCGCCCCCGCCGCCGCCCCGCGCACCCCCCACGATGGCGCCCGACATGACCGTCCAGCCGTTCCGCCTGTTCCCCGCCGAGGACCCCCTCGCCCGGCGCCGCCACGACCTCGTCGAGCGTCTCCAGTGGGTGATCCGCCGCCGCTCCGAGGAGCTCCCCGACACGCTGGTGGCCGGGCTCCACGCCTACGGCGTCGCCTGCGACCGCACCTCCGCTCCGGAGGAGCTGATCGACCGCCTGCGCGGCGATCAGCCGGAGATCCGCGCCGCCGCCTCGTAGCAGCCTGCGGCGCCATGCCCGGGCCGGGTGGGCTCACCGCTCTGTAGCCTTGCGCTCACCGTCCCGGGTCGCGGTCCGACGAGCCGCCCGGGCGAGGAGGATGCGCTTCACGCCCGCGTTGTCGACCACCATGCGCACGATGCGCTTGCGGTCGCGGTGTCGCGTGCGAGCCGCCTCGCGGGGGGCCAGCTCCTCGACGTCGCCCGGCTCGCCGTTGCGTTCCATGGCGTCGAGAAGTGTAGGGCGTTTCCGGGAATGTGACTACGCCGCGGCGCCACCGAGCTCGGGATGGGAGCGCCCCCGCAGCAGGGCGATGCCGACCACCGCGAGGGTCACTGCGGCGGCGCCGCCGACCATCCCGTGGCGGCGCGCCAGCCGGGGGAGGTCGTGGAGGAGCCTGTCCCCCCAGCCGCGGCTGTGCAGGGCGTGGTGGTAGATGCGCTCGCGCTCCTCGGCGGTGAGCACCGGGACGGCGAGCGCCCGCGCCACCTCGGCGGCGACGCCGACGAGCTCGCCGATGCGCTCGGGCAGCGCCGACGAGAACGACCGGCCCTCGAGGGCGTCGTCGAGCCGGTCGATGTCATCGATCACCGCCGGCCTCCCCGCTGCGACGTGAGGTGCGCTGGGCCGGGAGCGGCGCCCCCAGCCGGCGGCGGAGCGTGGTCAGCGCCCGGAAGGTGAGCAGCTTCACCGCCCCCTCGCTCCGTCCCATGATCTCCGCGATCTCCCGGTTGCGCAGCTCGCCACCGAAGCGCAGGAGCACCGCCTGGCGCTGGTCGGCCGGGAGCCGGGCCACCGCGCCGCGCACCTCGGCGGCGCGGTCGCCCCGGATCGCCGCCGATCCAGCCGGGCCGGCGGCGGTCGCGGGCGACGAGGTTGGCGGCGACGCGGTACAGCCAGGCGGAGTAGGGCACGCCGCGCCACTCGAAGCGCGGCAGCTCCTCGACGGCCCTGGCGAAGGTGGCGGCGGTCACGTCCTCGGCATGCTCCCGGTTCTGGGTGAGGGTCAGTGCGTAGGCGAAGATCTGGTCGACGTAGCGCTCGTAGAGCGGCGCGAACGCCGCCCGGTCACCCTGCGCGGCCAGGATCAGGTCGCGCTCGGCGAGGAGCTCGGCCTCGCTGCGATGGGCCAACTCAGCCGGGCCTCGTGCGGACGCGGTCCGGCATCAGAATCCGCCCTCGCCCGGCACGTTACGCGTTCGCGCCGACCTGCCCATCCGATCACCCTGCCACAGCCGGCGCCCCCGTGACAAAGCGAGGGGTCATGATGCGAACATATGCACGCCGCCCGGGCTCCGGGCGGGGCGGGGGACCATGTCTCCCCTGGGAGGGAAGCGCTGTGCACACACACGATCGAGCTGCGCGAATCCTCGTACGTGTCCGGCTGTGGGCCCCGCTCGCGGTCGTCGCAGCGGTGCCGGTGAGCGTGCTCGCCGCCGGCGGGTCGGCAACGTCGACGGCGCCGGGCTCGGCGTTCGCCGCGGTCGCCGTCCCCTACGAGACGAACACGACCACCGGGATCGGCCGCTCGCTCTGCCACATCATCGGCACCCAGGCCTGCTCCGACTCGTCGTCCGCGACGAGCACCGCGACCGGGGGCGGCACCGACACCGCGACCGACACCGGCACCGCGACCGGCACCGGCAGCTCGAGCGCCTCCGGCGGCCCGCCCGAGACCGGTCTCTGCACCAACGTCCGGGTGCCCGGCTGCCACGCCACCACGAGCTCGAGCACGGTCTCCGTGGCCCCTCCGGACACCCTGAGCGCGACCTCGACGAAGACCAAGGCGACGAAGACCCACAGCACGAAGTCCAGGACCAGGTCGAGCACCAGGTCGCAGAGCACGGTGACGGTCACCGTCACCCAGTCGAGCAGCGCCTCGGCGACGACGGCGGGCTCCTCGACCACCACCGCGCCGAGCAGCTCCACGACGAGCCCCTAGACGACCGGCGCCTCCCGGATCCGGCGCACGAGGTCGGCGACGTAGGGCACGAGCGTCCCGCCGACCAGGGGGACGCCGAGGATGATGCCGACCACGTTCACGGGTCCGTGGGCGAGGCGCACCCACATGAGGATGAAGAACACCCAGCCGACGGCGACGGTGTTGCGCCGGCCCCACTGGGTGTGGCTGAGCTCCGGCCGGCGGTGGCCGAGCAGGACGACCGGGGTGGCGAGCAGCGGCCCGACGTAGCGGAACACGATGAGCCCGCAGAGCCACCAGGGGAGGATGCCGACGAGCGCGCCCCCCACCGCGGCGGTCGCGAAGAAAAGGGCGTCACCGGCGGGGTCGAGGGCGCGGCCGAGCTCGGTGAGCGGCCCCACCCGGCGGGCGATGATCCCGTCGACAGCGTCGAGCAGCGCCAGTGGGCCGCCCATCGAGCACCAGAGGGCGAACCCGAGGTCGCCCTGCAGGGGCAGGGCGGCGGTGAGCAGCAGGGGCATGCAGGACCAGGCCCTCAGCGCGGTGAGCCCGTTCGGCCATCCGTAGTAGTCGATGCGCCCGCCCTCGGGATACGTGCGCAGGAGGGTGGCGCCGCCGACGAGCACGAAGGCGATGAAGAGCCACCAGAGCGCGGCACCCACGGCGGCGAGGAGCACGGCCCGCGCCGACACCAGCTGGGCGATGCCGATCGCGTACGCCTCGGTGAAGACGAGCCCGGCGGTCAG
>VBHE01000223.1:5941-6466 GCA_005889515.1 Chloroflexota bacterium | reverse complement strand
GTCTTGAAGACCCCTTCGATGCGCTGGATCTTCTCGACGATGAGCGCGCCGACCCCGGCCACGTCGGGTGCCTCCACCTGGGCGATGACGTCGTACTCCCCGGTGATCGCGTCCGACTGGACGATGCCGTCCTGCCCCGACATGTGCGAGACGACGTCCATCGCCTTCCCCGGCTGGGTGCTGATGAGCACGTAGGCGCGCACCATGGTCGTCCTCCTCCGGCGGAGCCGCCGCTCCAGCTCGGCGCCGACTGTAGCACCGCACCAGGGCATCTCCACGCGATTGGCAGGGGTCCCCAATCTCCCGACAGGCCTGACGGGTGTCGCGCCAGGGCAGGGCGTTCGCCGCAGACGAGGGATTTGTCGGCTTCGAGCGCTTTGTTACGATCAGGAGTGGACCTCACGCGGCCCCCTGAGGCGGTGTACGATCGTCTCGGAGCCCCCGCAGGAGCTCCTTTTCACCATGCAACTCACCCCTTCCTGGCGGGCGGACCGGAAACGGTTCGCCCGCTCTTCGCTTCCAGAG
>VBHE01000223.1:5322-5855 GCA_005889515.1 Chloroflexota bacterium | reverse complement strand
GCCCGCCTCGCCCTGATCGGCGCGGTGGGAGCGATGCGACGACGTGCCGGCGGCGCCCCGCCGCCATGGCGCACCCCGCCCACCGGGCCGACCGGCCCCGCGCCCCAGCCGCCGGCGCCGTCCATCGACCCCGACAGGGCACGGAGCGCGTTCCGGCTCGTCGCCGAGTCGGCGCGCATCGGCGTCCGGGTGGTCCTCGTCGCCGGCTTCCTGGCCGCCTTCGCGGTGCTGCTCACCGCGGGCACGACCGCCATCACCCTGGGTCCGCGCTGGCTCGGCGCCGCGCTCCTCGGCCTCGCCGTCATCGCCCTGGTGCTCGCCCTCGCCGAGCTGCGGGTCGCCTGGCGGCTGCGCCTCGCCCAGATCCGCCGCCGCAGAGCCGAGCGCCTCCGCCTTCAGGACAGATAGGGAGCGACGCCCTCGCCCTGCTCGGCGCCGTCCATCACCACCTCGCTCACCGTGGGGTGGGCGTGGATGATGTCGCCGAGCTCGGCCATGGTCAGCCCGTCGCTGATCGCCACCCCCACCTCGTG
>VBHE01000223.1:4642-5244 GCA_005889515.1 Chloroflexota bacterium | reverse complement strand
CGAGCCCGTCGGGCTCGGCCTCGCCGAGCGCCTTGCCGTTGCCGAGGAAGCGTGCCTGCCCGGTCTTCACCGTGAAGCCGGCCTCCTTGGCGGTCTGGGAGTTGAGCCCGACCATCGCGATCTCGGGATGGGTGTAGATGCACGAGGGCACCACGGTGCGGTCGATCGGCCGGGGGTGGTGGCCGAGGGCGTTCTCGACGGCGCGCTCGGCCTCCTTGCTGGCGAGGTGGGCGAGCTGGAGGCCGCCGATGCAGTCTCCCGCCGCCCAGATCCGCGGGTTGGCGGTGCGCAGCCAGTCGTCGACGACGACGTGGCCGCGGTCGGTCACCTCGACGCCGGCCTCCTCGAGCCCGATGCCGCGGGTCTCGGGACGCCGGCCCACGGAGACGAGGAGGACGTCGGCGTCGATGAGGGTGCCGTCGTCGAGGCGCGCGGTGAGCTCGTCGGCGCGGTACTCGGCGATCTCCTCGAGCCTGCGGCCGGTGTGGAAGCGGATGCCCTGCTTCTCCATGAGCAAGCGGAACTGGGTGACCACCCGCGGGTCGACGCCGGCGAGGATCTGGGGGAGCACCTCGACGACGTCGATGCTCGTGCCCAGCGGC
>VBHE01000223.1:0-4622 GCA_005889515.1 Chloroflexota bacterium | reverse complement strand
GAGCACCCCGTTGCTCGTCACCACCGACGGATGGGCCATGTCGAGCCCGGGGAGGCCCGACGGCTCGGTGCCGACGCAGACCACGAGGTGGTCGTACTCGATGCGCCGGCCGTCGACGGCGACGACGCCATCCTCGAGACGCCCCTGGGCGCGGATGACCTCGACCTTGCGCCGCTTGCACGCGCTCTCGACCCCGCGGCGCATCGCCAGGACCACCTCCTCCTTGCGCTCCATCATGCGGGGGAAGTCGACCGTCACCTCGCCGACCTCGATGCCGAGGTCGCCGGCACCGCGGATGCGGCGGAGGAGGTCGGCGGTGGCGAGCAGCGACTTGGTCGGGATGCACCCCCAGTTGAGGCAGGTCCCGCCGAGCTCGGCGCGCTCGATGAGCACCACCTCGGCGCCGAGCTGCGAGGCGCGCAGCGCGGCGACGTCACCGGCGGGCCCCCCGCCCAGGACCACCATCCGCGGACTCACGACCGCGAGCCGCTCTTGGCGAACTTGCGCGCCTCCTCGGTCGTGACCGACTCGACGGTGAGCGCCTCGCGGATGATCCGCTCCTGCTCCATCGCGTGGGCGCCGTGGAATCCCTCGCTCGGGCTGGCGCGGCGAGGCCGCCCGATGTACTCCCAGCGGATCGTGTAGGGACGGTTGCGGCCGACGGGGCGTGCCAGGTGGTTCCAGGCGCCCATGTTCTGCGGCTCCTCCTGCACCCAGAAGAGCTGTTCGAGATTCGGGTACGTCTCCACCAGCTTGCTGATCTCCACCAGCGGCAGCGGGTCGAGGAGCTCGATGCGGGCGATGGCGGTCTTCGTCGCCTGCTTGCGCAGCGGGCTGGTGATGAGGTCGTGGTACATCTTCCCGGTGGTGAGCAGCAGGGTCCGCACCTGGGCGTGGTTGTCCGCCATCTCCGGGTCGTCGATCACCCGCTGGAAGCGGCCCTTGGCGAGGTCCTCGAGGGTGGCGTGCGCGGTCGCGGCGCGGAGCAGGCTCTTGGGGGTGAAGATCACCAGCGGCCGTGGCCGCTGCATCAGCGCCTGCTGGCGGAGCAGGTGGAAGTACTGGGCCGCGGTCGAGCAGTTGGCGACCCGGATGTTGCCGGTGGAGGCGAGCTGGAGGAAGCGCTCCGGGCGCGCGCTGGAGTGCTCCGGTCCCTGTCCCTCGTAGCCGTGGGGGAGGAGCAGCACCAGCCGCGAGCGCTGCTCCCACTTCGCCTCGCCGCTGACGACGAACTGGTCGACCATCACCTGGGCGTTGTTGACGAAGTCGCCGAACTGCGCCTCCCAGATCACCAGGGTGTCGGGCCCGGCGACGCTGTACCCGTACTCGAAGCCGAGGCACGCGGACTCGCTGAGCGGGCTGTTGTGGAGCTCGAAGGTCGCGCTCGCACCGGTGAGGTGCTCCATCGGGACCCATTTGGCGCCGGTGACGCCGTCGTGGAAGGCGAGGTGGCGCTGGCTGAAGGTGCCGCGCTCGGTGTCCTGGCCGGTGAGCCGGATGGCGCGCCCCTGGAGCAGGAGCGAGGCGAGCGCGAGCGCCTCGGCGGTCGCCCAGTCGATCTCCCCCTCCTGCACCGCCACGCGCCGCCGGTCCATCTGCTTGGCGAGCTTGGGGTTGAGGGTGAAGCGGTCGGGGAGGGTGAGCAGCTGCTCGTTGAGGCCGATGAGCGTTCCCGCGCTCACCCCGGTGCGCCGCTCGGTGTCGCGATCCATGGGCGGGTGCAGGTCCTCCCACGGCTCCTCGGTCGGACCGGTGGCGAGGCTGCTCTTCACCTTGTGATGGGCCGCGCCGACGCGGTCGTACGCGGTCTGGAACTGGGCGTCGGCCTCCTCGCGGGTGATCAGCCCCTCGTGGATCAGGCGCTCGGCATAGAGCTCGCGCGCGGTGGGATGGTTCTTGATCCGCACGTACATCTGCGGCTGGGTGTACGAGGGCTCGTCGGTCTCGTTGTGGCCGAAACGGCGGTAGCCGACGAGGTCGACGACGACGTCGCGATGGTAGGTGCGCCGGTAGTCGTAGGCGAGCCGCATCGCGTGGATGCAGGCCTCGACGTCGTCGGCGTTGACATGGATGATCGGGATGTCGAAGCCCTTGGCGAGGTCGGAGGCGTACCGGGTCGACCGGCCCTCGTGCGGGTCGGTGGTGAAGCCGACCTGGTTGTTCGCGATGATGTGCACGGTGCCGCCGGTGGTGTAGCCGTCGAGCGCCTGGAGGTTGAGCACCTCGGCGATCAGGCCCTGGCCGGGGAAGGCGGCGTCGCCATGGATGAGCACCGGCAGCGCCGCCTTGGGGTCGACGTAGATCGCCGCGGCGCTGCGCCGGGTCTGCTCGGCGCGGGTCCAGCCCTCGACCACCGGGTCGACGACCTCGAGGTGGCTGGGGTTGGGGAGGAGCCGGACCGTGATCGGCTTCCCCGAGTCGGTGAGGTAGGTCCCGGTGGCGCCGAGGTGGTACTTGACGTCGCCGGTGGGGTCGTCGGGCTCCTCGCCGAGCAGCCGCTTCTGCTCGCCGCGCTCGAAGGCGACGAGGACGGAGTCGTAGGGGCGGTTGACGACGTGGGTGATGATCGCCAGCCGGCCGCGGTGGGCGGTGCCCATCACCACCGAGCCGATGCCGTCGGCGGCGACCATGGTGAGCAGCTCCTCGAGCATCGGCACCATGGCGTCGAGACCCTCGATCGAGAAGGTCTTCTGGCCGATGAACGTGCGCCGCAGGAAGCGCTCCATGGCGTCGACCTTGGTGAGCCGCGAGAGCAGCTGCACCTTGCGCTCCGGGGAGAGCGGCCGGCGGTGGGCGCCGGATTCGATGTGCTCGCGCAGCCAGACGCGCTGCTCGTGGCTGGAGATGTGCTCGAGCTCGTAGGCGATGGTGCCGGTGTAGGTCTCGCGCAGCCGGGGGAGGACGTCGGCGAGGGTGTCGCCGCCGACGTACACGCGCAGCACCGAGGCGGGGACCGCGGCCATCAGCGCCGGGGTGAGGCCCACGGTCTGCGGGTCCATGGCGGGGTCGGAGGGGTGCTCGGCGCCGAGCGGGTCGAGGTTGGCGCCGAGGTGTCCGTGGGTGCGGTGCGCCTTGACGAGCGACATCCCCGCCCCGACCGCGGCGAGCAGCTCGAGGGGCGGCGGGGCGGCGCCGGGGGCGGTGGCGACGGCCACCGGGATCACCGCCGCCACCGGCGCGGGCACCGGCGGCTGGGCGGCGGGCGGGTCGAGCCCGAGGCTGGTGAAGACCTCGGTGTAGAAGCCGTCGGCGCCGCCGAGCAGTGCCTCGACCCGGCCGAGGAACTCGCCCGACTCGGCGCCCTGGATGACCCGGTGGTCGTAGGTGCTGGTCAGGGTCATCACCTTGGTGATGCCGAAGTCGCGCAGCCGCGCCTCGTCGATGCCGCGCACCTCGGCGGGGTAGCCGATGGAGCCGGTGGCGACGATCGTCCCCTGGCCGGGCATCAGCCGCGGCACCGAGGCGACGGTGCCGAGGCCGCCGGGGTTGGTGAGCACGATGCTCGCGCCGCGGAGCTCGTCGACGCCGAGGGTGTTGCTCCGCGCCCGGGCGATGAGCCGCTCGTACTCGTCGCGGAAGGCGGCGAAGCTCAGCCCGCCGGCGTCGCGGATCACCGGGACGACGAGGAAGCGGCTGCCGTCCTTGCGGCGGGTGTCGACGGCGATGCCGAGGTGGGCACCGGGCTGCAGCCGCCAGGCGGCGCCGTCGCGGGTGCGCTCGAAGTGGCTCGTCATCGAGGGCACGTCGAGCGAGGCGCGGACGATGGCGTAGCCGACGAGGTGGGTGAAGGAGACGTTCTCCGGCCGTCCCGCCGCCTTGAGCGCGTCGCGCAGCTCGCGCCGGCGCGCGTCGAGGCTCTCCACCGAGATGGTGCGGAATGAGGTCGCGGTCGGGATCTCCCGGCTCTGCTCCATGAACCCGGCGAGCGCGGCGGCCGGCCCCCGGAGCGGGATGGCCCCCTCGGACGGCTTNNGCCCCGGCAGCGGCCGGGGCCGGAGCCGGGGCGGCGGGCGCGGCCGCGACGTCGCCGCTGCGCACCAGGCCGGCCGGCCCCGTCCCCCGCACGGTGGCGAGGTCGACGCCGCGCAGCGCGGCGGCGCGCCGGCCGAGCGGCGAGGAGGCGAGGTCGGGCCGGTGCGGCGAGGTCGGCGCGACCGGCTCGGCGGCGGGCTCGACCACCTCGGGGTTGACCGGCTCGAGATCGGTGGGCGGCGGCGCCGCGGGCGCGGGCGCCGCGGGCGCGGGCGCCGCGGGCGCGGGCGCCGCGGGCGCGGGCTCCGCCGCTGTGGCGGGGGTGGCCTCGCCGGCGCCGGCGGCGACGACGCCGAGGACCGCGCCGACCGCGATCGACTCGCCGTCGGCGACGCGGATCTCGACGAGGACGCCCGACGCGGGAGCCGGGACCTCGACGTCGACCTTGTCGGTGGTGACCTCGACCAGCGGCTCGTCCCGGGTGATGGCGTCGCCGACCTGCTTGAGCCACCGCCCCACGGTGCCCTCGGTGACGGACTCGCCCATCGAGGGCAGGGTGACCTCGACCCGCTCGCCGCCGGCGGCGGGTGCCGCGGCGATGCCGGCGCCGTTCCCAGCGGCGGCCTTGCGGCGTGGGGGCGGGGCGCTCG
>VBHE01000222.1 GCA_005889515.1 Chloroflexota bacterium | reverse complement strand
CGTTCGAACGTCTGTTCCGATATACTCGTTTGTGATGATCGCTCCCCAGCCCGACGTCGATCTGCCCTCGCTCGAGGAGAGGATCCGTGAGCGCGCGGCGGCCATCCATGCCCAGACCGCGGAGCTCGCCAGGGACCTCGCGCTCTTCGACGAGCTCGACGGATGGCGCGGCACCGGGATGCGGGACTGCGCGGACTGGGTCACCTGCCACCTCGGATACAACCCCCAGAACGCGAAGGCGCTGATGGTGGCCGCGCATGCTGCCCGGGAGCTGCCGGAGGTCGGAGAGGCCTTCTCCGCCGGCGAGCTCTCCGTCGACAAGGTGCGCCTGCTGGCCCCGGTCGTCGACCTCGACGATCAGGGTGGGTGGGTGCGGATGGCGGTCGACTCCTCGCCTGCGGAGCTGGCGCGGCGCTGCCGGGAGGCGCGGAACGCCGAGCGCACCGGGACGGAGCGCGACCGCGCGCAGCGGGTCCAGCGGCATCTCCACGCCTGGTACGACGAGGAGAACATGTTCCGGATCTCCGGAGCTCTCCCCTCCAGGAGAGGCTGCGCGTGGCGAACCACATCGAGCTCGACCCTCCCGATCAGCCCACCGCCGCCCGCAGGGCCGATGCGCTGGTGTGGATCTGCGAGGCGGTGCTCGGTGAGTCCGGCTCGACCGAGGCTCCGAGTGCGCCGCCGGCTCGGATCGTCGTCCACGCCGACTACGACCTCCTCACCGGCGCGAACCCCGCCGGTCGTGGTCACCTCGAGGACGGGCCGGCGCTCTCCACGAACAGGCTGCGCGGGCTCGGCTGCGACGCCACCATCAAGACGCTCATCGAGCGCGATGGGGTGCCGCTCGCCTCCGGCCGCGAGAAGCCGGCCGTCCCTCCCGACATGAAGTTCAGGGTCCGGAACCGCGACGGCATCTGCCGGTACCCGGGATGTGCCATCCCCGCCACCCGGTGCGAGGCCCACCACATCCACCACTGGTTCGACGGTGGCCCCACGAAGGACTGGAACATCCTCTCGCTCTGTTCGCACCACCACGACCGCCACCACGACGGCGAGTTCGAGATCCACCGCACCCCCGAGGGCGACCTGCGCTTCGTCGGCCGCGACGGGACGGAGGTGGGCACGGTCACCGGAGGGCACTGGAACCGGCCCAGGAACAGGGCAGGTCCGTGATCACCGCCGCAACACGACGCGCCGGGCTACTACGCCCCCGACACGGGCAGGCTGCGCACCAGCAGCGACGGCGCTCCCACGAAGCCCGGCCCGAAGGTGAAGCGCAGATCGCTGCCCACCGCCTCGACGGCGGCGAGCAGATCCAGCAGCGTCCCCGCCACGGTCATCTCCCGGATCGGCGCGCCCCGCACCCCGCCCTCCACGACGAAACCGCTGATGCCCAACGAGAACTCACCGGTCACGGGGTTCACGGTGTGGAGGCCGTGCACGTCGGTGACGAGGATGCCGTCGCCCATGCGCGCGAGCAGCTCCTGGGGACCGGAGGTGCCGGGAAGCAGCACGAGGTTGGTCGGCCCCAGCTCGGGGGTGCTCCGGTAGGAGCTCCGGGCGGCGTTCCCGGTGGAGCGGGCGCTGCCGTCGCGGCGCGCGGTGTAGCTGTTGTGCAGGTACGAGCGCAGCGTCCCCTCGGCGATCACCTCGGTGCGCTGGGTGGGCACGCCCTCGGCGTCCCACGGGCGCGAGGCGAGGCCGTCGCGGAGCCGGCCGTCGTCGACCAGGGTGACGCAGCTCGCCGCCACCGCCTCGCCGATGCGGCCGGCGAGGAGCGAGCGGCCCTTCTGCACCGCCTCGGCGCTGATGCTCGAGGCGAGCGTCCCGACCAGCGACGCCGCGGCCCAGGGCTCGAAGACGACCGGGACGGTGCGGCTGGGCAGCCGCTCGGCGCCGAGCAGGCCGGCGGCGCGCTCCGCGGCCTCGCGCGCGCAGGCGTCGAGGTCGAGGGCGGTCGCGGAGCGGCCGTAGGTGAACGACATCCCCGCCTGCATCTCCTCGCCGCGCTCGGCGATCGTCTCGACGTAGCCGTAGGCGACGGTGGCCTCGAAGGCGGCGGCGACGCCGCGGGTGGTGTACAGCTCGTTGCGGCCGCGCTCGTCGGCGTACACCGCGCTGGCGGCGCGCTTCACCTCGGGGAGCACGCCGATGGCGAGCCGCTCGAGCTCGAGCGCCATCGCCACCCGCTCCTCGACCGAGCGCGCGTCGAAGTCGAGGGCGACGAGGTCGAGGTCGCCGTCGGGGACGGCGTCGGGGAGGCCGGCGTGCTCGTCGGGCTCGTTGACCCGGCAGGCGCTGATCGCGGTGTCGACCAGCCGGCGCAGACCCTCGGCGGAGAGGTCCGACGTGTAGGCGAAGCCCATCCGCGAGTCGGCGAAGACGCGCAGACCCAGCCCGCGGGACTCCGCCGAGGTGAGCGACTCGACCTCCCCCTCGAAGGCCTTCACGGTGAGCTCGGCACCGTGGTGGACGTAGACCTCGGCGTCGCTCGCGCCACCGGCGGCGGCGCCGTCGAGCACCCGCGTCGCGACGTCGGCGAAGCGCAGCGCGGCGGGGCTCACATCTGCATCCCGGCCGTCAGGCGGGTGCCGCCGACGGTCAGCTCGGAGATCCGCAGGTGGGGCTGGCCGACGCTCACGGGCACCGCCTGGCCCTCCTTGCCACAGGTGCCGGGGGCGAGGCCGCAGTCGTCGGCGACCATGTCCACCTTGCGCAGCGCCGCGGGGCCGTTGCCGATGATGGTGGCGCCGCGCACCGGGCGGGTGATCCGCCCGTTCTCGATGAGATATCCCTCGGTGACCGCGAAGACGAAGTCGCCGGTGACGGTGTTCACCTGTCCGGAGCCGAGCCGCTTGGCGTAGAGCCCGTGCGGGGTCGCGGCGATCAGCTCCTCGACGGTGGACTCGCCGGGGAGGATGTAGGTGTTCGTCATCCGCGGCATCGGGATGTGCTGGTACGACTGCCGCCGGCCGTTGCCGGTGGAGGGACGGCCGTCCTGGCGGGCGCGCAGCCGGTCGAACATGTACCCGGTGAGCACCCCCTCCTCGATGAGCACGTTGCGCTGGGTGGGGATTCCCTCGTCGTCGATGCGCAGCGTCCCCCAGGCGCCGTCGAGGGTGCCGTCGTCGACCGCGGTGACGAGCGGCGATGCCACGAGCTGGCCCATCTGCCCGGCGAACACCGAGGCGCGCTTGGCGATGTGGTCGGCCTCGAGGCCGTGGCCGCTCGCCTCGTGGAAGAGCACGCCGCCGAAGTCGTTTCCGATCACCACCGCCATCGTCCCGGCGGGCGCCGGCTCGGCGTCGAGGAGCAGGGTGGCGCGGCGCGCGGCCTCGCGAGCGGCGTCGTTGAGCACCGGGGTCTCGAAGAGCTCGTAGCCGGTGGCGCGCCCGGGCGCCTCGTAGCCGCTCTGCACCTCGCCGCCGCGCGCCGCCACCGCCTGGACGAAGGCGCGGACCCGGGTGCGGCGGTCGCGGGCGAGGGTGCCGTCGCTGTTGGCGACGATGATCGACTGGATGCCCTCAGCGTAGGTGGCGGTCACCTGGCGGACGGCGGCGCTCTCCTCGCGCGCGGCGGTGTCGGCGGCGCGGAGCAGCTCCACCTTGCGGGTCATGTCGACGCCGTCGGGTGGGATCCGCACCGTCTGCTCGGCGACGGGGCGCTCGCGGAGGTCGATGGCGGCCCCGTCCCCGCCCCCGCGGGCGGCGGCGGCGGCGGCCTCCGCGGCGCGGTGGAGCCCCGCCTCGGTGAGCTCGTCGGTGTAGGCGAAGGCGGTGCTGAGCCCGCAGACGACGCGGATCCCCGCGCCCTGCTCGGTGCCCGCCTGGACCCGCTCGATGCGGCTGTCCTCCATGGCGATGGAGGTGCTGCGACGCTGCTCGACGAACACGTCGGCGAAGTCACCGCCACGGCGCAGGGCGCGGTCGAGGGTGGTCCGCAGGACCGCGTCGTCGATCACGTCATCACCTCCGGACCAGCGGAACGCTTCACGGGCGCCGCCACGTACAACCCGGCGATTCTACGGGCCGGATCGCGACCGCGCGCTGCGGCCATGGGGCCGTCACAGCGTGCCATGATCCCGCCGGATGACGACCTCGGTCGCGGCACGAGCCCCGGTCGACGCGTCCCGCCGCCTGGAGTTGCCTCGTGGGATCGCCTCCCTCGGGGTCCTCGCCGGCTACGCGGGGATCGCCCTGCTGCTCTTCCGGCAGACGTGGGGCGATCCGTCCCATCGCATCATCGGCGGGCACGGCGACGCCGAGGCGTCGATGTGGTACCTGGCCTGGGCTCCCTGGGCGCTTCTCCACGGCCAGGACCCGCTCGTCACCCACCAGATGGGCGGTCCCGCCGGGGTCAACCTCATGTGGCACACCCCGCAGACCCTCACCGCCCTGCTCACCTGGCCGGTGACCGCGACCGCCGGCCCCGTGGTCGCCTACAACGTGATGATGACCCTGGCCCCGGCGGTCTCCGCCTGGTGCGCCTACCTGGTCATCCGCCGCCACGTGCCCGGGCATCTGCCCGCCGTGCTCGGGGGGCTCCTCTACGGTCTCTCGCCGTAC
>VBHE01000221.1:7233-12847 GCA_005889515.1 Chloroflexota bacterium | reverse complement strand
CCCGGTGCGGGTGAGGGTGCCCGCGATCGGCACCGTGATCTGCGCCCAGGTCATCAGCGAGCCGAGCACGACTCCCACCCCGCCCCCGACGATCGCTGCCCCGGCGACGCGGCCGACCACGCGCGAAGGGACGGCCGTCCGGGTCACGCCCTGGACGCCCATCAGCGGCCCGGCGCCGGGAAGGCACCCGCGGCCCCCGGGTTGCTGCAGTTCTTCGAGTCCTGCTCGGTCGCAGGCGGCGGCGCCACCAGCTGCGGCGGGGTGGCGAAGGGCGCCGGCCCCGAGGCGACCAGGCAGTCGCTCAGCGGCATCGCAGCAGCGTCGCGCTTGGTGAGCGCGGGCAGGTTCCAGCGGCGCTGGATGGTGGCGAGGATGGAGGTGTGGTCGTACACCGTGTGCGAGGTGAACCCCGCCTTCGACCAGGGCGACACGACCACCGTGGGCACCCGGAAGCCGAGCCGGGTGTAGTCGTCGCCGTACGACTGCTGCCCGGGCTTGAGGGCGGGATGGGTGCCGTCGCCCGGCGACACCGCCACCGGCGGCGCGACGTGGTCGTAGTAGCCACCGCCCTCGTCGTAGGTGAAGATGAGCATCGACTTCGACCACACCGCGGGGGCGGAGAAGAGCGCGCGGATCACCCCGGCGACGAAAGCCTGGCCGGTCTGCACGTCCTGCGGGTTCTCCTCGCTCGAGTAGCGGTAGCCGCCCTCGACGAGGGTCACCGAGGGCAGGGTGTTCGCGGCCAGCGCCGCCTGGAACGCCTGGATGGTGCCGCCGGGCGAGCCGCTCGGCCCGAAGCAGCTCTTCCCGGTGCGCGCGCTCACGTACCCGGCGCCGAACAGCCCGGGTGTCGGCGCGTCGGTGAAGTAGCAGCCCCAGGAGATCTTGTGCGCCTCGAGCACGTCGAAGATCTGGCCGTTCGGCGGCTTGACCGTCGGCGGCGGGCTGTCCGTCGTGGTGAGGCCGGCGGCGGTCGCCGCCATCATGAAGACCCGGTTCGGATAGGTCTGGCAGAGCGTCGACGAGAAGTAGCGGTCGCAGACCGGGAAGTTCGTGGCGAGCGAGTAGTAGAAGGGGAGGATGCGCTGGTCCCAGTAACCCATCGACGCCTGCCCGCTGGCGGCGGCGAACCCGTTCATCGCGCCGCCGGCGAAGGAGGCGTGACTCGCGTCCCAGGTCTGGGTGGGGCTGCCGTTGATCTGGCAGCCGTTGGGCATCGGGAACGCCCGGTAGGAGGCGCCCTTCGAATCGGTGTTGGCGACCGTGGGCCTGCCGTCGGCGGCGAGCTGCGGCCAGCCGTCGACGCGTCCGTTGAGCGCCGGCACCCGGTGGGGCAGCATCCCGAAGTAGTTGTCGAAGGAGTGGTTCTCCATCATCACGATGATGATGTGGTCGATGTTGGCCAGCTCCGGGACGAGGTCGGGGTGGAGCATCCCGGCCGGACGCTCGGGGAACGGCAGCGACCCCGGCAGCCGCTCGGCCGCGCCGGCACGCCACCCGTGCAGGCGCCAGGGCACCGACGCCGCCAGTGCCGCGCCTCCGGCGATGCCGAGGAAACGGCGCCGGTTCATCCTGCTCATCGGATTCCTCCCTGTGGGTGCGCGGTCCCGCCCGCACCGCTCAACGCGCGGCGGCCGCCGCCGGAGCGTCCGTGTCCGCCTGGCCGCCGGTCGCCACCGGCCTGCTGAAGCGCCGTCGACGAGCACCAGGGTGGTCATCGGTTGGGTCGCCGCGGTCACCACCGACACTCCTGCGGGCGCGAAGCCCGACCACCGCGTCCCCACGTAGCGGGGGGCGATCACCACCGCGACCGGCGGGCCGAGTGGGCTGCCTCCCGCGCAGCGCACCCGGGGAACGCCGAAGTGGTCGACCATCACCCGGGTTCCGGTCTCGAGCACCGCCTGGAAGACGCTGGGGTGGTCCTTGATGAACCCGTGGTCGGTGACCCGGGTGTCGCCGCGTAGCACGACCCCGGTGAGCCCTCCGGCGAAGGAGGGGATGTCCTGGGGGGTGATGCCCTCGACCTCCGCCCAGGCGGCCGCCTGCGCCGGTGTCTTCTGGAGATCCTCGATCAGCCGCTGGGCGTCGCAGCTCACGGCGTTGCGGGTTCCCCCGTAGAAGCCCGGCTGGGAGCCGCGGACGGTGGTGATCACCGCGGCGGTGGCGCCGGACAGCCCGGGTGCGGTCTCGCCGGTGGCGGGGGTCGCGGCCGAGGGCGCAGGGCCGGTCGCCACCGAGGCGGTGAAGGGATGCTGCCCCGCGCCCGGCGCGTCCTCGAGGACGATCTCGCCCCGCCCGTGTGCCGCCGGCTCGGTGAGACGGCCGGCGCCGACCATCACGACGACGAGGAGGACGAGCAGGAGAGGCCCCGCGCTCCCCGACCTCCGCCTGCGTCCGCGACGGCCGACCACGGCGACGACCGGGGCGGGCTCCAGTGGCGGGACGTAGGCGCGGGTCGGCGGAGGGTCGCCGGAGGGGACGGGGCTCATCGAGACCCGCCGGTGCCGGACCCGCACCGCATCAGCTGCCCCCTCTCCTTCCCAACCTCGCAGGGAGCATACCGGCCGCCGGTGCGCGGAGCAATCCGCGATCACGCGCCGGAGTCGACCATGTGCCTGAGCACGACCTGGGCGAAGGCCTCGGCGTCGCCGTGCGGCGGCGGCTCGGTGCCGGCGCCGCTGACCATGACCAGGCTCACCACCCGGCCGTGGCGCACGTAGAGGGCGTCGAAGACGAAGGGGCTGGTGCCGGCCTTGCTGGGGAAGAGCACGCGCGCCGTCCCGTCGCCGAGCGCGGGCGCGGCGGGCTCGTGCGGGAGCCGGTACGGGCAGCTCTGCGTCGCCGCGCGGAGCCGCTCCACGTAGGCGAGCGCCTCGGCCTCGCTGGGGAACGACGCGGCGGCGTCGAAGTAGCCGCGCCGGGCGGTGTCGCCCACGCCCTCGAAGGCGACGTTGCGCTCGTCGACCTCGCCGGTGGCCTGCGCGCCGCAGGTGACGCCGTCCAGGCGGAGCTCGCTCGTGACCTGGGTCACCGAGGCGGCGGCGAAGTCGTGGATGGTGAGCAGCGCCCCCGGGAGTCCACGGATGGGCACGGGCGAGGGCGAGGACGAGGACGAGGACGCGGGCGCGCCCGCGGGCTCGCCGCCCCGGTGGCCGAGGGCGAGCAGCCCGGCGACCGCGACCAGCACCACGCCGGCGGCGGCCACGGCGATCGGCACGGCACGGCGCGGCGGCCGCGGTGGCGGTGGAGGCGGCGTCGACGCGCGGACCGGCGGCGGCGCGACCGGCGCGGGCGGGGGCGGAGCCGGGGTGGGAAGGCGCCGCGGTGGTGCCGAAGCGCGGACAGGGGCCGGCGCCGGCCGGGGAGGCAGCGGTGGCGGCGGCTCGGACGGGTGGGGCCTGGTGCGCCGCTCGACCCCGGTCCACGGCCTGGCGGCGCGGGCGGCGGTGATGAGCGCGGTCCCCGAGCCGTAGCGATCGTCGGGGTTCTGCGCCATCGCGGTCATCGCGACCCTGTCCATCGCCCGGCCCATCTCCGGTCGGATCGCGGAGAGCTCGGGGCGCGGCGCCGACAGGTGCGCCTGCAGGGTGTCGATCTCACTGTCGCGACGGAAGGGCGAGACCCCGGAGAGGCACTCGAAGAGCACGCAGCCCAGCGAGTAGACGTCGGTGCGCCCGTCGACCGCCTGGCCGCGGATCTGCTCGGGCGCGGCGTAGTCGAGGGTCCCGACGAAGAGCCCCGCCTGGGTGAGCCCGGCGGTGGTGGTCCGCTTGGTGATGCCGAAGTCGACGAGGTACGCCTGGTCGGCGGCGCCGTCCACGCCCGGGGTGACGAGGATGTTCGCGGGCTTCACGTCGCGGTGGATGAGCCCCTGTGCGTGGGCGGCGTCGAGAGCGCCGCCGATCTGGCCGAGGATGCCCAGGGTGCGGTCGATGTCGAGCGGCCCCTCCTCGAGGAGCAGCCGGCGCAGGTCGGTGCCGTCGACGTAGCGCATGGCGATGTAGAGCACGCCGTCGGCCTCGCCGGCCTTGAAGATGGGGACGATGTTGAGGTGGTCCAGGGACGCGGCGAGCCGCGACTCCCGGACGAAGCGCTCACGGAACTGGGGGTCCACCGCGTACTCGGCCCGCAGGATCTTCAGAGCCACACGCCGCGGGAGGGTGAGGTCCTGGGCGAGGTAGACGAGGCCGACTCCGCCGCGCCCGAGGAGGGCCTCGATGCGATAGCCGGCGAACTCCGCTCCGATCCCCGGCGCCACCGTCATGTGATGCAGTTATACGCGGTACGGGTGCCGGCGACGCCTGACGGCCACCACGCGCGCGCGACATCGCTGACAGTTCCGTCACCGGCCCGCTCCGCACTCATAGCCGGGACGGCACGGAGCGGACCCGACAATCTCGCGGTGAGCGCAGCGACGGACCGTGGGTCCGGCAACCGGCTCTTCGCCTGGCTGTGCGTCGCGGTCGGCGCATGTTCGGCGGGCTGCGCCGTCTGGCTCCTCCTCGGCACCGGCGGTCCGGGCATCACCCGCGGCGTCGAGGACCTCGCCGACCTCGGCGCCGCCGGGGTCGCCGCCGGGACCTGCTGGATCGCCGCCCGCCGTCATCGTGGACGGGCCCGCCGCGCCTGGACGCTGATGGGGCTCTCCGCCGCGGCGTGGGGAGCCGGTCAGGCGGTGTGGTCGTGGGACGAGCTCGTCCGCCACCACCAGATGCCCTTCCCCTCGGCCGCCGACGCCGGGTTCCTCGCCGCCCTGCCGCTCTGCGTCCTCGCCGCCCTGAGCTTCCCCGTCGGCCGGCGCGAGGAGGGGGCGCGGGACAGCCGGCTGCGCGGCGTCCTCGACGCGCTGATCATCGCGACCGGGCTGCTCGCGGTCAGCTGGGCGACGGTGCTCCAGACCGTCGCCGGCGCCCATCCCGGCGAACGGGTCGTGGGGGCGCTCGCCGTCGCCTACCCGATGAGCGACGTCGTCGTCGGCACCATCCTGCTCGGCCTCGCGGTACGCGCGACCCGCGCCACCCGTCTGCCCCTGCTGCTCCTCGCCGCCGGCCTCGGCGCCACCACCCTCGCCGACAGCGCCTTCGCGGAGCTGATGGCGACGCGCACCACCGGCGTGGGTGGCCACGTCGTCGCGGTGGGCCGGCTCGCGGGCTACCTGCTCGTCGCCCTCGCCGCGCTCCGCGCCACCCAGTGGCCGCTGCCCCGGCCGGAGCGGCGGACCATGCCCTCGCGGCTCGGCCTCGCCCTCCCCTACCTCCCGATGGCCGCCGCCACCGTGCTCGAGCTCGCCACCGAGGCGAGCTCGCGGCGGCTCGGGCCCCTCCTGATCGCCAGCCTGCTGCTTCTCATCCTCCTCGTCGGGGTGCGCCAGTACCTCGCGCTCGCCGACAACCTGCGGCTGATGCGCGACCTCAGCCAGCGCGAGCTCGCTCTCCAGCACCAGGCCTACCACGACGCGCTGACCGGGCTCCCCAATCGCGCGCTGCTGCGCGAGCGGGTCGACGGTGCCGCGGCCGGTCCGCGGGGTGAGGGCTCGCCGATGCTCGCGGTGATGTTCGTCGACCTCGACGACTTCAAGCACGTCAACGACCGCTTCGGGCACGAGGCCGGTGAC
>VBHE01000221.1:4043-7099 GCA_005889515.1 Chloroflexota bacterium | reverse complement strand
GACCTCGGGGCGTGCGCGGTGGTGGTGGGCGGCACCGTGGGGGTGGCGCTGGCGCGCCCCGGCGAGGCCGGTGGCGAGGAGCTGCTCCGCCGCGCCGATGTCGCCATGTACCGCGGCAAGGAGCGCGGCAAGGGGCGGGTGGGCATCCACGAGCCGGGGATGGACGAGCTGATCAGCAGCCGCCTCGAGCACCGCGCCGAGCTCTCCCGCGCCCTCGAGAAGGGCCAGTTCGTCCTCCACTACCAGCCGATCGTCGAGCTCGAGGGCGGCCGTCCGGTCGCGGTCGAGGCGCTGCTCCGCTGGAACCACCCGCGCGACGGGCTGCTCCTCCCCGACGCCTTCCTCGCCGAGCTCGAGGAGAGCGACCTGCTGCTGCCGGTCGGCACCTGGGTGCTCCTCACCGCCTGCGCGGAGATCGCCACGCTCCGGGTGCAGACGGGAGTTCCGGTCGCGGTCAGCGTCAACGTCAGCAGCCGGCAGCTCATCGCCGGCGACGTCGGCGGCGCCGTGCGGGCCGCGCTCGCGGGCTCGGGACTCCCTCCCGACGCGCTGATCGTCGAGCTCACCGAGAGCGGCACCAGCATCGACGGCGAGGCGGTCGCCGGCCGGCTGCGGGCGCTGAAGCGGCTGGGGATCAACCTCGCCCTCGACGACTTCGGCACCGGCTGCTCGTCCTTCAGCCAGCTCCGCGGCCTGTCCGTCGACCTCCTCAAGGTCGACCGCAGCTTCATCGGCGACCTCGGCGCCGACGGCCAGGCCACCCGCCTCGCCGAGGCGCTCATCGCGATCGGTGGCCGCCTCGGCATCCCGGTCGTCGCCGAGGGGGTCGAGACCCCGCTGCAGCGTGCCGCCCTCGCCCGGCTCGGCTGCCCCCTGGTCCAGGGCTCGAGCTTCTCCCCGGCGCTGCCGCTCGAGGAGCTGCGTGCCCTGCTCGCCCGTGAGGCGGGCGCCTGGGCCGGAGCCGGGCTCGGCGCCGCCTGACGGCCCCCGCCCCGGGTACATTCGGGGCGTGAGCCCACAGACCCCGGACCTCGGCGACCTGCGACGCAGCCTCGACGACATCGACGCGGAGATCGTGCGGCTGATCGCCCAGCGGTTCGGCGTCGTCGACGAGATCGGCCGGGCCAAGGACCGCAGCGCGGCGAGCATCCAGGACCCCGAGCGCGAGCGGCGCGTCCTCGAGGCGGTGGAGGGGGTGGCCCGCCAGCTCGGCGTCTCCGCGAACCTCGTGCGCCGGGTCTTCCAGGAGATCATCAGCCACTCCGTCGCCCAGCAGTCGGCGCACCTCTCCGCGGAGGCCGGCGGGCGGGTCCGCCTCGCCCACGCCGGCGCGGAGCACTCCAACGGCCACCTCGCCGCCCAGAAGTTCCTCGCCGGACGCGACCTCGAGGGCCATCTCACCGGCTTCGCGAGCGTTCGCGCCACCGTCGCCGCCCTTCTCGCCGACGAGGCCGACGTCGCCGTCGTCCCCATCGAGAACACCACCGCCGGGAGCATCAACGAGGTCTACGCGCTCCTCCGCGACCACGCCGTGTTCATCGTCGGCGAGGAGACCTGGCGGATCGAGCACTGCCTCGCCGCGCCCCGGTCGGTCCCGCTCGCCTCGCTGAGCCGCATCCTCGCCCAGCCCCAGGCGCTCGAGCAGTGCGCGCAGTTCCTGCAGACGCTGCCGCAGGTGACGACCGCGCCGTGCCTCGACGGCGCCGGCGCGATGCAGGCGGTGGCGGAGGCGGGCGACGCCGGCACCGCCGCGATCGGCACCCCCGAGGCCGCGGCGGCGCTCGGGCTCGCCGTGCTCCGCCACGGCATCGCCGACAGCGACGCCAACTACACGCGCTTCGTCGTCCTCGCCCGAAGCCCGGTCGCCGTCGATCCCCGGGTCCCGTGCAAGACCAGCCTCATCCTCGTGACCCGGCACGAGGAGGGCGCGCTGCTGCGCTGCCTCGAGATCCTCTCCGGCAGCGGGCACTCGATGACCAAGCTCGAGTCCCGCCCGCAGCCGGGCAGGCCGTGGGAGTACATGTTCTTCCTCGACTTCGAGGGCAACGTCGCCGAGCCGCGCACCGCCGCGGCACTCGACGAGCTGCGCTCGTGCGCCCTCTACATCAAGGTGCTCGGGAGCTACCCGGCGAAGGCGCTGCGCGAGCAGCCCAGGCCGGGCAGCCTGCCCGGCGTGCCGCAGGAGGAGTCCGCGGTCGATGCCCTGGAGGCGGTGGTCGCCTCGGAGGCGCCACCGGCCAAGCGCTCAGGCCAGCACCGGCTGGTCGACCGGGCGTCGCGGGCGGAGGACACGGTGGTGCAGGCGGGCGGGCTGCTCATCGGCGGCTCGGGGTTCGTGGTGATGGCGGGTCCCTGCTCGGTCGAGAGCCGCGAGCAGATCGGCGACACCGCCCGCTTCGTCCGCGACCACGGCGCCCACGTGCTCCGCGGCGGGGTGTTCAAGCCTCGCACCTCGCCCTACGCCTTCCAGGGGCTCGGCTGGTCGGGGCTCGACCTGCTCGTCGCCGCCGGGCGCGAGACCGGGCTGCCGATCGTGACCGAGGTGATGGCGGTCGAGCAGGTGCAGCGCCTCGCCCACGCGGCCGACATCCTCCAGGTCGGCGCGCGCAACATGCAGAACTTCGACCTGCTCCGCGAGCTCGGCAAGGTCGACCGCCCGGTGCTGCTCAAGCGCGGCCTGTCGAGCACCATCGAGGAGTGGCTCGGGGCCGCCGAGTACGTGCTCGCCCACGGCAACCAGCAGGTGATCCTCTGCGAGCGCGGCATCCGCACCTTCGAGAGCGCCACCCGCAACACCCTCGACCTCTCGGCGGTCGTCGTGCTCCGCGAGCGCACCCATCTCCCGGTCATCGTCGACCCCAGCCACGGCACCGGCTTCCGGGCCTATGTCGCTCCGATGGCGTGGGCGGCGCGGGCGGCGGGCGCGCACGGCCTGCTCATCGAGGTGCACCCGGCGCCGGAGAAGGCGCTGTCGGACGCCGACCAGAGCCTGACCTTCGCCGAGTTCGGCTCGCTGATGCGGCATCTCGCCACGGTGCCGGCGCTCCCCTCCGCCC
>VBHE01000221.1:0-3950 GCA_005889515.1 Chloroflexota bacterium | reverse complement strand
CGCCGGGGCGAAGCTGCTCATGAGCCGCGCCGGCCCGCTCGCCGGAACCCTCGGCTGCTCCGAGTTCGACGCCGCCGCGCTCGCGGACGCCGCGCCCGCGCTCGACGAGGGCGGCCCGCGGCTGCGCACCTACACCCACGAGCTCGGCACCGTCGAGGTGCACCTCGAGCCCTACCCGGCGCGGCCCACCCTGGTGGTCGCCGGGGCGACCCCGGTGGCCGCGGCGGTGCTGGAGTGGGCGACCGCGGTCGGCTTCCGCACCGTGCTCGTGGAGAGCCGCGCCGAACGGCTGCGCGGGAGCCTCTGGGACGCGGATGCGGTCCTCGACCGCGTCGACGCCCTCGAGGGCGCGATCGCCGGCGACGAGATCTATGCGGTGCTCACCGACCACGACGCCCCCGACGTCGTCGACCTCTGCGCGCTCCTGCTCCGCCGCGAGCCCCGCTACCTCGGGCTCATGGGCAGCCGACGCCACACCTCGCACCACCTCGAGGCGCTCCGCGCCGGCGGCGCCTCGGAGGCGGAGGTCGCCTCCATCCGCACCCCGGTGGGCCTCGACCTCGGTGGCCGTACCGCGGCGGAGATCGCGCTCTCGATCGTCGCCGGGCTGGTGGCGGTGCGACGCGGCGGGGGCGGCGCCTGGAAGGACACCGGCTAGAGGCGGGTCCGCGCCTCCCAGAGCTCGGGGAAGAAGCGGCGGTCGACGGTCGAGCGCAGGTACTCGACGCCGGCGGACCCGCCGGTGCCGGGTCGTGCACCGATGGTGCGGGCGGCCATGAGGGAGTGGCGGAATCGCCAGGAGGCGACCGCCTCGTCGTGGTCGCAGAGCAGCTCGGCGACCGAGTGGAGGACACTGCGCTCGGCGCTCCCGGCGTGGTCGCGATACAGGCCCGCGAGGGCCGCGAGCCGCCGCTCCCGCTCGGCGTCGCCGTCGGGCAGCTCGAGCCCCTGGGACCGGCCGCAGGCGCAGAAGGCCTCCCAGAGCGGTGGGCCGCCGGGGTCGCCGCCGGCGCCGGCGCTGATCCCGTAGCCGCCGGCCTCGCCGCCGCTCAGCCGCTCGATGGCGCGAAACTGCGCCGACTGGAAGCCGGACGCCGGGGCGAGGGGGTCGCGGAAGGCGAGGAAGTCCTCCGGGCCCATCGTCTCGAGGACGCCGAGCTGGTCGTAGAGCAGGCCCTCGACCGCGAGCACCCGGCGGAGCGGCTTGACCGCGGCGTGGGCGCCGGCGGCGAGGAGCGCGTCACGAGCGTGGATCAGCTCGTCGACCACGATCCGGAACCAGAGCTCGTAGACCTGGTGGACGACGATGAAGAGGAGCTCGTCGCGCGCGCCCGCGGTCAGCGGCCGCTGCAGGCGCAGCAGGTCGTCGATGAGCAGGTACGAGTGGTACTCGGTGTCGCTCACGTGACCCGGCGCCCCCCGACCACCACCGCCGACGGGCTGGCGAGCACCTCGGGGTCGTCGCGCGGATCGGCCGGGTAGCAGACCAGGTCGGCGGGGGCGCCGGGCTCGAGGCCGGGGAGCCCGAGGTAGCGGCGCGCCGCGGTCGAGGCCGCCGCGAGGGCGTCGGCGGGCGCCATCCCACAGCGCTGGAGCAGCGCCACCTCCAACGGCAGCGAGCCCGGCGGGCGGGTGTCGGTGCCGGCGAGCACGGTGACGCCGGCCGCCTCCGCCCGCGCCAGCAGGGGAGAGAAGCGCTGCACGAGACGCTCGAACTTCTCCTCGCCGAGCATCTCGATGGTCATCCCGAGGGTCGGCGTCCAGGCGCCGCCACGGCGGCCGAGGGCGGTCAGCGCGTCCTCATCCATGCGCAGACCGTGCTCGACGGAGTCGACGCCGGCGGCGACGACGTCGGCGAGCGCCGCCCCGGTGACGTGGGCGGCGACCCGTGCGCCTGCGGCGTGAGCCGCCTCCACGAGCCGGGTCAGGGTCTCGAGGTCATAGTTCGGCTCGGCGCGCCCCCGCGGGAAGTTCGGCGGAAAGTCGGCGATCACCTTCACCCAGGCCGCCCCCGCCGCGACCTCGACGAGGGCTGCCTCGACGAGGGCGCCGGCCTCGACGCCCTCGTAGAGGCCGGGGACATAGCGGCCCGCCGGCGCCAGGTAGCGGCCGGAGCGGAGCAGCCGGGGACCCTCGGGGTCCCCGTCGGGGAGGACCGCGCCGGGGACCGCGCCGACGTCGCGCACGAGCAGGACCCCGCCATGGAGGTGGGCGCGGTAGTTCGACTCGACGAGATCGGGATCGCCGAGATCGCGGCCGCCACCGGCGGTGTCGATGCTGAGGTGGGCGTGGGCGTCGACCAGCCCGGGGAGGGCCCAGCCGCCGGGCAGCGACTCGGCGGCGTCCTGGGGGTCGAGGGTCAGCCGCCCGTCCGCGACCCAGAGGTCGACCGGATCGCTGCCGTCGGGGAGGAGGACGGCGTGGAGGTGCATGGAGCCGGAGGGTAGCGCGGGATACCATCTGGGCTCCATGGACGCCGCGGTGCTCGACGGGCTTCGCGCCGCGGTGGGCGCCTCGGCGGTGCTCACCGAGCCGGCGGCGGTGCGCGCCTACGAGTGCGACGGCCTCACCGGGCACCGGGCGGTCCCGGCGGCGGTGGTGCTGCCGCTGACCACCGAGCAGGCGGCGGCGGCGGTGCGCGTCCTCCACCGGGCGCGGATCGCGTTCGTCGCCCGGGGCAGCGGCACCGGGCTGAGCGGCGGCGCGGTCGCGATCACCGAGGGCGTGGTCGTCTGCCTGGCGCGGATGCGCTCGGTGCTCGCCGTCGACATCGCCAACGAGCGCGCGACCGTCCAGCCGGGGGTGACCAACCTCGCCGTCAGCGAGGCGGTCGCCCAGCACGGCTACTTCTACGCTCCCGACCCGAGCAGCGGCTCGGTCTGCAGCATCGGCGGCAACGTCGCCGAGAACAGCGGCGGCGCCCACTGCCTCAAGTACGGCTTCACCCTGCACCACGTCTGCGGGGTGACGATGGTGACCGCCGCCGGCGACGTCGTGCGACTCGGCGGCGCGGTGCCCGACACGCCCGGCTACGACCTCCTCGGCGTGGTGGTCGGCAGCGAGGGCACGCTGGGGATCGTCACCGAGGTGATCCTGCGGCTGGTACCCCGGCCGCCCACGTGCATCACCACCCTGGCGGCGTTCGACTCCATGGAATCCGCCGGCAACGCGGTGTCGGCGATCGTCTCCGAGGGCATCCTCCCCGCCGCGGTGGAGATGATGGACCGGCTCACCCTCGAGGCCGCGGAGGCGGCGGTGCACGCCGGCTATCCCGACTGCGAGGCGCTGCTCCTCGTCGAGGTCGACGGGCCCGACGCCGAGTGCCGGACGGTTCTGGCCGCGGTCGACCGGATCTGCCGGGAGGCGGGGGGCACCGAGACCCGGGTGGCGAGCAGCGCCGCGGAGCGCGCCCTGCTCTGGAGGGGACGGCGCGCCGCCTTCGCCGCCATGGGGCGGGTGAGCCCCGACTACTACGTCCAGGACGGGGTGATCCCCCGCACCCGGCTGGGGCCGGTGCTCAACGGCATCCGCGAGCTCGAGCGCGAGTACGGGCTGCGCGTCGGCAACGTCTTCCACGCCGGGGACGGCAACCTCCATCCGCTCGTCTGCTACGACGGCCACGTCGCCGGCGAGTCCGAGAAGGCCCTCGAGCTCGCCGGACGCATCCTCGACCTCTGCCTCGCCGAGGGCGGATCGATCACCGGCGAGCACGGCGTCGGCCTCGACAAGGCATGCCACATGCCGAAGATGTTCAGCGCCGGTGCGCTCGCGGTGATGGAGCGGGTGCGCCACGCCTTCGACCCCGACGGGCTCTGCAACCCGGCCAAGCTGCTGCCGACGCCGCGGCTCTGCGGCGAGGTGCCCGGCCCCTACCGTCCCCATCCGATCGAGACCGCCGGGCTGGCGGAGCGGCTGTGAGCACCGCCGCGCCGGCGGCGCGCGCGCTCCTC
>VBHE01000220.1:8269-10582 GCA_005889515.1 Chloroflexota bacterium | reverse complement strand
TCGAGGCCGACGAGCAGCTGGCGGAGCTGCGGGGCGAGCGGCTCGATGTTGGCGAGGAACGGGTTCACCTCACCGAGCAGCGAGTCGAGGGTGCGCAGCGTGCCGGGCAGCTCGGTGAAGAGGGCGCGCAGCGCGGGGATGCGCTGGCCGACGATCGTCGTGCCCGTCTGCATCGTCGTCGCCGCCTGCTGCAGCGCCTGGCTCACCTGGCCGGTGTGGGCGTCGAAGGTGGCGAGTCCACCGTTCAGCTGGGACACCGCCACAGAGACGCTCGCGCGATTGCTCGCCACCTTGGTCGCGAGCTGGTCGTAGTCGGAGATCATCGCGCCGAGCGCATCGGTGCGCTGCGAGAGGCTGGCCATCGCCGGGTCGAGCGCCTCGACGGCGAGGTGCAGCTGCTCGAGCGCGGCGTTGAGGTCGGCGGCGGAGGCGCCCTGCAGGCCGGTCTGGCTCTGGGTGATCAGCGTCCTGATCTCCGCGCGGGTCGCGGTGTCGAGGGTGTCGACGATGCTGTCGAGCCCGATCGCCGACGCCGTCTGCGAGCGCGGGATGGTGACGCCGTCGGGGAGCGGGGCCGCGGATCTGGGACCGTCGACGATGCGGACGTACTGTTCGGCGAAGAGCCCGAGCGAGCGCACCGCGATCTGCACGCCCTGGTGGAGCGGCGCGTACTTCGGGTCGATCGACAGCTTGACGTTCACCCCGCCCTGCGGGTTGGGGCTGATGTCGTCGACCTGGCCCACCTCGACGCCGCTCAGGCGCACCGTCTGGTGGTCGAAGAGCCCGTTGACGTCGCCGACGGTGGCGGTGACGTTGTAGCCGCCCTGGTCGTGGAGGGAGATCAGCTCGACCACGGTCGCCAGCGCGACCATCACCAGCACGAAGCCGACGAGGATGATGGTGACCTGTCCCCAGGAGGAGCGGACCAGCGCGCGCATCCTCACATCCCTCCGAAGATCAGGGCCCAGAGGGGTGACTGGGACGAGATCACGTCGGGCGAAGCTGTGGTCGCGAACCCCGAGGGATGCGGCGGGAACCCCGGGGCGGCGGGAGCGCCCCCCGGCGGCGCCACGTCGGGCGCGGGGTGGCGGTCACCGTTCGACCCGGAGGTCATCGAGTCGGGGCCGGCGAGCACCAGCACCCGGACGTAGTGGTTGTTGGCGTCCGAGGCGCTCCAGAGGCTCTTCAGATCGGGGAGGAGGGCCACGTAGCTGGGCAGCCCCGGCCGCAGCTGCTGGACCGTCGGGGTCAGCGTCGAGCCCAGCGAGGCGGTCTGGGTGAGCGCCGGCGGCGCGTTCTGGAGGGTGTCGCGGAAGCCCGCCTGGGTCTGGGGGTCGAGCACGGTGCTGAAGTCCTTCGCGAGGGTGTCGCCGCGGTCGATGAGGTTGAGCAGCGCGCTCTTGTCCGCGTCGAGGCTGCCGAAGGCGGTGTTCGCGTTGCTGATCAGTCCGCCGAGGTCGCCCTGCTGGGCGGCGAGGTCCTTCGTCACCGTGTCCGCCTGGGAGATGAGGTGGCGGACGTCGTCGGAGCGCTGCTGGAAGGTGCCGGTCAGCGGCTGCAGGTCGGTGACCAGGGTGCGCAGGTCGTGGATCGCGGTGTTGACGTCGCCGCCCCGGCCCTTGGTCGCGCTCCCCAGCGAGCCGAGCAGCACCCCGAGGCTCGCCCGCGTCGGCTGGTCGAGCATGTCGAGGACGTCGGTCATCTCCACGCTCAGGGTGCCGCGCTGGCCGAGGGTGCTCTCCGAGGCGAGCAGCGGCTGCCCCGGGGTCCCGGGGTCGATGTTCACGAAGCGCTCGCCGAGCAGGCTCTTGATCCGGATCGAGGCGCTGGCGTCACGGTGGACGGTGTGCTGCCAGCGGTCGAGCAGGCGCATCGTCACCTTCGCGCCCTGGGGCGTGAGGCTCACCTCCTCGACGCGCCCGGCGAGGGCGCCGCCGATGGTCACGCTGCTGTCCGGGATCACCCCCTCGGCGTCGGGGAAGACCGCGGAGACGTGGTACTGGGAGCTGAAGGGCAGGGGGGCGCCGATCAGGTGGATCGTACCCAGGATGCCGGCGAAGCAGGTGGCCACGAAGGCGGCGGTGAGCGCGGTCTTGCCCGCGAGGGTGAGGTGGATCCTCTCGTCGAAGTAGGTGTGGCTGGCGTGGTGCTCGTGCTGCTGAGGAGGCATCTCTCATCCTCCTCGGTGGCCGCTCGGGAAGCTGCACGGCGGCATGCTCCCCGCCACGGTGGTGGCGCAGTCGTCGCGGGCGACCGCCCGGATGTAGTACCCGAGCGAGTCCCGGGCGCTGAAGCTGCTCCGCAGCTGGGCGA
>VBHE01000220.1:6278-8246 GCA_005889515.1 Chloroflexota bacterium | reverse complement strand
TGGCCATGAACTGCTGCAGCTCGCCGAGGAGGCTCGGGGCGTTGGCGACCAGGGCGCGGCCGTCGGCGCCCTCGCCGGCGATCGCCCGGGCAAGGGTGCCGAGGCTCTGGTCGGCGGTGGTGACCGTCTGGGTGATGACGTCGCGGTCGTCGGCGAGCGCCCCGAGCAGGTGGTCGGAGGCGTTGACCGCGCTCTCGATCCGCGCCTGGTGCTGCGCCAGGCTGGTGAGCAGGCTGTCGGCGCTGCTCAGCAGATGGTCGATCGTCTGCACCTTGGAGTCGGTGACCAGCAGGGTGGCGGTCAGCGACCTCTCGAGGTCGGGGAGCCGCGCCAGCAGCTGGTTGACGGTGTCACCGCGGCCGGCGAGAGCGGTGCCCCCCTGGGTGAGCAGCTGGGTCATCTTCGTGCGGGTGTCGGTGTCGAGGATCGAGAGCACCTGCTCGAGCTCGATCGGGATGCTGGTGCGGCCGAGCGCGATCGTCGCCCCCGCCGGCAGCGCCGGCGCCGCCGAGCTCCCCGGGTCGATGTCCACGTACTTGTCGCCGATCAGGGTGAAGGGACGCACCCGGGCGGTGCTGTCGGCGTGGATCGGCGCGTACTTCTTGTCGATGACCATGGTCACGAGCACGTGCCCGCCGGAGATCGGCGAGACGTCGGTGACCTTCCCCGCCTGGACGCCGCTGATCCGCACGTCCTGGTCCTTGAGCAGGATGTCCGCGTTGCTGAGCTCCGCCTTGACCTCGTAGCGCGGCGACCAGGGCAGGCCGCTGCCGTTCATGTTCGAGGCGAGGAACATCGCCAGCCCGGTCAGGGCGGCGGTGAAGCCGCCGAACTGCACCACGTGCTTCAGCTCGGGCCGCATCGTCAGCGCCCTCCGGTCAGGAACTGCATGACCTGCGCGCGGGTGGCGACGCCCGGCGGTTGCGCCGTCCCCGCGGGCAGGCTCAGCGCCTGCATCGAGCCGGTGTTCGAGACCACCAGCCGGTTGCCCTCCTGGAACGGACTCCAGGTCCCGTAGGCGAGCTGGATGAGCACCCGCTGGATGCTCGGCAGGCTCGACTGGATGGTGGTGAGGGTGGGATCGGTGGCCCCGAGCAGCCCCTGCAGCTTCGTCTCCAGCGCGGGGAGGCGCACAAGGACGTCGCGGAACTGGCCCTCGTGGCCGCCGAAGGCGCCCTGGAGCTCTCCGAGAACGGTCCCCAGTCTCGACAGCATGTCGCGCAGCTGGGTGTCGCGGGCGGCGACCGCCGCGGTGACGGTGGCGGCGTTGCCGGCGAACCGGTCGAGGACGCTGGTGTTCTGGAGGGTGTTGAGGGCGTTGACGACCGCATCGAGGTTGCCGAGCAGCGGCCCGATGTTGTCGTCCTGCCCCTGCAGGGTGGTTGCGAGCCCCTGGGCCTGGTCGACCAGGGTGAGGAGCTCGGCGCCATGCCCGCACCGAGGTCGGTGAGGAAGCTCTGCAGGCCCGCCCGGGTGGGGGCGTCGAAGGCATTGAGGACGTCCTCGACCTCGACCGGGTTCACCGTCGCGCTCGACAGCGTCCCGTAGTCGGCGACGGGTGCCCCCTTGGTCCCGGGGACGAGCTCGATGAAGCGCTCGCCCGCCAGGCCCTTGGGCCGGATGCTCGTGGTGGTGTCGCTGAGCAGCGGCCGGACGTCGGTGGTGATCCCCAGGGTCAGGATCGCGGAGTGGTCCGCGATCTGGAGGTCGAGGATGCGACCGGCGGGCACCCCGGCCACGGCGACCCGGTTGCCCTCGATGAGGCCGTCGGCGTCGGCGACCCTCACCTTGACGTGGTAGTCCCAGGTGCCGACCAGCCCGTTCTTGCTGACCACGAAGCCGGTGGCCAGCAGCGCCGCGCCGAGGACGCTTCCCACCACCGTGAGGCCGAGCTGCCGAGGTCGCATCGTCCCTCCCCCTCAGTCCATGGTCAGGGGGCCGTCGGCGGTCCCGTGCATGAACTGGTGG
>VBHE01000220.1:437-6092 GCA_005889515.1 Chloroflexota bacterium | reverse complement strand
CAGCGCCCGGGCGAGGCCGGCGCGCTTGCGCATGCCGCCGCTGAGCTGGCTGGGCATCCGGCTCTCGGCCCCGGCGAGGCCGACCTCCTTGAGCCGCGCGCGAACGATCTCGCGGATCTTGGTCTCGCTGAGGTCGGTGTGTTTGCGCAGCGGCAGGGCGACGTTGTCGTAGAGGTTGATCGAGCTGAAGAGCGCGCCGTCCTGGAAGAGCATCCCCATGCGCTTGCGCATCTCGTTCAGCTCCTTCTGGTTGCGCTCGGCCACGGGGCGACCGTCGACCATCAGGCTGCCGGCGTCGGGCATGAGCAGGCCGATGATGTGGGAGAGGAAGACGCTCTTCCCCGTCCCCGAGGGACCCATGATGATCGTGACCTCGCCCTCGGGGATCTGCAGGCACACGTCGCGCAGCACCACGTTGGCATCGAACTGCTTGCGGAGATGGTCGGCGACGACCTGCATCGGCTGGCTCCCTCCCTATCTCTGGCCTTGGGTCACGGGATCGGCGCCCGCGGGTTGACACCCCAGAAGAGCTGGGTGAAGACCGCGTTGGCGATGATCACGAAGATCATGCTGATGCCGGTGGTCTTGGCCGCGGCGCGGCCCACCCCGGCGGAGCCGCCGCGCACGTTGTAGCCGTAGAAGACCCCGGTCATGATCGTGCACAGGGCGAAGCTCATCGCCTTGACCAATGAGTAGACGAAGTCGAGCGGGTTCATGAACCGCCAGAAGTAGTCGAGGTAGATCCCCTGCGAGAGCTGGTGGATCTGGAAGATCTGGACCACGTAGGAGGCGATGAAGCCGCTGGTGAGCGCTGCGACGTGGAGCAGCGGGAGCACGATCAGGCAGGCGAGGATGCGGGTGCTCACCAGGTAGTGGATGGTGTTGATTCCCAGCGTCTGGAGGGCGTCGATCTCCTGGGAGATGCGCATCGTCCCGAGCTCGGCGGCGAGGCCACAGCCCACCTTGGCGCCGACGGCGAAGCCGAAGTAGATGGGGATGCACTCGCGCAGGTCGCAGAAGGCATTGAAGACGCCGCCGAGGTCCTGGACCCCGATGATCTTCAGTGAGTACCAGGACTCGAGTCCGCACTCCGCGCCCATGAAGTAGGCGATGCAGACCACGATCGGCAGGGTCGAGAGCGCCACGTAGGCGGCGAAGCGGAAGAACTCCTCCTGGTGCTTGGGGACGGTGCGCATGCCCCAGAGCGCCCTGCCGAAGAACAGGAAGATCTCCCCGAGCTCGCGGACCGCCCCGACCGTCTTGCGGCCGGCGACACCCAGCGGTCCGGCCCCCGCGGGGGCGGTGACGGCGACGTCAGCCATGCCGCTCGGCCCGCGTCATTTGAGGACGTTCACGGAGCTGTTCAGCGCCATGAGGATCGAGGTGACCAGGTAGTTGACGCTCATCGCCATGATGATCGACATCACCACCGCCTCGTTCACGGCACGGCCGACGCCCCGTCCTCCGCCGGCGGCGCTCATCCCCTTGTAGCAGGCGATGATGCCGCCGAACATCCCGAAGCAGGCGCACTTCACGACCCCGATCAGCACGTCCACCGAGGTGGTCTGGTTGAAGAAGTCGTGCCAGTAGCCGCCGGTGCTCGCGCCGCGCAGGTAGACGGCGGCGAGCCAGCCGGTGAAGAGGCTGCTGACCATCATCGGGAAGAGCATCGCGCTGGTCATGACGATCATCGAGAGCACTCGCGGCGTCACCATCTCACGGACCACGTCGATGCCCAGGGTGCTCATCGCCGCGAGCTCGTCGCGCACCTTGCGCGCCCCCATGTCGGCCACGATCGCGGTGCCCGCCACCCCCATGGCGATGTCACCCATGACGAAGGCGTCGAACTCGCGGATGTGAGACATCGCCTCGAACCCGCCGAGGCGCCATGAGGCCTGGGCGAGCTGGAGCAGGTTCCCCGCCTCGAGCGACACCATCGTCCCCCAGCCCAGGCCGATGAGCAGGACGGGGACGATCATCCGCTTGAAGAAGATGTCGCACTGGTGGATGAACTCCTCCCAGACGATCCCGGTGCGGAGCGACTTGAAGACCGCACCACCGAGGAGGACCATCTCTCCGAGGGCCTCGAGGCCCTTGCGCCCCGGGCGGAGGCCGCGAACGACGATGTCACCGAGCTCGTCGGTCAGCGGTGGGTTCAATGGGCGATCGATGACGCCCTCAGTGGCCATGCACGGTCCTCGCGTCACCCGCCATCGGCCGACCTCCCTCCTCATGGTGGCGCCATCCATCCCGCCCGGGGCAGGCCACCCGCGGGTGAAGTCTGGCAGCCCGCCGCCTCCGGCAACCATCGCGCGATCGGGGGAACCCGTCTCCCCCTTTCTCGGGGGGGTGAACCGGAGACGGGGGGGCGCCCCACCGCGCGAGGCGGCCGAGCCCGGCGACGTGCCATCCTCTGGGCGCGGCGGACGAGTGGAGGAGTGAGCAGGGTGAAGATCGACACCCACCTCGGCACGGACCTGGGCGGCACGGCGGAGCGGGCCCGGGCGCTGGAGGCCCAGGGCTACGACGGGCTCGTCTCGGTCGAGACCCAGCACGACCCCTTCCTGCCGCTGGCCCTCGCCGCCGAGCACACCGAGCGGGTGGAGCTCATGACCGGGATCGCGGTGGCATTCGCCCGCAACCCGATGACCCTCGCCAACGTCGGCTACGACCTGCACGAGTACTCGAAGGGCCGGATGATCCTCGGCCTCGGCTCGCAGATCCGGCCCCACATCGAGAAGCGCTTCAGCATGACCTGGTCGCATCCCGCGCCCCGGATGCGTGAGCTGATCCTCGCCATCCGCGCGATCTGGGAGGCCTGGAACACCGACTCGAAGCTCGACTTCCGGGGCGACTTCTACAGCCACACGCTGATGACGCCGTTCTTCAACCCGGGTCAGAACCCGTACGGCACCGCAAAGATCTTCCTCGCCGCCGTCGGCGAGGCGATGACCGAGGTCGCCGCGGAGGTGGCCGACGGGGTCATCCTCCACGCATTCACCAACGAGCGCTACCTGCGCGAGGTCACCCTCCCCGCGGTCGAGCGCGGGCTCGCCCGCTCCGGCCGGCGCCGCGAGGACTTCGAGATCAGCGTCCCCTGCTTCCTGATCACCGGAGACACCGAGGCCGAGGTCGAGTCCATGCGCGGCCTGGTGCGGGCGCAGATCTCCTTCTACGGCTCGACCCCCGCGTACCGGCAGGCGCTCGAGATCCACGGCCGCGGCGACCTCCAGACCGAGCTCAACACCCTCTCCAAGCAGGGCCGCTGGGCGGAGATGGCGGAGCTCGTCGACCCCGGGGTGCTCGACATCTTCGCGGTCGAGGGAACCCCGGACGAGGTCCCCGGACGGCTGCTCGCCCGCTACGGCGACATCGCCGACCGGCTGAGCTTCTACACGTTCGCAGGTGGCGAAGCCGCAACGGGATGGGCGAGGATCGTCGACGGGCTGCGCCGCGGCGCGGCGGGCAGCCGGACGTGAGGAGGGCCAGGCGGATGTTCCGTTTTCGTCGACCGGCGGCGGCCGCCGTGGCAGGGCTGGCGGCGCTGACGGCGCTCGCCGTGGGGCCGGCGCCCCGCACCGCGGCCGAGCCGTCGGTGCAGAGCCACGAGGTCACCTTCAAGGTCAAGAACGCCAACGACACGACGGTCCCCTGCCCGACCGATGGCGCCGCGTACACCATCCACGGCAGGCTCGTCGGCCCTCCCTCGCAGCTCAGCCCGGACAACCCGGGCCGGGCGGTGATGCTCGGGCTCCACGGCCTCGGCTATGGCGAGTTCTTCTGGGACTTCCAGGTCGTCCCCGGCTATGACTGGTCGGAGGCGCTCGCCTCCCACGGCATCGCCTCGCTCGTCGTCGACCGCCTCGGCTACGGGGTGAGCAGCCATCCGCCGGGCACCCAGACCTGCATGGGTGGCCAGGCGTCGGTCGCGCACCAGATCGTCCAGGCGCTGAAGAGCGGCTCCTACACCATGGACGGCGGACCCGGGCTGTCCTTCGTGCGGGTCGGCCTCATGGGCCACTCCGCCGGGGGCCAGATCTCCCAGATCGAGGCCTGGTCCTTCCACGACATCGACGCCCTGGTGCTGCTCGCCTGGGCCGACTTCGGCGCCTCGCCGCAGGTGCTCGCCGCCTTCGCCCAGACCGGTGGAGTCTGCCTCAGCGGCGGCGCCCCGCCCGGCTACGCCCCCCTCGGGCGGGACGGCGCGGAGTTCAAGGCGCTGATGTTCCACGACGCCGACCCCTCCGTCGAGGGCGAGGCGACGCGGCTGCGCAACCCCGACCCCTGCGGCGACGACGGCTCGATCCCCGCGGGCATCTTCCTCGACAGCCAGCAGGTGCCGAGCATCCAGGTGCCGGTCCTCCTCGTCTTCGGCGACAAGGACGCGATCTTCCCGCCGCCCGCGCTCGAGCGGCAGAAGGGCATGTACACGGGCAGCAAGGACGTGATGGGGATCACCATCCCGAACACCGGGCACGCGCTCAGCCTGGAGAGGTCGGCGCCGTTCACCCGCGACGCGGTCTCGAGCTGGCTCTGCCAGCGGAGCTTCTGCTAGGAGGCGACGATGACCTCGTCGGGTGAGCCGCGGGTCGCGCTGGTCACCGGCGGATCGGGGGGAGTCGGCGCGGCGATCTGCGCGAGCCTCGCGGAGGCGGGCTGCAGGGTCGCCGTTGCCGACCTCGACCTCGCCGGCGCGGAGCGCGTCGCCGCCCACGTGGGCGGCCTCGGCGTGTGGCTCGACGTCACCAGCCCGGCGTCGGTCGGCGACGCCGTGACCCGGGTGCGCGCCGAGCTCGGGGTGATCGGGGTGTGCGTGAACTGTGCCGGCTGGGACGAGCTCAAGCCCTTCCTCGACACCGACGAGGAGTTCACGGCATGGTGGAGCGGGGTTACGGGCGGATCGTGAACGTCGCGAGCGACGCCGCGCGCGTGGGCTCCGCCCACGAGGCCGTGTACGCGGGGGCGAAGGCGGCGGTGATCGCGTTCACGAAGACGGTCGCGCGCGAGACCGCCAGGCACGGCGTCACCGCGAACGTCGTGTGCCCGGGCCCGACCGACACGGCGATGCTCAAAGGCATGACGGCGAGCGCGCCGGATGCCGAGCGGCTGGTGGCAGCGCTCACGCGCGCGGTGCCGATGCGGCGGCTCGGGCAGCCGCACGAGATCGCCGCCGCGATCGCTTTCCTGGCGTGCGAGGATGCCGGGTACATCACCGGCCAGACGCTGTCGGTCTCCGGCGGCCTGACCATGGTGTAGCGCGAGTTCCTGTCAACCGCGGCCGAATCAGCCGGGCTCCTCGCCGTCGTCGCCGAAGGCGACGCTGAGCTCGCGGCGCACCGGAAGCGCGGTGCCCTCCCTCCAGTACAGGTAGGTGATCCCCCCGCCGCTGTCGCGCACACGGCGGGCGAGCTCGACACGCTGCGTGCCGTCCGCCGCGAGGATGCAGAGCACGTGCTCCGCCGGCCTGCGTCCCGGTGCCACGCTCAGGCGCGCCTCGTGGAAGCGCCCGGCGGCGATCTCGGCACGTCCGATCTCCAGCAGACGCTCGCGATCCGAGCCCCAGAGCAGGTACATCCCGGTGACGTCGTAGCCCGGCGGCTGCGCGGAGACGAGCACCGTCCACTCGCTGCCGGTGAACTCGTTCACGTGATACAT
>VBHE01000220.1:0-387 GCA_005889515.1 Chloroflexota bacterium | reverse complement strand
GTGCGCACTCCCGATTCCTCCACGGTCACCTCCGTGGTGTGGTCGGCGTCCGTCGAGAGCACCGCGCTGCCGGCTGCCGGGCCGATCCGCCCCTGCCCGCTGCCCTCCGGCGCCTCCGCGCTCGGTCAGCTCAACTCCTCGTTCGTCGACGGCCCACGGCTGCTCAGCCACCTCGCCGAGCGGCGGCACTCCGGCGCGCTGATCGAGAGGGGGAGCGAGCGGGTCCAGGTCGCGATCCTTCACCAGGGCGCGATTGTGGCACTGGTGGCGGTCGACGAGACGGGGACCCACCGGCTCGATTCGCTGAGCATGCCCACCCCGGCCTCCCGGGAGATCCACGACATCACCGTCTCCACCTACCGGCCGGAGATCGCCGTCGCGCTCGCC
>VBHE01000219.1:5060-6738 GCA_005889515.1 Chloroflexota bacterium | reverse complement strand
TCCACGGTCATGGCCGATGCTCCTCGGTGTCTCCGTCGTCGCTCTCGGGGACGGTGCGCCGGCTGACCGTCATCTCGAGGGGGCCCCTGTCGGTCTCGGCGATCCCGTCGACGACGAAGGCGGCCCGCCCGTTGACCTGGAGGGTCCCGTCCGGCTGGACCGTGGCCAGCCGGCCCAGCCGCTGGGTCGCCCTACACGGCCCGCGACGAGCTGAAAACGGCGATACCATCGAAACCATCACCGGTCCCCACCACACATCCGGCACACAGCTGTTCGGAAGGAGGCGAGATGCACCACGCACTGGCACAGGCGCTCCTGGCCCACACCATGGCGCAGAGCGCCCTGGAGCTCCTCGCCCTGATCGGCCCGTTCGCGATCATCTTCGGCGCCGGGGCCGTGCTCGTCATCGGCCCGGTGGTCCGGGGCCAGGGAGATCGCTACTCGGCACATCCAGCCGCCGCCGACCCCGGCGCCGCGAATTCCGACCCGGTCACAACCTCCGACGAGAGCCCCGCGCCCGTCACCTGAGGACGCCACCGCACAATTCCCCGGCGCCGGACCACTCCGAGGAGGGACGCGTCGTGGACGTGATGATGATGGCGGAGACGCTGCGGATCGGCGGCCACGGCGGCGACGAGATCCGCGCCTACCTCGCCCGTCCGCTCGGCCCCGGGCCGTACCCGGGGGTGGTGGTGATCCATCACATGCCCGGCTGGGACGAGGCGACCAAGGAGATCACCCGCCGCTTCGCGGCGCACGGCCACCTCGCCATCTGTCCGAACCTCCACGACCGCGAGGCGCAGGGGGCGGGACCCGACGACGCCGCGGCGGCGGTGCGCGCCCGCGGCGGGGTGCCCGACGAGCGCTTCCTCGGCGACGCGGCCGGGGCGGTGCGCCACCTGCGGTCGATGCCCTCGAGCAACGGGAGGGTCGGGGTGATCGGCTACTGCTCGGGCGGCCGCCAGGCCTTCCTCGCCGCGTGCTGCCTGCCGATCGACGCCGCGGTGGACTGCTACGGGGCCTTCGTCGCATCGAGCCCGCCACCGGAGCTGCCGCTGAAGATGGAGCCGGTGCTCGCCCTCGCCAAGGACATGGGCTGTCCGCTCCTCGGCCTCTTCGGAGCGGAGGACTCCCATCCCGCCCCCGAGGAGACCGCGCAGATCGAGGCGGAGCTCGCCCGGCTCGGGAAGACCTACGAGTTCCACACCTACCCCGGCGCGGGCCACGGCTTCTTCGCGACCGACCGCCCGATGTACCGGCCGGAGGCGGCGACCGACGGCTGGCGGCGCGTCCTCTCGTTCTTCGGGCGTCACCTCGCCGGCGACGGAGGAGCCTGACGGTGTGCACCTACGTCACCGAGAGGGCCCCGGTCACCGGGAGCGCCAAGGGGCCCCAGGGCTGGTTCCGCCTCAGCCACGCGACCGTCTACCTCGACCACCCCTACTTCACCGCCCTGGACCACACCCTGAACATCGACCTGGTCGACGAGTCCGCCGGCCCGGCGGCGCGGGTGGCCGTCGAGCTGAGCCCCGACTCCGCCCGGGCGCTGATCGCCTGCATCGAGACGGCGCTGGCGCGCGCCGAGATGTGAGTTGACGCGGGCGACAACCCGCTGACATCCTCGTCGTCCTCGTCGGTCGGGGGTAGGAGGGTCTCGCCCGCTGTCACGCCTCAGGCG
>VBHE01000219.1:3674-4969 GCA_005889515.1 Chloroflexota bacterium | reverse complement strand
GGCGGGGCGGACTCCGACGGTGGCACGGGCGATCCCGGCGCGGTCGCGACCCGGGGCACCGCTGCGGGAGGGACATCGGCCGGTGGCCCGTCGCACCAGGGGGCGGTGCTGGGACCGGTGCAGGGCGGGCCGGCGGCGGGCGACACCAGCCACTGCGTCAACGGCCGGCAGTTCGCGGGGTTGGTCATCGCCCCGCCGTGCGCCCCCACCTGGCGCGGTGACAACGGCGGTGCCACCTCGATGGGCGTGACCCGGACCAGCATCGAGGTGGTGCTCTACCAGCCGAAGAGCAACGCGGCGGTCGACGCCATCCTCCAGTCCCAGGGGCTGAGCGGCACCCCGCAGCAGGACCAGGACTTCCGCGACCGGGCCGCCGCGTTCATCAACAGCCACTACGAGCTCTACGGCCGCAAGGTCCACTTCGACCTCTTCCAGGGCCAGTGCGAGTTCGCGCCGCCGGACATCCCCTGCCTGCGCAACGAGGTGGACGCCGCGGTGGCCCAGTATCACCCCTTCGCCACCTCGTGGTTCAGCATCGTGGGTGAGGTCTACGACGAGCTGAGCCGCAAGGGTGTGGTCAGCCTCGGCGGCCTCACCAACGCCTTCAACGTGGCCCACCGGCCCTACCTCTACAGCGTGCTCATGGGCCAGGACGAGCAGGCGACGCTCGCGACCGAGTACTGGTGCAAGAAGTTCGCCAACCTCCCGGCGCGCTTCGCCGGCGATCCCCTCCTGCAGCGGCTCCCACGCAAGGTGGCGATCGTGGCCGACGACCTCGACACGCTGCGTCCCGCGCTCGACCAGCTGCAGGAGGGGATCCGGCGCTGCGATCGCAACGGCGCGCAGATGGCCCTCTACTCGCTGGACACGAGCACCGCGGTGTCGCAGTCGACGACGCTGATGGCGAAGCTGAAGGGCAGCAACGTCACCACCATCCTCTGGGCCGGCGACCCGATCTTCCCGGTCTTCGGGACCCACGCGGCCACCTCCCAGGCGTACTTCCCGGAGAACGTCATGGAGGGCGGCGGCCTGATGGACATCGACGTGATCGCCCGCGCGTACGACGCCCAGCAGTGGCAGCACGCCTTCGGCATCAGCGATCTCCCCGCCTTCCAGCCGGTCGACCACCAGGACGGCGGCAGGGTCTACCGCGCCGCCGGCGGCAGCGGGAACGTCCCCCTGTCGGCCATCTTCTGGCCGTTCTACGGGCTGTTCGCGTGCTCCTTTCAGGAGGCCGGACCGACGCTGACCCCGCTGACCTTCGAGCGTGCGACCCTGACCAGCCCGTCGTACGG
>VBHE01000219.1:0-3661 GCA_005889515.1 Chloroflexota bacterium | reverse complement strand
CACGATCCCCACCTCCCGTATCTCCACTTCGCGTATCTCCACTTCGCGCCGGGGAAGTACACCTGGATCAGCGACGCGCGCGAGGTCTACTGGAGCGCCTCGGCGACGTCGGAGTTCGACGGCAAGCCCGGCGCCTACGTCGCCCTCGACGGCGGGGAGCGCTACGTCGCCGGGGAGTGGACCGCGGGCGAGCCGAACCTGCCCCCGGGGGTCTGAGCCACCTCCCGGATTCAGGCCCCGCTCGCGATGACCGCGCCGGTGTCGTACGCCCAGCAGCGCCCCCAGGCACAGAGGGCGCTGAGGAGAACACGCAGGCGCTCGCGCTCGCGGGGGACGATCGCGTACTCGACCCGCCGCGGAGAGGCCTGGCGGACCGTCCGCATCACGATCCCCTCACGCTCGAGCTCGCGCAGCTGCTGGGTCAGCATCTTCTGGGTGATCGCCGGGACCAGGGTGAGCAGCTCGCCGTTGCGGCGCGCGCCGTCGAGCAGGTGGAAGGGTTCCCGAAAAGTGCCTACTTGCGATCTTGGCACAGGGGAGTCGAAACTCGCGCCGGTGGTTTTCCGTGGATGACCTGACCACGCTGGAGGCGGCCGCGGACCGTCTCGCAGGCGAGATCGAACAGGCGATCGCCGGCGGAGGTGGCGACCTCGCCGGTCTCGACGCGATCGCGCGGCGGCTGCGCCGCTCGGTCGTCCGCCCGCTCGGCAACGCCCGGACCGCGCTCGGCGCGGCCGCCCCGGCGCGTGAGGAACCGCCGCCCGGTGGTGTCGACGACCTCGAGGCGCTGGTCGGCGACCGGCTCTGGGACCTGGCGCAGCGTGCGACCCGGCTGCGCCTCGACCCCGGCATGCCGATCGACGTGCAGGAGGCGACCGCGGCGCTGCAGGAGCTCGCCTGCCGTGCGGCACCCGCCGGCGGCGACGGCGCCGCCGCCGGCCGCCGCGCTCGGCTCGCCGCCCTGCAGGCGTCGCTGCCGGCGCAGATCGTTCCGCTGCCCGACGGCCCGCTGCTCGCCACCAACGTCGAGCGCCTCGTCGACTGGCTCGGACAGCCGCTGCCCGCGTGTCCGCAGCTGGCGCTCTGTCGCTGCGGCGGCTCGGCGATCAAGCCGCTCTGCGACGGCAGCCACGCCGAGAACGGCTTCAGCGACGCCAGGGATCCCAAGCGCGTCGCCGACCATCTCGACCGCTACGAGGGCCAGGGGATCACGGTCACCGACAACCGCGGCACCTGCGCGCACTCGGGCTTCTGCACCGACCGCCTCCCGATCGCGTTCCGGGTCGACAGGGAGCCCTTCGTCGCCGCCGCCGGCGCTCGCATGGACGAGCTCCTCCGGGCGGTCCGCGCCTGCCCGTCGGGAGCGCTCGGGGCCGCGCTCCAGGGGCTCGTCGACGCCCGCGAGGACCTCGCGGACCAGGTCCGCGACCCGGCGGTCGAGGCCTCGAAGGATGGTCCCTACCGGGTGACGGGATCGATCCCGCTGAGCGAGGCGGGTGGTGACCCGGTGCCGCGCAACCAGGGGGCCTCGCTCGAGCACTACAGCCTGTGCCGCTGCGGGCACTCGCTCAACAAGCCCTTCTGCAGCGGGATGCACTGGTACGTCGACTTCAAGGATCCGGCGCCCGATGCGGAGCCGACCCTCTTCGCCTGGGCCGGCGGGCTGCCGGCGCTCACCCGCATGACCCGGCTCTTCTACGGGAGGTACGTTCCCGAGGACCCCCTGCTCGCCCCGCTCTTCGCGGAGATGGCGCCGGACCACCCCGACCGCGTCGCCGCGTGGCTGGCCGAGGTGTTCGGAGGCCCGCACCTCTTCACCGAGAAGCACGGCGGCTACCCGCGGATGCTCGGCCAGCACCTCGGCAAGGGCATCACCGAGGCGCAGCGCGCGCGCTGGGCGAGCACGCTCGCGCGCTGCGCGGACGAGGCCGGGCTCCCCGCCGACCCGGAGTTCCGATCGGCGTTCACCGCGTACATCGAGTGGGGCTCCCGGCTCGCGCTGGAGAACTCCGCGCCGGGCGCGGCGCCGCCGCCGCACCTGCCCGTGCCGCACTGGGACTGGGGCTGCGCGGGGCCGCCGGGCAGCCGCATCCCGGCGTCGGCGCCTCCCGCCGAGCAGGCGGCGGCGGTGGCGCTGCCGCCGCCCGGCGCCGCGGTCAGCTTCGAGGATCACCTCCGGCCACTCTTCCGCGACCGCGACCGGCAGGCGATGCGCTTCGCCTTCGACCTCGGGTCGTACCCGGATGTTGCGGCCAATGCCGTCCAGATCCTCGAGCGGGTGCGCAGCGGGTCGATGCCCTGCGACGCCGCCTGGCCGCCGGACCGGGTCGAGGTCCTCGAGCGCTGGGTCGCGACCGGGATGCGCGAGGACGGGTCGAGCCCGAACGCCGCCGGCGACGCCCCGCCGGCGGCGGCCCCACCGGCTGCCGCGGCCGGCCCCGAGCCCGGCGTGGAAGCCATCCAGGGACGGCTGGGATCCGCGGTCTCCCTGCGCAGCAGCACCCCGGTCGAGGAGCCCTCGATCGTCATCGAGCACCGCGAGCCGCTCATCTACATGCTCTGCTCCGCGGCGGAGCTCGAGCACGCGCTGATGTGCGAGTACCTCTTCGCCGCCTTCTCGCTGAAGCGCGCCGTCGATGAGGGGCTGACCGAGGACCAGCTCCGCGCGGTGGAGCGCTGGCGGTCGGTCATCCTCATGGTCGCCAAGCAGGAGATGCTCCATCTGGCGATCAACTGCAACCTCGTCACCGCGCTCGGCGCCAGCCCGCACCTCTCGCGTCCGAACCTCCCGCAGCCGGCCCGGCACTACCCGAGCGGGGTCCGGCTCACCCTCCTTCCCTTCGGCGAGCAGGCGCTGCGCCACTTCCTCTTCCTCGAGCGGCCGGAGGGCATGGACATCGACGACGCCGAGGGCCTCGATGCCGTCGACTCCGCGGTGCCGGTGATGTCCGAGGACGAGATCGCCCCGCACCTCCAGGAGTTCGCCACCGTCGGCCACCTCTACCGCTCGATCGAGGCGGGTTTCCGCCACCTGTCGGAGCGCATCGGCGAGGAGCGCCTCTTTCTCGGGCCGCCGGAGGCGCAGGCCCGCGGCGAGCTCTTCGGATGGCCGCAGCTCCGTCCGATCACCAGCTGCGACGACGCCGTGCGTGCCATCGACGCCATCGTCGAGCAGGGCGAGGGACCGAGCGGCGACTGGCGGAACGCCCACTTCGGCCGCTTCCTCGGAGTCCTCCAGGAGTACCTCGCGATGCTCGAGGCGACCCCCGGCCTCGAGGTGACCCGGCCGGTGCTGCCCGCGCTGGTCCGGCCGCCCGAGACCGGCGAGCCGGCGATCCTGATCACCGATCCGGCGACCGCCCGGATCGCCGACCTCGGCAACGTCGCCTACGAGGTGCTCCTCCAGCTCCTCTACCGGCTGATGTGCCACGTCGACGAGACCGACGAGCAGGTGAAGGTGCTCGCCGATGTCAGCGTCGGCATGATGTTCGACGTCATCGAGCCGCTGGCCGACATCCTCACCACCCTGCCCGTCGGTCCGGAGCATCCGGGCCGCACCGCCGGGCCGAGCTTCGAGCTCTTCTACCAGCCCGACTACCTGCTTCCCCACCGGCGCGTCGCCTGGCTGCTGATGGCCGAGCACCTCTCCGAGGCGGCGGCG
>VBHE01000070.1:5545-25600 GCA_005889515.1 Chloroflexota bacterium | reverse complement strand
AGCTCCGCCTCGAGCTGCTCCGCGCCGCCGACGTCTACGTGCTCCCGTCGACCGCCGAGGGGCTGGCGCTCAGCATGCTCGAGGCGATGGCGGCGGGCTGCGCGGTGGTCGCCACCGAGGCGGGCGAGGACGGTCCCGCCCTCGGCGACGCCGGGATCCGGCTGCCGGTGACCCCGCTCGAGCCCCACCTCGGGGACGCGCTGCGGCGGCTGCGCGACGACGCCGCGCTGCGCGCCGAGCTCGGCGCCCGCGCCCGCGCCCGGGTCCTCGAGCACTTCGCGCTGAGCGCCGGCATCGACCGTCTCGTCGACCTCTACGCGCAGCTCCGCGCCGCCCGGGCGGCCGCATGAGCTGCCCGCGCCGCCCGTGCGCGCTGGTGGTGGACAGCGGCGCGGTGATCCCCCCCGCACCCGACCACGGCGTCCACGTGGTGCCGCTGCGGATCGTCTTCGGCGACCGCGCCTTCCACGACGGCGTCGACATGACCCCCGACGAGTTCTACGCACGGCTGGGGGCGGGGGAGACGCCGACCACCTCGACGCCGAGCCCGGGCGAGTACCTCGAGGCCTTCCGCGCCGCCGAGGCCGACCACGTGATCTGCCTCACCATCCCGGCGTCGCTGAGCGCCATGCACGACTCCGCGACCCTCGCCGCCCGGCTGCTCGCCGACGAGGAGCCGGGGCGCCGGGTCGAGGTGATCGACACCGGCAACGCCGCCGCCGGGCACGGCCTCGTCGCCCGCGCCGCCGCCTTCCTCTGCGCCGCCGGGGCCCCGGCCGAGGTGGTGCGAGAGCGCGCCCTCGAGGCGGGGCGGGAGGTGCTGATGTACGGCACCCTCAGCACCCTGCAGCACCTCGCCCGCAGCGGGAGGGTGCCGTCGATCGCCGCCGGCATCTCCGACCTCATCGGGGTGCGGCCGATCTTCGAGCTGCGCCACGGGGAGGCGCGGCGCGCCTCCCTGGTGCGGGGCGAGCGGCGGATGCTCCGCTCCTTCCAGCGGCTCGCCCTCGAACGGCTCGGCGAGGACCCGCCGCCGGTGTGGCTGCTGGTGGTGCACGCCGCCGCGCCCGAGGCCGCGGGACGGCTTCGCGACGCCCTCCACGAGGTGCTTCCCGTGGGCCGCAGCGAGACGATCTCCCTGACCCCGGTGATGGGCGCCTACACCGGGCCGGGGATGACCGGCTTCGCGGCCATGCCCCTGCGCGGCGCCGAGGCCGAGGGGGTCCCCTGATGACCCTGCCGGTGACGACGTGGACGGTGGCGGCGCTCGGGCTGCTCGCCTACATGCTCGGCGGCATCCCGGTCGGTCTGCTCCTGGTTCGTCTGGCCAGGCCGTCGGTCGACGTCCGCTCGCTCGGCACCGGGAACATCGGCACTGCGAACATCTACCGCAACGTCGACGCCGGCCTGGCGGTGGCGGTCGGCCCGCTGCAGTTCCTCCAGGGCTTCCTCCCGGTGCTGCTCGCCGGCCACGTCGGCATGCCCGCCCCCGTGGTGGGGCTCTGCGCGGTGTGCGCCGTCATCGGCAACGGCTGGCCGGTCTACGTCGGCTTCCACGGCGGTCGCGGGATCGCGGTCGCCACCGGCGCGGTGGCGGCGATGAGCCCGGTCGGTCTGCTGGCCCTCCTGGCCTGCTACGGTCTCGGTGTGCTGGCCCGGGAGATCGCCATGGGGGTCCTCGCCGGGTTCGTGCTGCTCCCGCTGGTGGGTGCGCTGGTGGTGGGGAAGGCGTACGCGGCGATCTTCGCCGCGCTCCTCGTCCTCGTCCTCCTCCGCCGCCTCGAGGGGGCGCTCACCGACGCCCGCCGTGACCGCCGTCCCTGGCGGATGCTGGCCCGGCGGCTGGCCCGCGACCAGCGCCCCGGCCGGCCGCTGGTGGGCCGGAGGACCGACGGGTAGGCGCCCGGCTGAAGCGGCCGCCCTGGCCCCGGCCGCAGTCCCTGATCCCCGCCGTGATCGGCATCGCGGCGGTGGCGACCCTCATCGCCGTCCTCAACCCCGGCCAGTTCGCCCGCTCGGTCGCCGGCTTCCGGGTCTGGTCGGTGCCCGGCATCCTCGCCCTGTCGATGCTCTACTACCTCCTCCAGGGGCTGCGCTGGCAGCCGCTGCTGCGCGCCGTCGGAGTGCGCCTCCCCCTGAGCCGGACCCTGCTCCTCAACCTCGCCGGGCAGGCGACCGGCCTGCTCCCGCTCGGCGAGCTCACCCGCGCGGTGCTCGTCAGCGAGGCCAGCGGCGCCGAGTTCGGCACCGTGGTCGCCACCATCACGTCATCATCGCGGCCGCGGTCCCGGGCGCCCTCGAGCACCGCGCCGCAGCCGGAGGCATCATCGCCGCCCTCGTCGGGACGGTGCTGGTGCTCCTCATCCTCACCGTCGGCTCGCTCTTCCGGGCGGTGATCGGCGTGGTCCGCCGCATCCCGCTGGCGCGCCGGATCGTTCCCCAGGTGCTCGAGCTCCAGCGTGACACCGTGGCGCTCCTCCGCCGCTGGGACACCTGGGCGTGGTCGGTGCTCAGCGTCGCCGGCGCGCTGGTGGCGATCACCCTCTTCTGGCTGGTGGTCTCGAGCCTCAAGCCCGGTTTCGTCAGCTGGCAGGACGCCGCCTTCGTCTACGCGGTCTCCCACGTGGTCGGGGCGATCTCGCTGAGCCCCGGAGGGCTCGGCGGCTTCGAGGCGAGCGCCGCGGGCCTGCTCATCCTCGTCGGCCTCGGCCCGGGCACCGCCGCGGCCGCCGCTCTGGTGCAGCGCGGCGCCGACAAGGGGGTGGCCACCATCGCCGGCCTCGGCGCCTTCATGGTGGCGCGGCGGCGCACCTGTTCCGCCGCCCCGCGGCCTCCGGGTAGACGCCGATCGGGACCAGGTCGAGCCGGCCCATCAGTCGCGCCGGCCGGGGCGGGAGGCGGTGCTCGACGAGGAAGGCGAGGCCGCCGAGCACGGCGAAGGGGATCATCTGGAGGTCGACGAAGAGGCTGAGCGCGGTCGCCATCCCGGGGCTCACGTGGGCGTTCACCAGGAGCGCGAAGATCAGGCCCTCGCGCACCCCCAGCCCGTTCGCCGAGATCGGGACGAAGGTGGCGAAGAGGGAGATGGGGAGGGCGACGGCGAAGACCGACCAGGAGACGTTGCGACCGAGGGCGATCGCGAACGCCTCCATCGAGAAGAGGTTGAGGCCCCAGCCCACCGCGCCCGCGGCGATGCTCTGGGCGAGGATCTGCGGCCGGTTGCGGTAGCTCTCGAAGGTACGGGTGAAGGGCCCGAGGAAGCGGCCGATCCGGTGGAAGAGGCACCGGTGCTCGGGGATGCGGCGGCGCACGGGCTCGGCGAGGAGCGCGAGCACCCAGGCCACCACCATGAAGGCCGCGAAGGCGATGAAGCCTGCGAAGACGGGGACGTGGACGATGTCGCGGAGGAGCACCGCGGCGGCGAGCGCCCAGAGCGCCATCCCCAGGGTGCCGGCCATCCGCCCGCCGATCAGCGAGGCGACCATCGGGCCGTGGCCGGTGATCCGCCCGATGCGCAGGGCGCGCAGCGCGTCGCCGCCCACCCCGGCGGGGAGCACCTGGCTCACGAACAGCCCCTTGAGGTACCAGGAGCCGAGCGATGACCGAGAGGGCGGCGAGGCCGATCGCGAGCAGCGTCCACCAGGGGGACACGTGGCTCATCAGCCGTGCCGCGGCGCCGAGGTCGACGGCATGGAGGAAGAGGAGCACGCCGACCCCGGTGCCGCCGAGGCGGACCCACGGAGACCCGAGGAGCTTCGGGCAGACGCGGGCGAGGCGGGCGGGCACCGGCACAGCCTAGCTGCCGGGCTCGATCGCTGCACCGCGTCGTTGCAGCACCGTGCCCACACCGGCGGCCGGGGTCGCGACGGTGGCGCCCGTATCATCAGCCCGTGACCACCGCTCCACGGCTCGCCCTCGCCCTCAAGGAGTGGGATGTGGTGGTGGCGGCCCTCGAGCAGGGGCGCCAGGCGCTGCTGGTGCGCCGCGGCGGGCTCGACGACCCCGGCCGGCGCTTCACCGCCCCGGGCTCGGGGCCGTTCTGGCTCTACCCGACGCTCTTCCACGAGCGTGGCGTCTTCCTCAAGCCGGAGTTCCGCGAGCTGCTCGTCCCCGGGATGTACCGCGCCCCCCGGGAGGTGGCCGTCGCCGCGGGCCGTCCCGAGGGCCACCCGCGGCCGGTGAGCCCGGGGACGGTCTCGCTTCGGGCGGTGGCCGAGGTCGTCGCTCGAGGGCCGCACCGTCTGGACCGACCGGTACCTCACCCTCCGCTTCAGGCAGCGGCAGCTCTCCGCGGAGGCGTCGGTGCGCCCGGTGGTCGCGGTGCTGCGGGTGAGCGCGCTTCGGGAGCGGGTCGAGGTGCCCGACCTCCCCGAGTACGGCGGCTGCCGCTCGTGGGTCGAGCTCCGCGACCCTCCGGACGCCTCGGCGGCGGCGCCGGTCTGGGACGAGGGACGGCTCGCCGCCGAGGTCCAGGCGGTGCGCCGCCTGCTCGGCCCGGAGCCGCCGAGGTGACCTCCGCACCGGTCCCCCTGCGCCCCGAGCCCGCGATCCGCCTGCGCGGGCTGACCAAGATCTTCGCCGACCGGGTGGCGGTGAACTGCATGAACCTCGAGGTCGCCGAGGGCGAGCTCTTCGGCTTCCTCGGACCCAACGGCGCCGGCAAGACGACGACGATCAAGCTGCTCACCGGCCTGCTCCGGCCGACCCTGGGGAGCGCGGAGCTCTGTGGCCACGACGTGGTCACCGACTCGCTGCGGGCCCGGGCGGTGGCCGGGTACGTCCCCGACCAGCCCGCGCTCTACGACAAGCTCACCGGGCGGGAGATGCTCGGCCTCAGCGCCGACCTCTACTGGGGCTCGAGGAGCACGCCGACCGCCTGGTGCAGGCGTACTCGCGGGGGATGCGCCAGAAGCTCGCCCTCGGGGCGGCGCTGCTCCACGACCCGCGGGTGCTCCTCCTCGACGAGCCGACCGTCGGGCTCGACCCCGCCGGGGCGCGTCAGCTCAAGGACGTGCTCCGTGGGCTCTGTGCCGACGGCCGCACCGTCTTCCTCAGCACCCACGTCCTCGAGGTCGCCGAACTGCTCTGCGACCGGGTCGGGGTCGTCCACCAGGGCCGCCTGGTCGCCGTCGAGACCCCCGCCGAGCTGCGCACCGCGGTCGGCGCGGGCTCCCTCGAGGAGGCCTTCCTCCGCCTCACCGGGGCCGACGGCGACTCCGACCTTCGGCCGCTGCTGCGCGCGCTCGAGTGACCGAGGCGGCCGGCGTCGCCGCGCCGGCGACCGGTTGGTGGGGCTACCGGCCCGTGCCCGGGCTGCTCCGCTCTCGGGTCCGCATGGCGGTGAACGCCGCCCTCCGGGCGGGGCCGGAGCAGAGGGGCTGGACCCTCATCCTCGGCACCCTGGCGGTCGCCTGGTGGCTGGGCACCCACAGGATCGCCACCGTGGTCATCGCCGGCGGCGTCCCGTCGCCGGCACGGCTCGAGCCCGCGCTCGCGGCGGGCCTGGGCACCCTCTGCGGGGTCGTCGCGGTCACCTCGGTGAGCTTCGCGATCAGCGGCCTCTACCTCGCCCGCGACGTCGAGCTGCTCCTCGTCGCGCCGGTCTCGCCTCGGGCGGTGCTGCTCGCCAAGCTCTGCGTCCAGCTCGCCACCGGGGTGGCGATCGCGGCGCTGCTCGCCGGACCCTGGCTGGTCGCCTACCTCTCCGCCCAGGGGGCGCTCGCCGCGCTCCCGCTGGTGGCGGTCGCCGCCCTCGCCCTCGCCGCGCTGCCGCTCTGCGCGGGGACCGCGGTCACCATCGTCACCGTCCGCTTCCTTCCCGCCCGTCGGGTGCGCGACGCGGCGGCGCTGCTGGTCACCGGCACGGTCTTCGTCGTCACCGCGGTGAACGTGGTGCTGCGCACCCCCGACGGGGTGCGCTCGACCACCCCGCTCGCGCTCGACGCCCCCGGCCGCGGACGGATCGCCGACCTCGCGTGGCTGCCGACCGGATGGGCGGCCCGGGCGGCGGTCGCGGCGGCGCGTGGCCGGCCGGCCGTCGCCTGCCTGCTCACCCTGCTGCTCGTGGTCAGTGCGGCGGCCGCCCTTCTGCTCGTCTCCCGCCTCGGCGAGGCCGCCTTCGTGGCCGGCCACCAGCGCGCCGTCGAGGCGGGGGAGGGGAGGGGCCGGCGGCGGGTCGCCGGCCGGCTGCGGCATCGCGGGCGCGGCGGACCCCGGCCGGTGTGGCGGGCGATCGCTCTCAAGGACCTGCGCGAGCTCCGCCGCGACGCCTCCCAGCTGGGCCAGCTCGTCCTCCCCATCGCGCTCTTCGCCCTCTATATCGCCGTCCCCGGGCAGGGCACATCGGCCGGGATCGCCACCGCCCGGCTGCCCGGCTGGTTCGCGGTCGCGCTGACCGCGGCGTTCGCCTCTCTCTTCGCCGCCTCGGGGGTGGCGCTCCGCGGCGTCGGCGTCGAGGGCAGGCGGCTGTGGGTGCTGCGCTGTGCCCCGGTGCCCCCGGGACAGGTCCTCCTCGCCAAGTTCTGCGTCGGCCTGGGAGTCGCCGCGGGGTTGGGGCTCGGCCTCCTCGTCGCCGGGGGCCTGCGCGCCCACCTCCCGGTGTCCGACCTCGCCCTGGGGGGCGCCCGTCTCCTCGTCGTCGTCGCCGGGCTCGTCGGCCTCGCCACCGGACTCGGCGCGGTGCGGCCGCGGCTCGACTGGACCGATCCCCGGCGCAGCGTCGGCGTCGGCCAGAGCCTCGGCTTCCTCGGGATCGGCTCGCTCTACCTCGCGGTGTGCTTCACCGTGCTCGCGCTCCCCTACGCCCACCCCTCCTCGGCCGGCGCCGCCCAGGCGGTCACCTGGGGCGACGCCGCGCTGGTCGTGCTCGCCGCCGGCAGCGCCACGCTCGCGCTCCGCGCCGGCGTCGCCCGGCTGGGGGCGATCGAGCTCTGAGCACGCTCGAGCGTCGCGCCCGCGAGCTGCTGGCGGAGGAGCCGGGGGGGTCGGGCGCCGCGGTCGCCTCGGCGGCGGCGCCGGGCCGGTGCACCCTGGTCGGCGAGCACGTCGACTACGCCGGAGGGATGGTCCTCTGCTGCCCCGTCGACCGGGCGGTGGCGGTCGCCCTCCGCCCCTCCGGCGACGGCCGCTGGCGGCTGGTGAGCGACGGGCGCCGGGTGGAGCGGGGCACGCCCCGGCCGGCCGGCGACCTCGGCGACCGCGCCTTCGCCCCCGCGGTGGTGCTCGCCGAGGAGGGGATCGCCCTCCCCGCCCTGGAGATGGCGGTCGCCGCCGACCTGCCCGAGGCGGCGGGGCTCGCGTCCTCCGCCGCGCTCTGCTGCGCCGCGACGCTCGCCATGCTCCGGCTGGCGGGGGCGCGAATGCCCACCGGACGCTTCGTCGAGGTGGCTCTCGCCGCCGAGCGCGACGTCGTCGGTGTCCCCTGCGGGCCCCTCGACCAGGCCGCCGTGGTCGGGCTCCCCGCCGGCGGTGCCCTGCTCCTCGACTGCGGCCGGGGCTCGGCGGACATGGTCCCCTGGCACCTCGAGACCGCCGTGCTCGTCGCGTGCGACAGCGGCGAGGCCCACGACGTCGGCGGTGCCGGATACCGCGAGCGTCGCGCCGAGGCCGAGGCGGCGCTGCTGGCGCTGGGGGCCACCAGCGTGGGCCGGCTCGAGCCCTGCGACGTCCTCACCGCCCGGCTTCCGGCGCCGCTCGACCGGCGCGCCCGGCACCTGGTCAGCGAGACCCACCGCGCCGCGACCGCCGCCGCCGCCCTCGCCGCCGGGGACGCGGTGACCCTCGGCGCGCTCATGTCCGCCAGCCACGCCTCGCTGCGCGACGACTACGAGGTGAGCACGCCCTCGCTCGACGCCGCCGTCGCCGCCGCGCTCGGCGTGCCCGGCTGTCTCGGCGCGCGAATGGTGGGGGCGGGCTTCGGCGGCACCGCGATCGCCCTCGTCGGCGGCCCGGCGGCGAAGGCCGTCCTGGCGGCGATGGAGGCGTCGGTCCCGCGCTCGCGCGGCGGCTGGCTGCTCGCCCACGCCCCCGGTCTCGCGGTCACCGCCACCGATGTGCTCGAGGGCTGACCCGGGGACTTCGGGGAACTACTCGCGGCGATGGTCGGCACCGTGGCGGGTCTCGCCGGCTGCGCGCTGGGCTACTCGGTCGGGTCGATCCCCGTCGGGCTCTGGCTCGGTCACGCGGTCCGCGGCCTCGACGTCCGTGAGCATGGCAGCGGCAGCACCGGCGCCACCAACGTGTCGCGGGTGCTCGGGCCCGCGGCCGGGGCCGCGACCTTCCTCCTCGACGTCGGCAAGGGCGCGGTCGCGGTGGAGGGCGCGCGGGCGCTCGGCGCCGGCCCCCGCGGCCGGGCGGCGGCGGGGCTGGCCGCGGTCGTCGGGCACGCCTGGCCCGCCTACGCGCACTTCCGTGGCGGCAAGTCGGTGGCGACCGCCTTCGGGGCGCTCCTCATGCTCTCGCCGCCGGGGGCCGCATCCGCCGTGGCCGGCGGGATGACCGCGCTGCTGGCGACCCAGACCGTCTCGGTGGGCTCCCTCGCCGCCGCCGGCTCGGCGACCGCGGGGACCGCCGCCGCCTGGGCCTTCGCCGCAGGCGAGGGGACGGGGGACCGGGCACGCCGCTCGCGCGCCGCGGCGTTCGGCTTCACCGCGGCGGCGACCGGGATCATCCTCTACCGGCACTCGGCCAACCTCCGCCGCCTGGTCCGCGGCGACGAGCCCCGGCTGCCCCTCTGGGGCCGGTCTCGTGCCCGTTCGCGATCGGTGACGAACCCGTGACGGTTGTCCGGCCGCCGTTTTGGCGCCGTCCACGAACCTATGATTTCGGCCATGCGGAGATTGGGACGGGCCGTCCTGCGCTCATCGCCGATGCGCCGGTTGGTCGCTTTGACAGTATTGTCAGGCCTGCTCGTCGGGAACGGCATGATGGTCACGTCGACGGTCTATGCGGCCACCCGCGGTCCCGGACTCCTCGGCGGTCTTGGCCTGGGCTCGCTGGGCCTGGGCGGGAACGGCGACCAGCAGTCCGCGGGACAGGACATCTCCATCCCGCAGGCGGCCTGCCAGCTGCTCCCGGCGCTCTGCCAGCCGGGGACGACGCTGGTCGCGATCCCCTCGGGCGTGGTCACCCTCGGCCAACCCGCTCCTGCGGCTCCTGCCGTGCCGGCCAGGCCGGCGCCGGTGCACCACCACGTCCGCGTCGCGGCGCCGCTCACCGGCAGCCTGTGCGCGCTCGGCCTCCTCGGCTGCTCCACCCCGGCGGCGACCGTCAGCGCCTCTCCCACCGCGAAGACGAGCACCACCACCTCCTCCTCGACGACCTCCTCCGGCGCGCCGTCGAGCTCGTCCGCCCCGGTGGCGACCCCGACGCCCTCGGCGTCGGCGGGCAACTGCGGGCTGCTGGGCCTCAACCTGCTGTGCACTCCCAGCCCCGTCTCGGGCAGCTCGACCGGCTCCCCGACCCCGGCCCCGTCGCCCACGGCGGGCCTGTGCCTGCTGAGCTGCAACCTGGTCCAGATCGGCGGCAGCTGCGTCGCCTCCCTCCTTCAGACCTGCGTCGTCCCGACAGCCCCCGCCCCGCCTGCGGGATCGGGGTCCGGATCGGGCTCGGGCTCGGGCTCGACCAGCGGGAGCACCGGCGCCTGCGTCGCCAACCTCCTCTGCCTGCTCGGCTCGTCGTGCACCGCCCAGGTGGTGAACACGTGCCTCATCGGTGCGATCCTCCCCGGCCTGCCGGGGTCGTCGAACGGGTCGCCGTCGAGCCCGACGGGACCGACCGGCTCCTCGGGCGGCGGTACGGGGTCGGGCGGCGGATCGGGACAGCAGGCCGGCTCGCAGCCGACCGGCACCATCAGCCCACAGGGCTATGCCGCGCTGGGGATCACCCCGGCGGCCTCGTCCCAGGCGTCGGGCGCCGGGGGTGGGAGCTCCGCGCCGACCACCTCGCTGCCGCCGAAGGGCGACGAGTCCGTCGGCCTGGTCTCCGGCCTCAGCTTCGGGCACGGCCTGATCATCTGGCCGCTGTTCGGCCTTCTCGACCTCGCCGCCCTCGCCGGCCTTGTGGTCGTGGTGCGGCGCCGGTGGTCGGCCACCTCCAGCTGACGCCCTCCCGAGGGACGGCGGAGGCCCGCGGGTGAGGAGTCGCATTCGATCCTCCTTCGCGCTGCGCCTGCTCGCCGCCGGCGTCGCCCTCTCGCTGGTGCTGATCATCGGCATCAGCGCCTTCCTGCTCGTCAGCAGGGGGCAGCAGACCCGGAGCGCTGCGGTGACCACCTCCGGCAACCGCGCCCAGGTCATCGGCCAGCTCTTCGACAACGTCACCCAGCCCGAGCTGAAGCTCGACGCCAGCTCGCTGGCCACCAAGCTGTCCCAGCTCGTCGCCGTCATCGCCGGCAAACCCGGAACGACGGCGAAGGACGACCTGACGCTCCTCGACGAGTACGGACCGGTGATCCAGGGCTCGGGCCAGGGCGCCTTCGGCGAATACCCGGTCCTGGTCGACGTCACCGGCCGCGTGTTCGCGCCTCCGAAGGTGCTCGTCCCCGCTGTCGCCGCCTCGACGACGCTCCGCGACGCGCTCCAGGGGAGGGCCGACTACGGGGTCGAGCTCCTGCCCGACACCACCGGTCCCCGCGCCGTCTCCGACGCCGGCGAGACCATCGTCGACCGCAACCACCAGCCGATCGGCGCGGTCGTCTACGTCCTCCCCCTCCTCGACGAGCTGCGGCACTTCGAGGGTGTCATCGGCTATGCAACCGCCTTCATCCCCGTCGAGAGCCCGAGCGTCGTCGCCCGGCTCTCCGCCGACGGCAAGACCCCATCGGGGGGCACCACGCCCCCGGGGATCGAGGCCGCGGTGCGGGCCGGGAGCATTCAGCCACAGGGCACCTACGACGTCACCGGTATCGGCACCGTCGCCGGCAGCTTCGTCCGGCTGTCCGGGCCCGACGGGAAGACCGCCGGATACGTCGGCGTCGAGGTGAAGCTCTCCGACTTCGTCGGCGACGTCCGCGGCGACGAGTTCACTCTCGGGCTCATCGCGATCTTCGCCATCCTCGGCACCGCGCTCCTCGTCTTCTTCTTCGTCGAGCGCTTCGTCCGCCGGCCGGTGAACCGCCTCGAGCGCGGCGTCGCCCGGATCGCGGGCGGCGACTACTCCACCGACATCCCGGTCACCTCCTCCGACGAGCTCGGCCGCCTCGCCCTCGGCGTCAACCGCATGCGCGCCGAGATCGCCGACTACGTCGCCCAGATCGAGCAGGCGAGGGCGCGGCTCGACTCCGCCGTCGACCAGCTCGGCGGCGTCTCCCGGGCGCTGACCACCACCACCCGCGGCGTCGCCGGCCTCCAGGAGGCGGTGGTGGGCGCCGCCGCCGCCATCGCCGGCCACGGGTCCGCGGCGCTGCTGCTGATCCGCGACGGCGACAACCTCTCCCTCCGCGCCGCCCACGGCGTCGAGGGGAGGGCGCCGGACATCTCCGGCTGGAAGGTGGCGCCGACCCTGCTCGAGGGCCGCTCGATCCGCATCGACCGGCCACCCCCCGGGTGGAAGGCGGGCGGGATGCTCGCCGTCCCGATGTTCTACCAGGACGCCGTGGTCGGCGCCCTCGCCGTGGTCACCCGCGCCGGCGAGCCGCCGGCGGAGGGCCAGGAGCAGAGCCTGGCCGTCCTCGCGAACAACGCCGCCATCGCGCTGGAGAACACCCGGCTCTTCGAGCAGGAGCGCGAGACCGTGCGCCGGCTGCGTGAGCTCGACGCGCTGAAGTCGGACTTCCTCGGCACCGTCCAGCACGAGCTGCGCACCCCGCTCACCGCGATCATGGGGATGGGCGATCTCCTCGAGATGTGCTGGGAGACCTGGGACGACGCCCACAAGACCGAGGCGCTCCACGACATCCAGGTCGCCGCCAAGAAGCTCTACGACATCGTCGAGACCATCCTCGACTTCTCGCTCCTCGAGTCCGACACCCTGAGCCTCAAGCCGCTGCCCACCCAGGTGCGTGGCGCCGTCGAGGAGGCGGTGCACGCCGTCGAGGCCCGCCTCAAGGAGGGGCTGCAGGTCTCGCTGAGCGTCGACGTCCCCGCCGACGTCGAGGTCTACGCCGATCCCACCCGCTTCAACCAGGCGCTTCGCGCCCTCCTCGACAACGCGGTGAAGTTCACCCCCGAGGGCGGCAGCGTCCGGGTGCGCAGCCACCGCAACGGCGCGAACATGGTGCGCATCGAGGTCGCCGACACCGGCATCGGCATCCCCGAGGACGCCCTGCCCCGGGTCTTCGAGCGCTTCTACCAGGTCGACAACACCGCCACCCGCACCTACGGGGGTACCGGCATGGGGCTCGCGCTCGTCCGCCGCCTCGTCGAGGCCCACGGTGGCAAGGTCGAGGTGGAGAGCCGGGTCGGGGTGGGGACCTGCTTCGCCCTGCTCTGGCCGGTCGCGCCGATCGTCATGTGATCGCGCCGCCGTCCGCGCGGCGGGGCCCCCGGCGCGCGGGTACAATCGGCGGCGGTCGCGCTAGACGGGGAGGTAGCGGTGCCCTGTACCCGCAATCCGCTATAGCGGGGTCGAATTCCCCACCGAGGGGGTGCGTTCTCGGGTCTGCTCCGACGGCATCGGCGCTGACGGCCGGGTCCTGCGCAACCCGGGCCCGTGAACCCCGTCAGGTCCGGAAGGAAGCAGCGGTAAGCGGTCCCCCGGGGGTGCCGCAGTCAACCTGGCCCGAGCTGGGCCGTCGGGTGAGCGCCGGCGACACGCCTTCGACGTGGGGTGCGCGACTACCCTTCCCCCCTGCCGGGGAGGGCTGCGTCCAGACCTGTCGAGGAGATCGCGCGACCCGGTGAGCATCGCTCTCTACCGCAAGTACCGCTCGGCCACCTTCGCCGACCTCATCGGGCAGGCTCACGTCGCGGACACCCTCCGCAACCAGGTGCGGGGTGGCGAGCTCGCCCACGCCTACCTCTTCGCCGGGATCCGCGGCACCGGCAAGACCTCGACGGCGCGCATCCTCGCCCGCGCGGTCACCTGCCTCCAGCCCGCCGACGGCGAGCCCTGCAACCGCTGCGCCGCCTGTGTCGAGGTCCTCGGCGGTGGCGCTGTCGACGTGCTCGAGATCGACGCCGCGAGCAACCGCGGCATCGACGAGATGCGCGAGCTCCGCGAGCGGGTGAAGTTCCTCCCCGCCTCGCTGCGCCGCAAGGTCTACATCATCGACGAGGCCCACATGCTCACCACCGAGGCGTGGAACGCGTTCCTCAAGACCCTCGAGGAGCCGCCCCCCCACGTCCTCTTCGTGCTCGCGACCACCGAGCCGCACAAGGTCCCCGAGACGGTGCGCTCACGGGTGCAGCGCTTCGACTTCCGCCGTGTCGAGAGGGCCGACGTCGCCGCCCACCTCGCCCACATCCTCGAGCTGGAGGGCGCGGAGGCGGACCCCGCGGCGCTCGACCTGCTCGCCCGAGCCGGGCAGGGGAGCGTGCGCGACGCGATGTCCCTCCTCGACCAGGCGCTGGGGACCGGCGAGCGCCCCCTGGGGGTCGAGACGGTGCGCCGCTCGCTGGGGCTGGCCGACCCCGCCACCATCCGCGACCTGCTCCTCCACCTCGCCGCCGGGGACGCCGCGGAGACGATGCGGGCCGCCGCCCGCGCCTTCGACTCCGGGGCGGACGCCCGCCAGCTCCTCCGCGACATGTCCCGGCTGGCCCGCGCCGCCGAGCTCGTCGCCCTCGGGGCCGCGGAGGGCGCCGACCTCGCCGCCGACGAGCAGGAGACCTGCGCCCGCCTCGCCGCCACCGCCCGCCGTGGCCTCTGGGTGGAGGCGATCGACACCTTCGGCACCGCCGAGATCAACCTCCGCCAGCCGGTCGACGCCCGCACCCAGGTCGAGCTGAGCCTGCTCCGCCTCCTCCACGGCGGCGGTGGCGGCGCGGGCCCGGACGGCACCGCCCTCGCCGCGCTCGCGGCCCGGGTCGCGGAGCTGGAGCGCCGGCTGGCGGGCGGCCCGCCCGGGGTCGTCGTCCCGGTGACCGGCCGCGCGACCCCGCCGCCCATGTCGGCGGAGCCCTCTCCGCCGCCGGTGGCCGTCCAGGCGCCCCCTCCGCCGGCCCCGCTCCCTGAACCGATCGTCGAACTGCCTCCGCCCCCGCCCGCGCCCCCGATGGCGTCCGGCGGGCCCGCGGACCTCGACGGCTGGCAGGCGCTCTGGCCGGCGATCGTCGACGCGGTGAACCGCCGCGATCCCATGCTCGCCGGAGTGCTCCGCTCCTGCCGCCCGCTCGAGGCCGCGCCGGGACGGCTGAAGGTGGGCGCCCCCTACGGCTTCCACCTCGAGCGGCTCCAGGAGCGGCAGAAGGCGCGGCTCCTCGACGAGGTCATCTCCGAGGTGGCGGGGGCGGAGTGCAGCGTCGATGCGGTCTTCTCCGGCACCGACGCCCCGGCCCGGCCGGCGCCCTCCCCGGCCCCGGGCGCGCCCGACGCCACCGCCGCGGTGCTCGCCACCTTCCCCGGCAGCCGCATCACCGCCAGCCGGCTGCGGGACACCGCCGCCGACGGGCCCGCGTAGACTGATCCGGTCCACCGAAGCGGAGGCGGTACGTGCAGAACCAGAAGATGATGAAACAGCTCCAGCAGATGCAGACCAAGATGGCGAAGATGCAGGAGGAGCTGGAGACCGTCGAGGTGACCGGGACCGCGGGTGGTGGGGCGATCACCGTCACCGCCAACGGCCATCAGCGCATCCTCTCCGTGGCGATCGAGCCCGAGGTCCTCGAGGAGGGGGCGGAGCTGCTCGCCGACATGGTGCTCGCCGCCGTCAACGACGCCCTCGACCGCTCGCGCGAGCTGGCCTCGCAGCAGATGGGCAGCCTCACCGCGGGTCTGGGCCTTCCCCCCGGGCTGCTCTAGCCGGGCCGGTGAACCTCGTTCCCCCGGCGGTCGAGAGGCTGGCCGCGGAGTTCGGACGCCTGCCCGGGGTCGGTCCCAAGACCGCCCAACGGCTCACCTTCCACTGCCTCGTCGCGCCCCGGGAGTCGGTGGAGCGGCTCGCCGCGGCCCTCGCCGAGCTGCGCGGCTCGGTACGGCCGTGCGGTCGCTGCTACTTCATCGCCGAGGGCGAGCTCTGCGGCATCTGCGCGAACCCCCGCCGTGATCCCGCCTCGATCTGCGTCGTCGAGGACGCCCTCGACGTGCTCGCCATCGAGCGCAGCGGCGAGTTCGGCGGCGTCTACCACGTGCTCCAGGGGGCGATCTCGCCGATCGACGGCGTCGGGCCGGCCCAGATCCGTGTCGACGAGCTGGTGCAGCGGCTGGAGGCGGGCGGCGTCTCCGAGGTGATCGTGGCCACCGACCCCGACGTCGAGGGCGAGGCGACCGCGCACTACCTCGCCGAGCGCCTCGCCTCGACCGGGGTCACCGTGTCCCGGCTCGCCCACGGGCTGCCGGCGGGGTCGAACGTCCAGTACGCCGACGAGCTCACCGTGGCCCGCGCCTTCGCCGGCCGCCGCGCCATCTAGGAGCGCTCCATCACCAGCTTGGTCGGCACCTCCAGCAGGGCGTGGACGGCGTCGTCCCAGGGCACGACCCGGCTGGTGATCCGCTCCGGATGGATGCGCCCGTCGACCACCGCGGCGAGGATGTCGGGGATGATCGGCCGCGAGCTGGCCCGGGCGGTGATGAAGGTGATCCCGTTCGTGAACATCTCCAGCAGCGGCATCGGGGTCGTCGCCTCGAAGTAGATGCCGCTCGAGGTGCAGACCCCACCGGGCTCGGTGGAGCGCAGCGCGCAGTGGAGGCCGGGGTGGGTGGAGCTGGCGTCGAGGGTGATCCCGAAGCGGCCCGCACGCGCCGGCGGGGCGCCCTCTCGGACCTCGGCGCCGAGGCGCTCGGCGAGGTCGCAGCGCTCGGGGTCCTCGTCCAGGTAGACGACTCTCGATGCGCCGAGGCCGAGGGCGATGTCGACGGCGAAGAGGGCGATGCTCACCGCGCCTCCGCCGGCGACGAGCACCTCCGCTCCCGGCCGGGTGGCGAGGTGCGGGGCCACCGCCCGCCAGGCGTCGGGGAGGTTGTCGGAGAGGCTGGCGACTGTGGTCGAGGCGACCTGGTCGGGGAGGGGGACGAGCATCGCGTCGGCGAAGGGAACCCGAACCAGGTCGGACATCGCCCCTCCCCACTGGCCGCGGACGGGCACCCCGTACATCGCCCCGACCGGAACGGCGGTGCAGCTCGCGGTGATCCCCCGCCGACAGCGGTCGCACTCGCCGCAGCTGATCGAGAACGGCACGGTCACCCGGGCTCCGGGGGCGACGCTGCGGACGTCGTCGCCGACCTCGACCACCTCGGCGACGAACTCGTGGCCGAGGGGGAAGGGCCCCGGCGGCGTGGGCGCGCCCCCGGAGATCATCCAGCGGTCGAGGTCGCAGGTGGTCGCGACCACGGGGCGGACCAGCGCCTGGCCGCGTCCCTCGAGCGCCGGGGCCGGGACCTCCTGCCACTCCAGCCGGCCGGGTCCGAGGAAGGTGAGCTGACGCATCGTGATGCCCCCTGGTGGAGTGCCGATCCGGGCCCCACGGCCCCCCGGCGGGCATGTATACTCCCGACCCGCTGCCGGGGGCTGGGGCCACCGGTAGGCGTCGGTCGAGTACAGCGCGATCGCCCCTCGGCGTTCGCGATGTTGACACGGCCGGACGTGGCATCTACAATCGGACCCTTGCCCGCCTGCCAGGGGGCACGCGTCACCGCGTGTGTGACGTGCCGTGAACTTTGACAATTGAAGAGTGGAGACGACTTTCCGCAAAGGCCCATGGGGCCGCGTACCGCAAGGTCGCGTCCCGGCGTGGGACCTCGTCGATCACGTTGAACCTGGATCCGGCTCCGGCCGGGTCACGCGATACGTGGAAATCTCTTCGGAGAGTTTGATCCTGGCTCAGGATTAACGCTGGCGGCGTGCATGAAACATGCAAGTCGAGCGCGGCACTTCGGTGTCTAGCGGCGCACGGGTGAGTAACACGTGAGCAACCTACCTTCGAGTCCGGGATAGCCCTGAGAAATCAGGATTAATACCGGATGTGGTCACCGGGGGACATCCTCTGGTGAGTAAAGGCGTAAGCCGTTCGGAGACGGGCTCGCGGCCTATTAGCTTGTTGGTGGGGTCACGGCCTACCAAGGCGAAGATGGGTAGCTGGTCTGAGAGGACGATCAGCCACACTGGGACTGAGACACGGCCCAGACTCCTACGGGAGGCAGCAGTTAGGAATTTTCCGCAATGGGCGAAAGCCTGACGGAGCAACGCCGCGTGGGTGATGAAGACCTTCGGGTTGTAAAGCCCTGTCGGAGGGGAAGAAGATCTGACGGTACCCTCCAAGGAAGCCCCGGCTAACTACGTGCCAGCAGCCGCGGTAATACGTAGGGGGCGAGCGTTATCCGGATTTACTGGGCGTAAAGCGCGCTAAGGCGGCCGGCTAAGTTGGTGGTGAAATTTCGGGGCTCAACCCCGAAACTGCCTCCAATACTGGTCGGCTCGAGTGCGGGAGAGGAAGGTGGAATTCCCGGTGTAGTAGTGAAATGCGTAGATATCGGGAGGAACACCAGTGGCGAAGGCGGCCTTCTGGCCCGCAACTGACGCTGTAGCGCGAAAGCGTGGGGAGCGAACGGGATTAGATACCCCGGTAGTCCACGCCCTAAACGATGTGTACTAGGTGTTGGGCGTATTGACGCGCTCAGTGCCGCAGCCAACGCAATAAGTACACCGCCTGGGGAGTACGGCCGCAAGGTTAAAACTCAAAGGAATTGACGGGGGCCCGCACAAGCAGCGGAGCATGTGGTTTAATTCGATGCAACGCGAAGAACCTTACCCAGGTTTGACATGCACTCGAAAACCGTGGAAACACGGTCCCCGCAAGGCGGGTGCACAGGTGGTGCATGGCTGTCGTCAGCTCGTGCCGTGAGGTGTTGGGTTAAGTCCCGCAACGAGCGCAACCCCTATGGTCAGTTGAACTTCTCTGGTCAGACTGCTGGGAGAAACCCAGAGGAAGGTGGGGATGACGTCAAGTCATCATGCCCTTTATGCCTGGGGCTACACACATGCTACAATGCCCGGTACAACGGGCTGCGACACCGCGAGGTGAAGCGAATCCCTTAAAGCCGGGCTCAGTTCGGATTGCAGGCTGCAACTCGCCTGCATGAAGTCGGAGTTGCTAGTAACCGCAGGTCAGCATACTGCGGTGAATATGTTCCCGGGCCTTGTACACACCGCCCGTCACACCACCCGAGTCTGGTGCACCCGAAGTCGCTGGCCGAACCCGCAAGGGACGGAGGTGCCGAAGGTGTGCCCGGTGAGGGGGGTGAAGTCGTAACAAGGTAGCCGTACCGGAAGGTGCGGCTGGATCACCTCCTTTTAAGGAGCGACCCTCGCCGGCGGCTTGCCGCCCGCAGAGGTCGGTCAACTCAGGTTGCGCAGCAACCGGCGTGCAGAACCGCGAAGATGTAGCGGTCCCCTCCGCCTGGTCGTGCCCGTTCTGCGGGCGCCGCCCGGCCGGCTGGGGGCAGCCGCGAAGAGTACCGGGGAGCACGCCCGGAGCCCTCGGGGCAACCCGCGCACGGCACTCGCGCCGCGCCCGGTCCGGGGGGAAGGCCTGCCAGTGGCAGTGGGAATCTGCTGAAAACGGCCGCGAGTGGCCACAACACGACAGGTCACACGTCGGCCTGCGCGGTCAGTCGCTCCACTCCTTCAGGGGTCAAGGGACACGGCCCCCCGGCGGCTCCGGCCGCCCGGGATGCCGTACCTGCCCTGCGGGCTCTCTGTGTGGCGCGCCCAGCGGGGGCCTTTAGCTCAGTTGGTGAGAGCGCACGGCTGATAACCGTGAGGTCTCTGGTTCGAATCCAGAAAGGCCCACGTCCGCGCCTCGGAGCCGACGGGTCGAGACGGTCTCGGCCAGCATCCGGCCCACGACCAGCACGGGGATGTAGCTCAGCTGGGAGAGCACCTGCTTTGCAAGCAGGGGGTCGGCGGTTCGAGCCCGCCCATCTCCAGGGCGAAACACTCGCGGCCATGCGCCGCGTGACCCCAGATCCTTCCCATCACGAATAATCTGCGAGAGTGTAAGCCTCCGCAATCCCTTCGACGGGACCCCCCCGTCGCCAGGGAACAGGACGTGGAGGCTGCTTCAGAACGAACGCCGAGAGCGAAACACCTTGCGCGATACAGGCCCGCGGCCGCCGTCCCCAGGGACGGCAACGGTCGGCGGGCGCCTCCATTTCAGTCGTTGAACAGTGACGATAGGAGGTCAAGCTACGAAGAGCACACGGTGGATGCCTTGGCACCAAGGGCCGAAGAAGGACGTGGCGTTGCTGCGATAAGCCTCGGGGAGCTGCTAGCGAGCGTTGATCCGGGGATCTCCGAATGGGGCAACCCACCTGGAGCAATGTCCAGGTACTCCCGGTTGAACACATAGGCCGGGTAGAGGGCACGCGGGGAACTGAAACATCTTAGTACCCGCAGGAAGAGACATTATCCCCTGAGTAGTGGCGAGCGAAACGGGGACAGCCTAAACCGCGGCGGCGTGAAAGCCGGCAGGCGTTTCCGTCGCGGGGTCGTGGGACCCCTTGGTCCCCTCTGCCGGGGGGACATGGAGTTACCAAGTCGCCATCTAGTCGAACGGTTCTGGAAAGACCGGCCACAGCAGGTGACAGCCCTGTAGGCGAAAGATGAGCGACCTCCATAGGGTGTTCCCAAGTACCACGGAACACGTGGAATTCTGTGGGAATCTGGGCGGACCATCGTCCAAGGCTAAATACCCTTGGTGACCGATAGTGAACTAGTACCGTGAGGGAAAGGTGAAAAGCACCCCGGAAGGGGAGTTAAAAGTACCTGAAACCGTGTGCTTACAAACCGTGAGAGGGCTATGTCCTTCGGGAAATGCCTGATTGCGTGCCTTTTGTAGAATGAGCCGGCGAGTTACTTCAGTGTGGCGAGGTTAAGGGGGACACACCCGGAGCCGAAGCGAAAGCGAGTCCGAACAGGGCGTGGCCGCCGCAAGGCGGTGGTAGTCGCACTGAGTAGACCCG
>VBHE01000070.1:0-5506 GCA_005889515.1 Chloroflexota bacterium | reverse complement strand
CGTGGAAGCCCGAACCGACCCCGGTTGAAAACGCGGCGGATGAACTGTGGATAGCGGTGAAATGCCAATCGAACTCGGATATAGCTGGTTCTCCTCGAAATGCATTTAGGTGCAGCGTCGTCGATGGGTCTGTTGTTGGTAGAGCACTGAATGGGCTAGGGGCGATCACCTCGTTACCAAACCCAACCAAACTCCGAATGACAGCAGATTTTCCGGCGGCAGTGAGACTGTGGGGGCTAAGCTTCATAGTCGAAAGGGAAACAGCCCAGACCACCGGCTAAGGTCCCTAATCGCAAGCTAAGTGGGAAAGGATGTCACGGTGCCCAGACAACCAGGATGTTGGCTTAGAAGCAGCCACCATTCAAAGAGTGCGTAATAGCTCACTGGTCGAGTGTCGTGGCGCCGACAATGATCGGGGCTCAAGCTTGCAACCGACGCCGTGGATGGCCCGCGTGAGCGGGTCGTGGTAGAGGAGCGTTCTGCCTGCAGCGAAGCCGGACCGTGAGGACCGGTGGAGCGGACAGAAGTGCGAATGCCGGCACAAGTAGCGAGAAACGCGTGAGAAACGTGTTCGCCGTAAGCCTAAGGTTTCCTGGGCAACGTTACTCGTCCCAGGGTCAGTCGGGCCTAAGCCGAGGCCGAAAGGCGTAGGCGATGGACAGTTGGTCAACATTCCAACACCACCGACCGTTCGCTTGAGCAATGGGGTGACGGGGAAGGGTAGGCCTAACGGGGCGCCGGTTGTCCCCGACGCAAACAGGTAGGGGGTCAGGTAGGCAAATCCGCCTGGCATAACCCCGAGAGGATGCCAAAGCACATTGTGCTGATGGGGCCGATCCCATGCCTCCAAGAAAAACCTCTAGCGAGAACGGCGGTGCCCGTACCGCAAACCGACACAGGTAGGTGGGAAGAGGATTCCAAGGCGATCGAGAGAAGCGTGGCTAAGGAACTCGGCAAAATGTCCCCGTAACTTCGGGAGAAGGGGAGCCCTTGGTGGTGATCGGCCTCGCGCCGTGAGCTGCCGGGGGCCGCAGAGAAAAGGCCCAACCGACTGTTTACTAAAAACACAGGTCTCTGCTAAAGCGCAAGCTGACGTATAGGGGCTGACGCCTGCCCGGTGCCGGAAGGTTAAGAGGAGGTGTGCAAGCGCTGAATTGAAGCCCCGGTAAACGGCGGCCGTAACTATAACGGTCCTAAGGTAGCGAAATTCCTTGTCGGGTAAGTTCCGACCCGCACGAATGGCGTAACGAGTTGGGCGCTGTCTCGGCCACGCACTCGGCGAAACTGAAGTACCTGTGAAGATGCAGGTTACCCGCGGCAGGACGGAAAGACCCCGTGGAGCTTTACTACAACTTGCCACTGGAATGGGGTCTAGCATGTAGAGGATAGCTGGGAGACTGCGAAGCGTGGCCGCCAGGTTGCGTGGAGTCGACGGTGGAATACCAGCCTTGCTAGATTTTATTTCTAACCGGCACCGTCATCCGGTGTCGGGACCGTGGCAGGCGGGTAGTTTGACTGGGGCGGTCGCCTCCCAAAAGGTAACGGAGGCGCCCAAAGGTTCCCTCAGCCTGGATGGAAATCAGGCCTAGAGAGTGCAATGGCATAAGGGAGCTTGACTGTGAGGCTGACAGGCCGAGCAGGGACGAAAGTCGGGCATAGTGATCCGACGGCTCTGAATGGAAAGGCCGTCGCTCAACGGATAAAAGCTACCCCGGGGATAACAGGCTTATCTTGCCCAAGAGTTCACATCGACGGCAAGGTTTGGCACCTCGATGTCGGCTCGTCGCATCCTGGGGCTGGAGTAGGTCCCAAGGGTTGGGCTGTTCGCCCATTAAAGCGGTACGCGAGCTGGGTTTAGAACGTCGTGAGACAGTTCGGTCCCTATCCGCCGTGGGCGCAGGAGATTTGAGGGGAGCTGACCTCAGTACGAGAGGACCGGGTTGGACGGACCGCTAGTGCACCGGTTGTTCCGCCAGGAGCACCGCCGGGTAGCCATGTCCGGATGGGATAAGCGCTGAAAGCATCTAAGTGCGAAGCCCACCCCAAGATGAGATCTCCCACCGGGTCAACCGGGTAAGACCCCAGCTAGACCAGCTGGTTGATAGGCCGCAGGTGTAAGAGTGGCAACACTTTGAGCTGAGCGGTACTAATCGGTCGAGGGCTTGACCTCCTATCCCACTTTTCAGCGACTGAACCGCCGTGTCACCACGGCGGCCGGCGCAGGGTGATCGCCCGGCGTTCGTGAAGCGCTCTCGCAGACATGTGGTCGCCAGCGCGCCGGCTCGAGTCCGGTGGCGCCGGGCGATCACCCGGTACTACGTCAAAACGAAGTACTCGGTGACGATAGCGGCGGGGAGACACCTGTTCCCATCCCGAACACAGCAGTTAAGCCCGCCAGCGCCGATGGTACTGCCCTGGCAACGGGGTGGGAGAGTAGGTCATCGCCGAGTACTTCTTTTGTTTAACCCCGATCGTGCGTCGGTGTCCGCAGCGGGCGGGGCTCGCCGCGGAGCGTGCGCTCCCGGCGGGGCGGGAGCTCGGCGATGCGGCCCTCGGTGACGGTGAGCACCCGGTCGGCGAGCTCGAGCAGCGCCGGCCGGTGGGTGACCATCACCACGGTGCGGCCCTCCATGAGGCTGCAGAGCGCGCGCACCACCACCCGCTCCGCGTCGGGATCGAGGTCGGAGGTGGGTTCGTCGAGGAGCACCACCGGGGCGTCGCGGAGCAGCGCCCGGGCGATGGCGACTCGCTGCCGCTGACCTCCTGAGAGGCCGGCGCCGCGGTCGCCGAGCCGGGTGTCGAGGCCCTGGGGCAGCTCGCGGCTGAACTCCAGCACCAGCGCCCGGTAGGCGGCGCGATAGATCGCCGCCGAGGTGGCGTCGGGGTGCCCGTAGACGATGTTCTCGCGCAGCGTGCCGGAGAAGAGGAACGTGTCCTGGGGGACGACCGCCAGCTGCCGGTGGAGCCAGTCGGACGGCATCTCCGCGAGCGGCTGCCCGTCGAGGAGCACGGTCCCCGCCGCCGGTTCGTAGAGGCCCGCGAGCAGCGCGATCACCGACGACTTGCCGACCCCGTTGGCGCCGACGAGCGCCACCCGCTCGCCAGGGCGGACCGAGAGCGAGGCATGGCGGAGCACTGGCCCGCGGCCGTAGTCGAGGTCGACCCCGCGGAGCTCGATGGCGCCCCGTGTCGGCGGGGGTGGCCCGGTCGTGGGCGGCGGCGCCGTCGGCCTGGCAGGGGCGAGCGGACTGGGCGGCTCGGAGAGCACCGCCGCCACCCGGTCGGCGGCCGCGGCCCCCTGGGCGAGGGTGAGCGAGAGCCGCGAGAGTGAGCGCAGGGGCTTGAGCATGTTGCGGACATAGGCCATCACCACCAGGAGCACCCCGAGCGTCCAGGTGCCGTGGAGCACACCCCAGGCGCCGACCCACAGCAGCGCCGCAGTCCCGACCGTCGCGGCGATCTCCACGAGCGGAGTGAAGCGGGCGACGATGTCGACGGAGCGCAGGCCGGCGGCGAGGGTCGCCCGGTTGCTCTGCGCGAACGCCCGATCGTGGACCTGCTGGCCGCCGAGGGCGAGCACCGTGCGGATCCCCGAGAGCACCTCGGCCGCCTGGCCGCTGAGCGCTCCCTCGGCGGCGCGCCGCGACCGCGCCGCGGCACGGGTGAGCCGCGTGTACCGGCTGATCACGACCAGAACCACCGGGACGCTCGCGAGGGTGACCAGTCCGAGCCGCCAGTCCACGAGCACGGTGACGGCGAGCAGGCCGCTCACCGTCAGCGCGCCGGGCAGCAACGTCGAGAAGACATCGACCAGAGCGTCGTCGATCCGGTCGGTGTCGACGGTCAGACGGCTGGTCAGCTCCCCGAGTGCGTTGCGGTCGTGGAAGCCGAGCGGCAGGCGCTGGAGGTGGGCGAAGAGGTCGGCGCGGATGGCGGCGGTCATGTGCTCGCCTGCGCCGTTCATGACCCGGTCGCCGAGGTAGTCGCAGAGGCCGCTCGCAACGGCGAGGACCACCGATGCCACCACGGCGGCAGTGAGCAGCTCGCTCGAGGACCGGTCGAGCCCTCCCAGGAGAGACCCGCTCACACCGTGAAGCGGCCGGCCTCCGACCACGTTGTCGACGATGAGCGCGAGCGGCCACGGCTGCGCCAGGTCGGCGAGCATCTCGCCGATGCGCAGGAGGATGCCGAGGCTCAGCACCCGGAGGTGGGGACGGCCATAGTCGCGGAACTGCCAGAGGCTGCGGGCGGCGCCGGTGTTCACGACCGCACCAGCGCACCGCGCAGCGTGCGATCACGCAGCGCGTCGTTGCCGAACCCCACCTCGATGCCGCGTGACCCGAACGCCGGCTCGATGACCGCGCCGAGTGCGCCGCCGTGCGCCGCGTCCTCCTCGAGGATCGCCTCGAGGACGAGGGCGTACCGGCGTCGCAGCTGCCGTGCACGCTCGATGGGGAGGTCGTCCGCGGTCCTGCCGACGCGGTCGAGGGCGCGGATCACCACCGCGTCGAAGCGCGCGCCCTCGACGCCGCGGCGCTGCAGCTCGGTCCGCGCCGTCCAGAGCGCCGCCGACCAGATGGTCCCGTCGGTGTGGGGATCGCTGAGATGTCCGCCGACGAACTGGGCCATCGTCCACGGTGCGGCGAGGCAGCGGCGGCGCGGCGACTCCGGCGGCACCGCCGCCCGGTGCCAGCCGTAGATGTCAGCCGTGTCCAGAAGGATCGCGGCGACGTAGTCGCTCGTGCCCTCGTCGATCGGAGTCTTCAGGTTGGCCTGGGCCTGGGGTGGACGCCGCCGGTTGACCCTGAGGTCGGCGGTGTGGCGGGTCAGATGGTGGCCGAGCTCGTGGAGGACGATTGCGGGGTCGTGGCTCGCGGAGTGCAGGTAGCGCTCTCCGCGCAGCGGCACCAGCCGTCCTCCGGCGCCGAGGTGGACCTCGCCGGTGGCGACCGGCGGCTCGTCCTCGGGAAGAGACGAGTACTCCGCGGCGGGGAGGCGATAGTGGCCGCCGCCCCACCCCGGTCGGTGGGTGGCGTGCAGCCCGATCCGCACCAGCAGCGGGGGCAGAGGCCTCCCCAGCAGCTGTGCGATCGCCTCCAGCCCGCGCTGCGCGTGGTACGCGGTGTTGACCAGGCCGAAGGCGAGCGCCTCGCGGCGGTGCTCGGCCGTCGCCGCCGGACCGCCCCCGCCTCGCGGGTGGAAGCGGAGGTCGTCGCCCTCGAGGAGCGTGCCGGCGTTCGCGCAGCGGACCGTCACCCCGGGGCAGACCAGGGCCGCGGGTTCGATGCGCTCGACCTCGAGGGTCACCTCGGTGAGCCGGCCGGGGGGCGAATCGCCGCCGCCCGACCAGGCCAGGGCCTGGACCCTCACCGTACGCCGGCAGCGGCCGGGAGCAGGCTCAGCGCCGCGCCCGACGAGAGCTCCGCAACGGTCAGCACCGGCAGCCCGGTCGCCGCCTGCGCCTCGCGGACGGCGAGCGGGCTGCGGCTCACCAGCCCGCTGATCG
>VBHE01000200.1 GCA_005889515.1 Chloroflexota bacterium | reverse complement strand
ACCGGCTCGCTCCACAGCGCGCCACCGCATATCGAGCACGTCACCCAGAGCCTCACCATCTTCCTGGTGCTCCGCGCCTTCGCCTCGGGGTCGACCGCGCTCACCGGGGTGGAGGCGATCAGCGACGGCGTGCCCGCCTTCAAGCCGCCGGAGTGGGTCAACGCGCGCACCACCCTGACGACGATGGGGGTGCTCCTCGGGGTGATGTTCCTCGGCATCACCCTGGTCACCCATGGGCTCGGGGTCGTGCCCGAGGACTCCACGAGGCCGGGCTACGAGACGGTGATCTCCCAGCTCGCCCACTCCGCCTTCGGCTCCGGCCTGGCCTACCTCTACATCGCGATCACCACCACCGGCATCCTGGTGCTCGCCGGGAACACCGCCTTCTCGGACTTCCCCCGGCTGCTCTTCTTCATGGCGCGCGACGACTTCGCTCCGCATCAGTTCAAGCGGCTCGGCGACCGGCTCGCCTACAGCAACGGCATCGTCCTCCTGGCGGCGCTCGCGATCCTGCTCCTGATCGGCTTCCACGGGGACGTGTCCCGGCTGATCCCGCTCTACGCGGTGGGGGTGTTCACCGCCTTCACCATGTCCCAGGCGGGGATGGTGGCGCGCTGGCTGCGGCTCCGCGAGCAGGGCTGGCAGCGGGGGCTGCCGCTGAACATCCTCGGCACCGTCACCTGCGCCACGGTGCTCCTCGTCACCGGCGGCTCCAATCTCACCCGCGGAGCGTGGATCATCGTCGTCATCGTCCCCCTGCTCGTGCTCACCTGCCGGTCGGTGAACCGCCACTACCGCGAGGTGGGCTCCTACGTCGCCAACGAGACGCCGATGGCGCCGGGCGACGTCCATCCCGTGTGCGTGGTGCCGATCGCCGAGCTCAACTCGGTGGCGCTGCAGAGCCTGGCGCTCGCGCGCGGCATCTCCGACACGGTGATCGCGGTGCACGTCAGCGACAGCGCCCAGGAGATCGCCGACCTGAGGGCGCGCTGGCAGGTGTGGGGCAACCGGGTGCCGCTGGAGATCATCGACTCGCCGTACCGCTCGCTGGTGCGACCGCTGCTCACCTACGTCGCCGCCATCCAGCGGCAGCGCCACGACGCCACCGTCGTGGTCGTGCTCCCCGAGCTGGTGGCGACGAGGTGGTGGCACCAGGTGCTGCACAACCAGAGCGCCCTGCGGCTCAAGGCGGCGCTCCTCTTCCGCCCGGGGATCGTCACCGTCAACGTCCCCTACCACCTGCGCTCGCCCGAGCAGCAGCGCCACCGCGCCCACCACGAGGACGAGGCGCTCTAGCATTCCGCTCATGTGGGCCTCGGGGCGGCGCCGCGCGCCGCGGGCGCTGGTGATCGGCGCCGCAGCGCTGGGGGGCCCGGCGGCTCTGACCGGACCGCTGCTCCGCATCGGATCGGACCAGCCGCGGGAGTACGTCTTCGTCTATCTCGCCTACGTGGCGATGATGGCGGTGCTCGGCGGCCTCTGGCCGGCGCTGCTCGCGGCCACGGCCGGCTTCCTGCTCGCCGACTACTACTTCGTCCCGCCGGTGCGCACCCTCACCCTCCTCGACGAGTTCGACCTGGTCAACCTCGTCGTGCTCTTCGGCACCGCGCTGCTCGCCGGCGGCCTGGTCTCGCGCCGCCGCCGTGCGCAGCAGCGCGCCGTCGCCCTCGCCGGGGAGCTCAGCCTGGCCAACGCCGAGCTGCTGCGGCTCAACCGCGAGCAGGCCGAGGCCGCCCGTGTCGCCCTGGAGCTGGAGCGCACCCAGCGCCAGGTCCGCGTGCTCGAGGAGACCGACCGGGCGCGCCAGGAGCTCCTCGCCAACGTCTCCCACGAGCTGCGCACCCCGCTGAGCAGCATCCTCACCGGGAGCACGGCGCTGCTCGCCCGCGGCGACCTCGCGCCCGCACGCGACGAGCTCGGCTCCATCGCCGCCGAGGCGAGGCGGCTGGGACGGCTGGTGGGGGACATGCTCGACATGGCCCGCATCGAGGGTGGCGCGCTCGACCTGCACCGCGAGCCCGTCGAGGTCGCCGAGGCGGTCGAGGCGGCGATCGACCGGCTCCACCGGCACAGTCCCGCACGGACGGTGCGCTGGGACCCGGCCCGCGCCTCCGGCGTCCGGGTGCTCGCCGACTGGGACCGGCTCGCCCAGGTGCTCGACAACCTCGTCGGCAACGCCGACCGGCTGTCGCCGCCGCAGGCCCCGATCGGCGTCGACGTCACCACCGCCGAGGATGCGGTGGTCATCGCCGTGGTCGACGCCGGCCCGGGTGTGCCCGCGGAGATGCGCGAGCGGATCTTCGACCGGTTCGTCCGTGGTGAGGGTGGCGGCGACGCCCCCGGCACCGGCCTGGGCCTGCCCATCGTCCGCGCCCTGGTCGAGGCACACGGGGGCAGGGTGTGGATCGAGGACCCGCCCGGGGGCGGCGCCCGCTTCGCCTTCACCCTCCCCGTGGCGGGGCCGGGCGGGGCGGCGGAGGCGCCGGGCCGAAGCGGTAGCCCTCCCGCTCGACGGTGACGATCAGCCGCGGCTCGGAGGGGTCGGCCTCGAGCTTCAGCCGCAGCCGCTGGACGAAGGTGCGCAGGTAGTTGCGCTCGCCGGCGTACTCCGGTCCCCAGACTCTGCGCAGCAGGGTCCGGTGGTCGACGACCCGGCCCGCGTGGCGGGCGAGCTCGACGACGAGGGCGCGCTCGGTGGGGGAGAGACGCACCTCCTCGCCGGCGCGGTGGACGGCGCCGGTGCCGAGGTCGACGCACACCTCACCCGCCTCGACGACTCGCGACGGCTCGGCCGGCGGCCGCGCCCGGCGGACCACGGCGCGCACCCGGGCGAGCAGCTCCTCGGAGCCGAAGGGCTTGGCGAGGTAGTCGTCCGCGCCGAGGTCGAGGGCGCGCACCTTGTCGCGCTCCTCGCCGCGGGCGCTGATCACGATGACCGACGGGATCCGCCGCCCCTCGAGCTCGCCGAGGATGTGCCAGCCGTCGACGACCGGGAGCCCGATGTCGAGGAGCACCACGTCGAACGGCCGGGCGCGCAGCTCGCGGGTGGCGGCGAGCCCGTCGCCGACCGCGACCACCTGGTGCCCGGCGGCCTCGGTCGTGGAGACCAGCACGGCGCGCAGCGCCCGGTCGTCCTCGACGACGAGGATGCGCAGCGTCTCGGCGGGCCCCGGGTCCATGGGGGCATTGTGGATCGCCACGAACTCCACACCGCGCACGGTTCGCGGACTTCGTCCGTCTTATGTGTGGGTCACAGAGACACCACTGGGGAAGGGAGGGGCTCGCGGATGCGCGGCGCACGGATACTCAGCGTCGGTCTGGCGCTGTTCACATTCGCACTGGGCATCGGCGCCTGTGGCGCGCCGGTCGCGACCTCCCCCGCGGTCGTCTCCATGCCGGCCACGCTGCTCGACTTCCAGCCGGCCTGCCCGGTCGCCCGGCCGGGGCAGGCGCGCTGCCTGGCGCTGGTGAGCACCGAGGCCCAGCCGCTGGCCAGGAAGAAGAAGAAGAAGCATTCGAAGCACACGCCGACGCCGACGCCGAAGCCCAGGTCCAGCTCCACGCCCAGGCCGAGCGCCACGCCGAGGCCCACCACGAGCCCGGCGACGACCGCGAGGCCCGCGCCCACGCCGGCTCCCACCGCCGCGCCGGTGACCGCGCCGCCCCCGATGCCCGCCACCGACCCGGCGCCGCAGGTCCCGGGGCTGCATCCCTTCGACCTCCACGCCGCCTACAGCCTGCCCGCGGGCGGCGCGAGCGGCAGGACCCTCGCCATCGTCGACGCCATGGACGATCCCAACGCCGAGGCCGACATGGCGCTCTACCGGTCGACCTTCGGGCTGCCGGCGTGCACCACCGCCAACGGCTGCTTCCGCAAGGTCGACGGCAAGGGCGGCACCAGCTACCCGGCCGCGGACGCGGGCTGGTCGAAGGAGGTCTCCGTCGACCTCGACATGGCGTCGGCGGCCTGCCCCGACTGCCACATCCTCCTCGTCGAGGCCGCGACCGCCGACCTCCCGGTGCTCGCCGCCGCCGAGGACACCGCCGCGGCCTTCCCCGGAGTGGTGGCGATCAGCAACAGCTTCGGGGTCAGCG
>VBHE01000199.1:6297-10394 GCA_005889515.1 Chloroflexota bacterium | reverse complement strand
CCGGGTGCTGAGCTGGGAGCTGCTCCTCGGCCTGCGTGCCGCCGGCGTCGAGGTGGTCGACATCGTCCTCCACACCGGGCTGAGCTCCACCCAGGACGACGCCGTCGACGCCACCCATCCGCTCCTCGAGGAGTGGTTCTCGGTGGGTCCGCGGGCGGCGGCCGCGATCGACCGGGCCCGCCGGGTGATCGCGGTCGGCACCACCGTCGTCCGCGCCCTCGAGACCGCCGCCGGGGGCCCCCGGCGGGTGCGGCCGGTCCAGGGATGGACCCGGCTCGCGATCACCCGCGAGCACCGGATGCGCGCCGTCGACGCCCTGCTCACCGGCCTCCACGAGCCCGGCGCGTCGCACCTCGACATCGTCGGCGCCGCGGTCGCCCTCCCGCTCCTCGAGCGTGCCCACGCCGAGATGCTCGAGCGGGGCTACCTCTGGCACGAGTTCGGCGATTCCCTCCTCGTCCTGTGAGGAGGAGCCGGCTCAGCTCAGCGGCCGGCTCGCCACCGCCCCGGGCGGGGTCACCGCGGGGAGGAGGACGTGGTCGCCCTCGTGCAGCCCGGAGAGCACCTGGGTGGTGGTGTCTCCGACCAGCCCGGTCTCGATCTCGGCCTTCGCCTGGGTGCCGTCGCGGCGGATCACGACGACGTAGCTGTGGCCGCCGGAGTGCTGGATGGCGGTGCTCGGCACCGCGAGCACGTCCCTGGCCTCGCCGACGGCGACCGCGGCGCGCGCGGTCATGCCCGCCTTCAGCCGCGGGTCGACGGTGTCGAGGTTGACCGTGACCAGGTAGTTGGTCACGTCCTGGATCAGGGTCGCGACCGGCTGGGAGGCGAGCACCTCGCCGGGCAGGGAGAGCCCGGGGATCGCGTCGAAGGTCACCTTGACCTGCTGCCCCGGGCTCACCCGGGCGGCGTCGAGCTCGGCGATCGGGGCGACCACCTGGAAGCTGTGGACCCCGGTGAGCACCATGAAGGCCTGGACCGCCGGGGCGCCGCCGGCCGCGAGGCTCGAGGGGACGAAGGCACTGCTCGCGGCGGTGTCGGGGAGCGGGGCGGTGCTTCCCGGCGCCCGGGGGGTCTGGTCGTTTCCCGCCTGCACCGGCTCGCCGGCGGCCCCGTTGACGCTCGCCAGGGTGCCGTCGACGGGAGCGGTGAGCACCGTCTCCTCGACGTTCTGCTTCGCGGTGTCGACCGCGGCCGCGTCGGCGGCGACCACCGCCTGCTGGTTGGCGATGGTGTTCGGGCGGAGGTTCGTCTGGGCGGTCAGGGCGTCCTCGGCGCTGGTCAGCGCCGCCTGGGCGTCGTCGACGGCGCGCTTGCCGGCGACCTGGTCGGCCGCCTGCTTCTGGAGGTCGGCGCGGAGCACGGTCTGGTCCTGCTCGACCCGCGAGCTGTCCTGGCTGACGAGCTGACGGTCGGTGATGAGGCTGGGGGCGTCGACGCTGAGCTGGGCCTGGTCGTTGGCGACCTGGGCCTGGTCCTGGGCGACCGGCGCCTGGTCGAGGGCGAGCTGCTTCTGGTCCGAGGCGAGGGTCTTCTGGTCGGAGCTGAGACGGTTCTGGTCGTCGCTGACCGCGGCCTGGTCGGCCGGGCAGCTGGGCTTGGCGGGGGCCGCGCAGTCCGCCTGCTCCTTGGCCTGGTCCTGCTGGAGCCTGGTCTGGTCGACGGAGACCCGGCCCTCGTCCTTGGCGACCTGGCCCTGGTCCCTGGCGACCACCGCCTGGTCGGCCTGGAGCGTGTTGGTGTCGGCGTCCACGAGCGCGCGGTCGTGGTCGAGGCGGGCCTGGTCGGCGCTCAGCGCCGCCTGGTCCCTGGCGGCGACGTTGGCGTCACGGGAGAGGATCGCCTGGTCCTGGGTGACCGTCACCGCGTCCTGCTGGTTGGTGAGCGCGGCCTGGCTCTGGGCGTTGGCGAGCGCGGTCTTCGCCGCATCGACGCTGTGCCGCGCGGTCTGAACCGCGTTGCCGGTCAGGGTGGCGTTGAGCTGTGCCTGGTCCGACGCCTGACGCTGCTGCGCCTGGGCGAGCGAGTTCTGGAAGGGCCGGTCGTCGATCCGCGCGAGGACCTGGCCGGCCTTGACGTGGTCGCCGACCTTGGCGTCGACCTCGGTGAGCTGGCCCGACTGGCGGAAGTTGACGTCCTGCTGCTGGACGGGCACCACGGTGCCGGTCTCGGCCGCGACCGTCCGCACCGTGTCACGGGCGACGACCGCGGTACGCAGGGTCGGCGCCGCCGGGGGCGTCGGCGTGAAGAAGCCGCGGAGGACGAGGGCGACGATGACCAGGGCGATCACGACCACGAGGACGGTCGCGGCACGCGACGGCGACAGACCGGACCGGACTCGTCCTACCACGTCTGGCTGCTCCCTTCCTTCCCAGTCGCCGCCGTGGGGACGGCGAGGTGAGCACCGCGCTTCGAACGGGGCGCCCGCCTGAACGATGCTTTATGCTCCTATAACCATGTTGCAGTCGGAAACCTTCGCGCGACAGAGGTCGCAGGAATCGCTTGTCGCGGAGGCGGTGGAGCTGCAGCGCCTCGTCTTCCGCCACACGCTGTCGACCCCGGAGTGGAGCCAGCTGCAGCTGACGATGCCGCGCCTCAAGGCGCTCTTCGGCATCGCCTGTCACGGAGCGCTGACCATCGGCGGGCTCGCCCGCGAGCTCGGGGTCAGCCTCCCCACCGCGAGCACCCTCGTCGAGGCGCTGGTGGGACAGGGCTACGCGTCGAGGCGCGAGGACGTCGGCGACCGCCGGCGCACCCTCGCCGAGCTCACCCCGGCGGGCGAGCGCCTGGTGACCACGCTTCGCGAGGGGAGCTCGAAGATGCTCCAGGAGAGCCTGCAGCGGCTCGACGAGGACGACCTCGACGCGCTGGTGCGCGGCCTCTCCGCGCTCGCCCGGGCGCTGACCCGGCAGGACGACGGCGGGGGCGCCGCACCGGCACCGGACTGACATCCGACAGGAAGGGAGTGGAGATGAGCGACGAAGGCGATCTGGTCGGCCGGCCCACCCAGGGCGGCGGCCGCACGACCCGCACCCGGCGGCCGAGGGCGCCCCAGGCGGCGCCGCCCCCGCCGCCCCCCGTCGAGATTCCCCCGCCGACCGGCGGCGGGAGGATGAGCCGGCGCAGCCGGGCGCTCGCCATCGCCGCCATCGCGGTCCTGGCGCTCCTCGTCGGCGTCGCCTTCCTCTACTCGTACCTGACCACCGCGCGGCAGTTCGTCAGCACCGACAACGCCAACATCGACGGCGACCAGATCGTGATCTCCGCCCCGGCGACGGGCACGATGCTCAGCTGGAAGGGTGACCTGGGTGCCACCTTCCGCGCCGGCGACGTGGTCGGCACGCTCCGGCTCGGCTCGGGAAGCGGCGTCGCCCCGGTCCTGGCGGTCGTCGCTCCCCAGGACGGGGTGGTCGCCGCCGAGCACGTGGTGCCCAACGTCCAGGTGGCCGCCGGCAGCACCCTCGCCACCGCCTACGACCTCACCCAGGTGTTCGTCACCGCCCGCGTCGACGAGACCGCGGTCGGCGACATCCACCCCGGGCAGACCGCCGACATCTCCGTGGACGCGTTCGGGACACCGCTGACCGGGACCGTGCAGCAGGTGGAGGGGGCCGCGGCCTCGGTGTTCTCGCTGCTCCCGCAGAGCAACAGCACCGGCAACTTCCAGAAGGTGACCCAGGAGGTGCCGGTGAAGATCCTCATCAACGACACCAAGGGCCTGCACCTGGTGCCGGGGATGAGCTGCACGGTGAAGATCCACCGCGGCTAGGCGCGATCAGTCGGCGGGGGGCGGGCCCCCGGTCCTCCGCGCCGGGCCGTGGGGAAGGAGCAGGGCGAGGAGCACCGCCACCGCGGTGATCCCCGCGGTGAGCAGGAAGAGGTCGTCGACGGCGGCGCCGAAGACCCACACCTGGGTGCCGCGGATCAGCCCGAGCAGCCCCTGCTGGCCGCCGTTCGCCACCCCCTGGAGCGAGGTCGAGCCGGGCGCGACCGCGGGGAGCAGCGCGGCCCGCCCGGAGAACTGCTGCGCCTGCTGGGAGGTGAGCACCGAGGTGAGCACCGCGAGACCCAGGGCCGCGGAGCTGCGCTGGACGATG
>VBHE01000199.1:5683-6238 GCA_005889515.1 Chloroflexota bacterium | reverse complement strand
CCGAGGCTGCGGATCGACATCCACATCACCACCTGGCCACGCGTGGTGTCCGGGTTGAGGTTGTGCATCAGGTAGGTGCCGTAGGCGGTGATGAGCAGCCCGATCGCCGCCGGCCAGCGTGCCCCCACCCTGTCGTAGAGGCGCCCGCTGATCGGCATGAGCGCCGCGGTCACCAGCGCCGATGGCAGCAGGATGAGGCCGGTGTCGAAGGCGCCGGTGCCCTGGCCCTCCTGGATGAAGAGGGGCACGTAGAAGAAGCCCGCGAAGAGGCCGGCCATGAGGATGCCGATGAGCAGCGTCGAGTTGGTGAACGCCCAGATGCGGAAGAGGCGGACGTCGAGCATCGGCTGCTCGACGGAGAGCTCGACGACGACGAAGATCGCCATCGCCAGGGCGCCGACGGCGAAGAGGCCGAGCACCCGGTACGAGGTCCATCCCCAGCTCGACCCCTCGGAAAGGGCGAGGAGGAGCGCGAAGAGGCTGCTGCAGATCGTCGCGAAGCCGAGGGCGTCGAGGCGCTGGCCGCCGCCGGAACGGAAGTGCGGCAGCACCACG
>VBHE01000199.1:0-5650 GCA_005889515.1 Chloroflexota bacterium | reverse complement strand
GACGTACTCGACGAGGTAGCCGCCGAGGGTGGGGCCCAGAGCCGGGGCGAAGACGATCCCCAGGCCGTAGAGGCCCATCGCCATGCCGATCCGCTCGCGCGGGGCGATCCGGTACACCATCGCCATCGAGATCGCCGGCAGCAGCCCGCCGCCGACCGCCTGGAGGATCCGGAAGAGGATCAGGCTGTTCAGCCCCCAGGCGACCCCGCAGAGCGCCGACCCGCCGATGAAGAGGACCAGGGCGAGGTTGTAGATCCGCCGCAGGCCGAAGCGATCGCCGAGCCAGCCGCTCACCGGCACCACCACGCCCATGGAGAGGGTGTAGGCGGTGACCACCCATTGCACGTCGTCGTTCGAGGCCCCGAACTGGGTCTGGATGCGGGGGATGGCGACGTTGACGATGCTGGTGTCGAGCACCGCCATGAACATCCCCACGACGACGACGCTCAGCGGCAGCAGCCAGCTGCCCGTCGTCGGCGGCGCGGCGGCGGGCGCGGGGCTCGGGACCGGGTGCGGCGGGCGGCGGTTGACGACGGTGGCGGGCGCCGACACCGTCTCAGTCTACGCGCGGCTCGCCGCGAGCTCACGGATCATCTCGATCGCGCGAGCGAGGGTGGCGAGGCGCTCGTCGAGGGTCGCGCCCGCCGGGTAGAGGCGCACGGTGGTGACCCCCGCCCCGCTCCAGCCGCGCAGCCGCTCACGCACCATCGCCTCGGTGCCGATCAGGGTGGTGGCGAGCACCATCGCGTCGGGGACGCGGGCCGCGGCCTCCTCGCGCCGCCCCTCGACCCAGAGCCGCTGCACCTCGGCGGCGACCTCCGACCAGCCCTGGCGCGCGTAGGCGCGGGTGTAGTAGTTGGTCGAGGCCGACCCCATCCCCCCGAGGCTGAAGGCGAGCCCGGGCTTGCGGCGCGCCACCATCTCGTCGACGTCGTCGCCGAAGGCCACCTCCGCCCCCTGGCAGATGTCGAGGTCCGCGATCGATCGGTGCGCCCGGGCGGCGCCGGCGGCGAGCGGCTCGAGCGAGCTGGCGGCCGCCTCGGGGACGAAGCTCGTCCCAAGCCATCCGTCGGCGACCTCGCCGGTGAGCTCGAGCATCCTCGGCGACAGCGTCGCCAGGTAGATGGGGATGCGGTCGTCGGCGGGCACGGCGAGGCGCAGCGCCTTGCCCTCGCCCCCGGGGAGGGGGAGTGGGAAGTGGGTGCCGGGGTGCTCGATCCGCTCGCCGGCGAAGGCGAGGCGGACGATCTCGACGGTCTCGCGCATCCGCCCCAGCGCGGCGCCGTGGGGGACGCCGTGGAGGCCCTCCATCACCTGCGGGCCGCTGGCGCCGAGCCCCAGGCAGTAGCGGCCGCCGGTGATCCGCGAGAGGGTGAGCGCGGTCATGGCGACCATCGCCGGGGTCCGCGCCCCGAGCTGCATGATCCCCGAGCCGAAGCGCATCCGCTCGGTCCGCGCCGCGAGGAAGCCGATCGGGGTGGCGGCGTCGCAGCCCCATGCCTCGGCGACCCAGCAGAGCTCGGCGCCGAGCCGCTCGGCCTCGCAGACGTAGGTGACCAGGTCGTCCCAGGGCGCCTGCTCGGCGGCGAGCTGGACCGCGACCCGCATCAGCCGCCGCCCGTCTCGGCGAGCTCCTTGATGCCCCGGACGGTCGCCTCCATGTTGACCCGGTGCTCGGCGAGGCGGCGGTCGATGATCCGCTCCTCCTTGTCCGGCATCCGCTCGATGGCGTCGTTGAGGAGGGTGCGGCCGGGGCCGAGGCGCATCCACTGGCGGAGCCGGGTGCCGTCGCCGTCGGGCTCGAGCTCGAAGCGCCAGAGCGCCGAGGGGTGCTCCGGGTCGCCGACCGCCCAGCCGAAGCGGCGCTGGGGCTCGAGGTCGACGACGGTGCAGGTCGTGTGCCAGTCGCCGACCGCGTCGTGGTGGTTGTGCCCGGTGAACCGGGCGCCGAGCGCGGCGCCGCCGGCGTCGTGCCACTCGCCGCGGACGAACTCGGCGCTGAAGCGGCCGGGAAGCTGGATGTCGCTGACCAGCGGCCACACCGCCGACGGCGGGGCGTCGACGTGGACCACCGCCTCGGTGGTGGGTCCCTCCGCGTACCTCACGTCTTCGTGCCCTCCGGCCGGGGTGGGTTCACTGACGAGACGGATGGTACCGGAGTGTCGGGTGCGACCCACCGGAGCGGGGGGCGGCGCCGCGCCGGCTGCCGGCCCCGCGGCTGGGTCGGGCGGTGCCGCCCCGGGGCCTCGGGGATGGGGAGCACGGTGTCGGCGTCGCCGGCGACGGTGATCGGCGTGCCGTGGTGGGCGGTCTCGAGCGGGTCCCCGGACTGCAGCCGGTAGCGCGCCTGCTCCTGGGTCACCTCGACCCGCAGCCAGCGCCCCTTGAAGTCGACGCCGAAGGCCATCCGGCTCAGCGCCGGCGGCAGCCGGGGCGCGAAGGTGAGCCGGCCGTTGTGGTCGCGCATGCCGCCGAAGCCGGCGACCGCGGCGATCCAGGTGCCGGCCAGCGACGCGATGTGGACGCCGTCGGCGGTGTTGTGCTCGAGGTCGTCGAGGTCCATGAGCGCGGCCTCGGCGAAGTAGTCGTAGGCGAGCTCGAGGTGGCCGACCTCGGCGGCGAGCACCGCCTGGGTGCACGCCGAGAGCGAGGAGTCGCGCACGGTCAGCGCCTCGTAGTAGGCGAAGTTGCGCGCCTTGTCGTCGTCCTTGAAGAAGTCGCCGCGCAGGTGCATCGCGAGCACCAGGTCGGCCTGCTTGACCACCTGCTTGCGGTAGAGGTCGAAGTACGGGTAGTGGAGGAGCAGCGGATAGTTCTCCTCCGGTGTCTTCGCGAAGTCCCAGACCTGGTGGTTGGTGAAGCCCTCCGACTGCGGGTGCACGCGCAGCCGCTCGTCGTAGGGGACGAATATCGTCTTCGCCGCGTCGCGCCAGCCCGCGGTCTCCTCGTGGTCCACGCCGAGCCTCGCGGCGGCGTCGGGGAAGCGCTCGGCCGCCTCCGCCGCGGCGCGCAGGTTCCGCTGCGCCATGAGGTTGGTGTAGACGTTGTTGTCGGCGATGGCGCTGTACTCGTCGGGACCGGTCACCCCGTCGATGCGGAACAGCCCCTCGGTGTCGTGGTGGCCGAGCGAGCGCCACAGCCGTGCGGTCTCGACGAGCAGCTCGGTCCCCGCCTCGCGCATGAAGTCGTCGTCCTCGGAGGCGGCGTCGTAGCGGGCGACGGCGTCGGCGATGTCCGCGTTGACGTGGAAGGCACCGGTCCCCGCCGGCCAGTACGCCGAGCACTCGTGGCCGCGGATGGTGCGCCAGGGGAAGGCGGCGCCCTGGAAGGTGAGCTGGCGGGCGCGCTCGCGGGCGAGGTCGATGATCGAGTGGCGCCAGCGCAGCGCGTCCCCGGCGGCGGGCGGCGAGGTGTAGGTGAGCACCGGGAGCACGAAGGACTCCGTGTCCCAGAAGGCGTGGCCGTCGTAGCCCGCTCCGCGCGCGCGCCCGCCTGCAGGGTGTGGAAGAGGGCGAAGCGCACCGCCTGCTGGAGCTCGGAGTCCCCGTCGAGCTCGACGTCGCCGCACCGCCAGAAGTCGTCGAGGTACCCGCGCTGGCTCGCCACCAGCCCGTCCCAGCCGGTGTGCTGCGCCTCGGCGACGGCGGCGGCGACCTGGTCGCGGATCGAGGCCTGGGATCGGCGGCTCGACCAGCCGTAGGCGAGGAACTTGACGATGCGCAGCCGCTGCCCGGGCTCGAGGTCGGTGGTCACGGTGAGGCGGGCGAGATCCTCGCGGGTCTCGATCCTGGTGCCGTAGCGCTGCTCGCAGACGATCTCGTGGTCCATCCCCGCCGACATCCGCAGGCCGCTCGCCCGGGTGGTGTGGGAGAGCACGGCGCGCAGCTCGCTCGAGTAGAACTGCTCCGACTGCAGCGGCGCAGCCAGCGCCGCCGCCGCGCGCGGATCGCGCGACATCGGGGGCATCTCCTCGTTGGCCACGAGCTCGGACTGCACCACGATCCGCACCCCGGCGTCGACCGCCTCGACCTCGTAGGCGATCGCCGCGATCGACCGCTGCACGAACGACACCAGGCGCACCGAGGAGACGTTCACCCGGCGCCGCGCCGGCGACTCCCACTCCGCCCGGCGGCGGAGCACCCCGCCGCGGAGGTCGAGGACGCGCTCGTGCGCGAGCAGCCGTCCGTAGCGGATGTCGAAGGGCTCGTCGTCGACGAGCAGCCGGAAGATCTTGCCGTTGGTGACGTTGACGATCGTCTGACCGTCCTCGGGATAGCCGTAGCCCGCCTCGGCGTAGGGCAGGGGACGGATCTCGTAGAAGCCGTTGAGATAGGTGCCGGGAAGCCCGTGGGGCTCGCCCTCGTCGAGGTTGCCGCGCAGCCCGATGTGCCCGTTGGAGAGGGCGAAGACGGACTCGGCCTGGGCGAGGACGCCGAGGTCGAGCGCGGTCTCGACGACCGCCCAGGGATCGACGGCGAAGGCGGGATGTGGGATCACGGCGCGCGCTCCAGCTCGGAGAGGTCGGTGACGACGATGTCGGCTCCATGGTGGAGCAGGTCCTCGGCGTGGCCGACGCGGTCGACCCCGACCACGAAGCCGAAGCCGCCGGCCCGCCCCGCCTCGACGCCGGCGGTCGCGTCCTCGAAGACCGCGGCCCGCGCGGGCTCGACGCCGAGCGCGCGCGCCCCCTCGAGGAAGGTGTCGGGTGCGGGCTTGCCGCGCAGCCCGCGCTCGCGGGCGACGACGCCGTCGATGCGCTGCTCGAAGAGGTCCTCGATCCCCGCCGCGGCGAGGATCTCGCGGCAGTTCGCGCTCGACGAGACGACCGCGAGGCGCAGCCCCGCGTCACGGGCGGCGCGCACGTACTCCACCGAGCCCGGGTACACCTCGACGCCGTGCTCGTGGACGAGCTTCAGGAAGAGCGGGTTCTTGCGCGCCGCCAGCCCGGCGACGGTCTCGGCGTCGGCGGGGTCCTCGGGCGTGCCCTCGGGGAGGGTGATGCCCCGCGAGGCGAGGAACGCGCGCACGCCGTCGGCACGCGGACGTCCGTCGACGTACTCGTTGTAGTCGGTCTGGGTGAAGGGGACGAAGGGCTCGCCGAGCCGCCGCGCGCGATCGCGCAGGTAGCCGTCGAACATCTGCTTCCAGGCGGCGAAGTGCACCCTCGCCGTCTTCGTGAGCACCCCGTCGAGGTCGAAGAGGAGGGCGACCACCGCCGCCGGCAGTCCCACGCAGGCGCCCGGTCCTCCCGTCATCCGCGAAGCGGCCGCTGGCATGATGCAACGACAAACGGCGATGGCACCCACACCGGAGGATCAGCGATGCAGCTGGGCATGATCGGCCTGGGCAGGATGGGCGCCAACCTGGTGCGCCGGCTGATGCGTCATGGGCACGAGTGTGTCGTATTCGACGTCAATCCCGACACCGTGCGCCGGCTCGAGGAGGAGGGGGCGGTCGGCGCCCGGTCGCTCGACGAGTTCGTCGCGCGGCTGAGGCCGCCGCGGGCGGCGTGGATCATGGTCCCGGCGGCGCTCACCGGGCGGACCATCGACGACCTCGCCACGCGTCTGGAGGCCGGGGATGCCGTCATCGACGGCGGCAACAGCTACTACCGCGACGACATCCATCGCGCCAAGGACCTCGGCGCCCG
>VBHE01000198.1 GCA_005889515.1 Chloroflexota bacterium | reverse complement strand
TCAGTCGGCGAGGTCGAGCTCGACGTAGGACGCAGCCGAGCCCCCGTGGACCACCTTGTAGACGCCGCCGGCGAGGTGGGCCAGCTGCTCGGGGGTCGGCACCAGGTGGGGGGTGTCCGAGGTCGCGATCGTGAGCCGGAAGGTGTGCCCCTTCCTGATCAGCGCGTACACGGGGTAGACCTCGATGTCGAAGCGGGTGATCTGACCCGGCGTCAGCAGTGATTCCGAGGGGCGGGTCAGGGGGTGGTGGGGGAGCAGCAGCCCGCCGTCCGCCGCGGCCCAGCTGCCGGCGTCGACGGCGCGGAGCGAGCCGAGCAGAGCCCCCTGGGTGAGCGGCGTTGAGACACCGTCCGCGCCGACGTCCTCGACGGTGACGACGAACTCCGCGTCCGGGCTCGTCGAGGTGGCGAAGAGGGTCGACGCCCCCTGGAAGGCGACCGGGTCGGCGCCGAGGGCGGGCGGCGCGACGGTCATGCTCCCGTCGTTGAGCGACCACGGCGCGACTCCGGTCCGGCCCTGGCTCAGGTAGAGACGCTCGGGGTGCGCCTGTCGCAGCGGCCAGTGGGAGGCCTCGACGTAGCGGTCGCCGCCCACCTCGTAGATGTGGAGGGGCGTGGGAGTGCGGTCGACCCCGGTGGGCTCGCCGCGCAGCCAGGTGTCGAACCACTGCAGCTCGAGAAGGGTGAGGTTGACGCCCTGGCCGACGTTCCCGTGGTACCAGGGCCCCATCAGGAGCTGGTAACGGCCGGTCACCGGCTGGTCGGGACGCATCGCCGCCTCGACCGGCCTGCCCGCCCACGCGTTCTGGAGCCCGGTGTAGTTGAGCGGCTCCCCGCGCTGGAAGATGTCGCGCCAGCCGCCGACGAGGTACGCGGGGATGCGATTGGCGACGATCGCACCGAGGACGCTCTGGGGGCGCCGCGCGGCCCAGTAGCCGCCGTCGTAGGCGAGATCGCCGCCCTGCAGGAGATTGGTGAGGTAGGTCGCGTGGAAGTCGCCGGAGAGGTGATCCTTCTCGACGGTCGTCATCTCCGCCGGCGTTCCCTGGTCGGCGCCGGCGGCGGTTCCCTCCTTCAGCGGGAGGGCGGCGTTCATCCCGGCGGTGAGACCGAGGAAGTAGCCGGAGAACTCGGCGTCGGGGATGCCCCCCATCACCGCCATGTCGCGGTAGACGTCGCTCGCGGCGACCGCCGGGAAGATCGCCTTGAGCGGGGAGTCGGGCCCCACCGCCGCGGCGGTCAGCAGCTGGTTGATCCCCAGGTACGAGCCGCCGAAGAGACCGACCCTGCCGTTGGAGTGGGGCAGCGCGGCCGCCCAGCGCACCAGGGTCACCCCGTCGGAGATCTGCGCGGGGTCGAGCAGCCCGAACTGGCCGTGGGAGTCGCCGGTGCCGCGCACGTCGGCGATCACCTCGATGAAGCCCCGCCGGACGAGGTCGGGCTCGGGCCCGCTCAAGGCCTTGCCATAGGGCGTCTGGGTGAGCAGGACCGGGAAGCTCCCCACCGCGGGCACGCCCGTCCAGGGGTCGGCGGGGAAGAGCACGTTGGCCCGGAGGACGACGCCGTCGGCCATCTTCACGGGGAGGTTCGAGGCGGTGAACAGCGCGTAGACGGGCTCCTCGGGCACCCAGCGTGGCCGGCCGGGCGGCGGCGCCATGCTCGCGGCGAGCACCGAGCCGAGCGCCCGGCTCGCGTCGGGCTCCGGCGCCGGCGCCGCCCGGGCGGCAGGCCGCGGGAGGTGGGGGACGATGTGCCCGGGCGCCGGCAGGACGGCGGCGGTGCGCAGCGGCACCACCGCACCGGTCCCCGGCATGCCGAGCCACAGCGCGGCGACTCCACAGGCCACCAGAAGACCCCGCCCGCGGCCGGGCATGCGCGATCACCCCCTGAACGCGGACGCGCGTTCACATTAGTGGATTCCGGACACCGGACGCGGCTCCGAGGTGGTGCGAACCGTGCGGCGGAGCCCCCACAGGGGTCGGTGCACGCCCGATAGGATCCCTGTCATGGCGGGCAGCACTACCGAGTACCGGGTGATCATCGAGGCGGTGCGCCCCACCGTCGAATGCGGGCGGTTCGCGGCGAAGGCCGCGGCCGGACAGCCGCTCGAGGTCAGCGCCGACATCTTCGCCGACGGCCACGACAAGCTCATGGCGGTGGTGCGCCACGGGCCGCCGCCGCGCGGGCGGGCCGCCCCGAAGCGCACCGAGGTCGCGCTCGAGCCGGTGGGCAACGACCACTGGCGGGGGCTGATCGTCCCCAAGGCGGTCGGTCCCTGGGAGTTCGAGGTGGTCGGGCTGCCCGACGTCTACGGCAGCTGGGCCCGCGACCTGCGGCTGCGCATCGAGGCCGGCCAGGACGTGACCGTCGAGCTCGAGGACGGCGCCCAGATCGTCGACCGCCAGGGCTCCGGCGACGGCCTGCGGGCCGCCGACCGCAAGGCCCTCGAGGGCCTCGCCGCGGCGCTGCGCTCGGACGCGTCGGTGAGCGCCCGGCTCGCCGCCGCGGCCGCTCCCGAGGCGCTGGAGCTGATGCGGCGGACCGCCGACCGCTCGCGGGCGACCGTGGCCGGGCCCTACCGGCTCTTCGTCGACCGGCCGCTGGCGACCTTCAGCGCCTGGTACGAGATGTTCCCGCGTTCCGAGGGCGCGGTCCCGCCACGGGGCGGAACCTTCGCCTCCGCGGCGCAGCGGCTGCCGGCGATCGCGGACATGGGCTTCGACATCGTCTACCTGCCGCCCATCCACCCGATCGGCACCACCTTCCGCAAGGGCCCGAACAACACCCTCGAGTGCCTCCCCGGTGACGTCGGCAGCCCCTGGGCGATCGGCTCGGAGGAGGGCGGCCACACCGCGGTGCACCCCGACCTCGGGAGCATCGCCGACTTCGACGCCTTCGTCGAGCGCGCCCGCGGCTGCGGGCTCGAGGTGGCGCTCGACTTCGCGGTGCAGTGCAGCCCCGACCACCCCTGGGTGCGCGAGCACCCCCAGTGGTTCCGGCATCGCTCCGACGGCACCATCCGCTATGCGGAGAACCCGCCCAAGCGCTACCAGGACATCTACCCGGTCAACTTCGACACCGACGATCGCGACGCGCTCTTCGTCGCGCTCCGCGATGTGATGCTCTACTGGATTGACCACGGGGTCAGTGTCTTGCGGGTGGACAACCCTCACACCAAGCACCTGACCTTCTGGGAGTGGGTCATCCCCGAGCTGCGCGCACGCAACCCCGAGGTGATCCTGCTCAGCGAGGCCTTCACCCGGCCGCGGGTGATGGAGCGGCTCGCGAAGGTCGGCTTCACCCAGTCGTACACCTACTTCACCTGGCGGAACAGCAAGCAGGAGCTCACCGAGTACCTCACCGAGCTCTCCCAGACCGAGAAGGTCGACTGGTTCCGCCCCAACTTCTGGGTCAACACGCCCGACATCCTCCACGAGGTGCTGCAGCACGGCGGGCCACCCGCGTTCCGGCTGCGCATGGTGCTGGCGGCGCTGAGCTGTCCCTCCTGGGGCATGTACGCGGGATACGAGCTCTTCGAGAACACCCCGGTGCGCAGCGGCAGCGAGGAGTACCTCGACGCCGAGAAGTACCAGCTGCGTCCGCGCGACTGGGCCCGGGCGGGCTCGCTCGCGCCGCTGATCAGCCGCGTCAACCGGATCCGGCGGCGGCACTGTGGCGCGGTCTCGCAGCTGCGCACCCTGCGCCTCCACCACGTCTCCAACGACGCCCTGCTCTGCTTCTCGCGCAGCGACGACGCCCGCTCCGACGTGCTCCTCGTGGTGGTGAACCTCGACCCGGTCAACGTGCGCGAGGGAACGACCTGGATCGACCTCGGCGCCCTCGGCGTCCCCGACGACCGGCCCTTCGAGGCCCACGACGAGCTGACGGACACGACGTACATCTGGCACGGCGCCGCCAACTACGTGCGCCTCGACCCCGCCGCCGGGCAGGCGGCCCACGTGTTGCACCTGAGGCCGCGATGACGGGCCCTTGTCGGTGGCGGTTTGAACCGGGGGGGAGGGCCTCCCCCCCGGCTCAAACACGCCCCCAAGAGCCCCAAACATGACTATCGACCGAAACGACACCCATTG
>VBHE01000197.1 GCA_005889515.1 Chloroflexota bacterium | reverse complement strand
ACCTCGCGGGGCGTCCTGGTGGGGACGTGCTGCCCGCGCCGCGGCTGCTCGGAGCCTTCGACCCGGTGCTCCACGGCTGGGCGACCCGGGAGCCGATCCTCGGTCCCCACGAGCCGCGGGTGGTGAGCGGCGGGCTCTTCCGACCCTTCGTGCTCGCCGCAGGCCGCGGCGTCGCTCTGTGGCGCCTCGCCGGCGCCGCCGTCGAGGTGACGCCGTTCGAGCCGCTCGCCGAGGAGGTGACATCAGCGCTCGCCTCCGACGGCGAGGATGTCGTGCGATTCCTCGGGATCGGCCGCGTGACCACGGACCGGGTGACTCGCGACGTCCGTCGGACGACAGCGTGCGGCGTTCGCCCGCCACAAACGTCATCTCTGTAACGGACCCCGTTCTCCGCGGGTGACGAGATCCCGGGAACCGCAGGAGAACCCCGGCCGGCGTCGTCTCCACCCAGCCGGCCTCTCTCCGGTTGCCCCGGTGGGCATCGCCACCAAAGGACGCACCACCATGTTCGGACGCAAGCTGGGCCTCGCCATCGGATCCGCCGCGGTCGGCGGCGCGCTCTCGGCGACTCTGATCCTCGCCGGCGGTGTGCACGCGGCGACCACCGATCCCGGGCAGGGCGCGAGCTCGAGCTCCGGCGGCCAGAACAACGGCGACGTCCACGGCCAGGGCGACAGCCACGCCAACTCCCACGGGAACGGCGACGAGAAGAGCCACGGCGGCAACGGCAACGGCGGCGGCAACGGCAACGGCGGCGGCAACGGCAACGGCGGCGGCCTGCCGGGTCTCATCCTCCCCGGCCTCGGCTGCACCCTCGGCATCGCCGGCGCCGGCGACCAGGGCTTCCTCCAGGTCTCGGCCGGTGGCGCGACCGACATCCTCCAGTGCGCCGGTGAGCTCGTCATCGGCGGCGACGGCGCCACATCCTTCCTGCAGCGGCTCCTCGCGATCGCCTACGCACCGGACTCGATCCTCGACCACGCCGGGCAGATCGCCGGCGAGGCCGTCGGGCACACCGAGGCCGTCCACGACCAGGCCGCCCACGCCGCCGACGCGGTGACGGACGCCGCCGGGCACGTCGCCGGCACGGTGGACGCGATCACCGACCACGCGCCCGCAGCGCTCCACCAGGCGGTCACCCACGTGACCCAGGTCGTGCAGTCGGCGCCCCTGACGCTTCCGAGCGGCGGCCTCGCGCCGGTCACCGACACCCTCACCGACACCGCCGGCGGCGCGGTCAGCCAGCTCAGCGGCACGGTGACGGGCGTCGTTCAGGGCCTGAGCGGCAGCACCTCCATCACCGGGTCCACCTCGACCTCGGGCGGTTCCTCGAGCGGCTCGCTCTCGCTCGGCGGCTGCCTCACCTCGGTCCTCCTCCAGAACTGCTAGCAGGCGGCTCAGGCGCTGCGACGGGGCGGGTCCCACGGGCCCGCCCCGTCGCCCAGCTCCCGGGGCGACCAGGCTCAGCTGCAGCCGCTCGTGCCTCCGCAGTTGAGGCACTTGTAGCAGGCGCCCGAGCGGACCATGAGGCTACCGCAGTCGCTGCACGACGGGGCGTCCTCCTGGTTGAGGAAGGCGGTCGGCGCGGTGCGGCTCACCACCGGCACCTCCTGCCGCGCGGACGCGCCAATCGCCGGTGCAGGGGCGATGCGCGTCTCCACCTCGGGCTCGTCGCCGGGTTCGGTGCCGTCGCGGCGGATGATGCCGAGGGCGTCGCGCTCCTCCCACGGCAGGAAGCGCGAGGCGAGCCAGCGGAAGATGTAGTCCATGATCGACTTGGCGATGGGGATCTCGGGGTTGCCGGTGTAGCCGCTGGGCTCGAAGCGGCTGTGCGAGAACTTGTCCACCAGGACCTTGAGCGGAACGCCGTACTGCAGGGTGAGTGAGATCGCGGTCGCGAAGCTGTCCATGAGGCCGCTGACCGTCGACCCCTCCTTCGCCATCTTCACGAAGATCTCGCCGGGGGCGCCGTCCTCGTAGAGGCCGACGGTGATGTAGCCCTCGTGGCCGCCGATCTCGAACTTGTGGGTCACCGCCTGGCGCTCGGCGGGGAGGCGCCTGCGCAGCGGTCGGTCGGCGGTCTTCTTGGCGCCGGTGGTCTTCTCGACGGTGGTGCCCACCGGCTGGCTGCGCTTGCTGCCGTCGCGGTAGATGGCGAGCGCCTTGAGCCCCATCTTCCAGGCGTCGACGTAGGCGCGCTCGACGTCGTCGACGCTCGCCTCCTGCGGCATGTTCACCGTCTTCGAGATCGCGCCGCTGAGGAACGGCTGCACCGCGCCCATCATCCGCACGTGCCCCTGCCAGGCGATCGAGCGGGCGCCGCCGGCGGGCTTGAAGGCGCAGTCGAAGACGGCGAGGTCCTCCTCGCGCAGGTGGGGGGCGCCCTCGATGGTGTCCTTGGCGTCGATGTGGGCGACGATGTCCTTGACCGCCGCCTCCCCGTAGCCGAGCCGGCGAAGCGCCAGCGGCACGGTGCGGTTGACGATCTTCAGCATCCCGCCGCCGACCAGCTTCTTGTACTTGACGAGCGCGATGTCGGGCTCGACCCCGGTGGTGTCGCAGTCCATCATGAAGCCGATGGTGCCGGTCGGCGCGAGCACCGTCGCCTGGCCGTTGCGGTAGCCGTGCACCGCGCCGAGCTCGTGGGCCTCGTCCCAGGCGCGGCGTGCGGCGGTGAGCAGCTGGGTCTCGACGTGGTCGTCGGCGATCCGGTACGCGGCCTCGCGGTGCTTGCCGATGACCCGGAGCATCGGCTGGCGGTTCTCCGGGTAGCCGGCGAAGGGGCCCACCTCGCGGGCGATGCGCGCCGACTGGGCGTAGGCCTCGCCGGTCATGGTCGCGGTGACGCACGCGGCGAGCTCGCGTCCCTGCGGGGAGTCGTAGGGGACGCCCCGGGCCATGAGGAGCGCGCCGAGGTTCGCGTACCCCAGGCCGAGCGGGCGGAAGCGTTCGCTGTTGGCGGCGATCCTCTCGGTCGGATAGCTGGCGTTGCTGACCAGGATCTCCATCGCGGTGATGGTGATCGAGACCGCGTGGCGGAACCCGGCGACGTCGAAGGTGCCGTCCTCGCGGAGGAAGGTCATGAGGTTGAGGGATGCGAGGTTGCAGGCCGAGTCGTCGAGGTACATGTACTCGCTGCAGGGGTTGCTCGCGTTGATCCGCCCCGAGTTCGCCGAGGTGTGCCAGTCGTTGACGGTGGTGTCGTACTGCACGCCGGGGTCGCCGCACTGGTGCGCCGACTCCGCCATGAGCCGCATCAGCTCCCGCGCCTTGACGGTGGCGAGGATTCGGTCGGAGTCGGTCACCGCGCGCAGGTGCCAGTCGCGGTCCTCGATCACCGCGCGCATGAAGTCGTCGGTGACTCGCACCGAGTTGTTGCTGTTCTGGAAGAAGATCGAGCTGTAGGCCTCGCCGGTGAAGGCGCCGTCGTAGCCGGCGTCGATGAGCGCCCAGGCCTTGCGCTCCTCGGTCACCTTGCAGGTGATGAAGTCGCGGATGTCGGGATGGTCGGCGTTGAGGATGACCATCTTCGCGGCGCGCCGGGTGGTGCCGCCCGACTTGATCACCCCGGCGAAGGCGTCGAAGCCGCGCATGAAGGAGACCGGCCCGCTGGCGGCCCCGCCCCCGGCGAGCGCCTCCTGGGAGGAGCGGATCGGGCTGAGGTTGGTGCCGGTGCCGCTCCCGTACTTGAAGAGCATGCCCTCGGTGTGCGCCAGCTTCAGGATCGAGTCCATCGTGTCCTCGACGCTGTTGATGAAGCACGCCGAGGCCTGGGGGCGGGTGCCGAGGACGCCGACGTTGAACCACACCGGGCTGTTGAAGGACATCCGCTGGTGGAGCACCAGGTGGGTCAGCTCGTCCTGGAAGGCGCGGGCGTTCTCGGGCCCGGCGAGATAGCCGCCCTCGAGGCCCCAGGCGGCGATGGTGTCGCAGACCCGGGAGATCACCTGGCGGACGCTGGTCTCGCGGCGGGGGGTGTCGAGGGGACCGCGGAAGTACTTGCTCACCACCACGTTGGTGGCCATCTGCGACCAGAAGGCCGGGACCTCGCAGTCACGCTGCTCGAAGACGGTCTCACCCTTCTCGTTGCCGATCGCCGCGATGCGCCGCTCCCACTG
>VBHE01000196.1:5257-5732 GCA_005889515.1 Chloroflexota bacterium | reverse complement strand
GTCCACACCCGCTGCTGCCGCAGCGGCTGGTTGACCTCGCCGGCGACGTCGATGCCGGTCGGTGAGCCGATCCCGAAGGCGAGGAGGTTCTGGTAGTAGGGGTCCTTCCCCAGCCGGCGCATCACCTCGATGGCGCCGTTGTTCAGCGAGTCGTCGAGCACCCACTGGAAGGTGACCTTTCCGTGGGAGCGGTTGTCCCAGTCGTGGATGAGGAAGCCGCCGATGGTCTGCTGCGACTCGTTGATGGTCTGGTCCGGAGTGAGGACGTGGTGGTCGAGCCCGCCCGCGAAGGTGACCACCTTCATCACCGAGCCGGGCTCGTACAGGTAGTCCACCGCGCTGTCGCGGAAGAGGCCGATGTCGCTCTGCGAGTAGTGGTTGGCGTCGTAGGAGGGATAGTCGGCCCAGGCGCGGATCGCCCCGGTGTGGGTGTCCATCACCATGATCGTCCCCGACTCCGCCTGGCTGTCGGTGG
>VBHE01000196.1:4623-5131 GCA_005889515.1 Chloroflexota bacterium | reverse complement strand
TCGCGCAGCGTCGACTCGATGCCGTCCTGGCCACGCAGCACCGGCTCGTACTTCGCTTCGATGCCGTACTGGCCGTGACCGTCGTGGTCGACGAAGCCGAGCAGGTTGCTGGCGAAGGAGACCCCGGACAGCGGTGAGGGACTGTAGACGCGCTCGTCCTCGGGGATGATGCCGATGCCGTAGAGCTTGAGCGAGCGCAGCCGGGTGACCACCGACTCGTCGACGCGGCGCGCCAGGTAGACGAACCGACCCGGCTCGCTGATCAGCGACTCCAGGTGCGACGGACCCATGCCGAGCAGCGGCCCGACCTGCTCGGCGACGGTGTGGCGCTGGTCGGGGGGGATCACCCCGGGGTCGGCGAAGATGCTGTACACGGGCACGTCGCCGGCGAGCAGCGAGCCGTCGCGGTCGAGGATCCGGCCGCGGTGGGCGCGCAGGGTGATGTCGATGCCGTGCTGCCGGGCGGCCGCTGCGGCGAGGCTGTTGTGCTGGCGCACCTGCACGTCGG
>VBHE01000196.1:0-4613 GCA_005889515.1 Chloroflexota bacterium | reverse complement strand
CGCAGCGAGAGCACCACCGTCATCGCCGCGAAGCCGAGCAGCAGCCAGAACCCGCGCGCCCGGAAGTTCGGGGCCTCGGCGACGAACCAGCCGCGCACAGCGCGGCGCGGGGGCGGTGCGCCGCGGCGCTCGGTCATCTTCTCAGAGGGGGTGTCCCCCCCCTCGCTGCGGCGGCAGAGCCGCCTCCGCTCACCCCGCCCCAACTGATGAGCAAGCTCATGGCGCCGCCGCCTCCGCCTCGTCGGTGCCGAAGCTGCCCCGCAGCGCCGCGACCAGCCGCTCCATGGCGTCGCCGCCGGCGGGACGGCCCAGCGGCGCCGGGGCGGCGGGGGCGCTGACCGGGGGCGGAACCGCGGCGACGTAGGCCCACTTCGACGGCGGCCGCATCCCCATCGCCTGGGCGGCGGCGCCGATCCTCGACCCCGCGCGCAGCCGGTCGAGCTCGTCACCGAGGCGGCTGTTCTCGTCGCGCAGCGCCTGGGTGAGGTGCGCCGACTGGGCGACGTAGGCGATGCCGATCACCGCCACCAGCAGGATGAATGGCAGCAGCGGCAGGGGCGTGCGCGGACCGCCGCCACGGCGACGGCGGGAGCGCCGGCCGGCGGGCTCGAGCCCGTCGGGCACGTCCTGGACGGGGCGGCCGTCGGCGAAGGCGTCGAAGGTGTCGTCGTCGAGTTGGGAGGGAATCGCTGGGGCGGTCACGGCCGCGGGTTCTCCGCTGGGACGTGGATGGAGACGAGGGCGGGACGGTGGCGGGGACGTGGAGGGAGGCCGGCCGCGACCCGGCCGCCGGGTCTCAGAGACCGGTGTCGAGCCGCTCGGCGACCCGCAGCCGCGCCGAGCGCGAGCGGGGGTTGGCGGCGAGCTCGGCGGCGTCCGCCTTGATCGCCTTGCGGGTGTGGAGGAAGAGGGTGGCCCGGTGGGCGCAGGTGCAGATGGGCTGCTGGGGTGGACAGACACAGTTCAGAGCTGCGACGTGGAGTGCGTTCTTGACAAGGGTGTCCTCGAGGGAGTGAAAGGCGATGACCCCAACACGCCCACCGGGCCGGAGTGCGTCGATGGCTGCCTGCAACCCCCGCTCCAGGCTCTCGAGCTCGTGGTTGACCTCGATGCGGAGCGCCTGGAAGGTCTTGGTGGCGGGGTGGATCCGCTTCGGCCAGTAGCGGCGTGGCACCGCACGCTCGACGGTCTCGCGGAGCTCGCCGGTGGCGGTCAGCGGATGCTCGCGACGAGCCCGGACGACGGCGGCGGCGATGCCGCGGGCGAAGCGCTCCTCCCCGTACCGACGGATCAGCGCTGCGAGCTCGGCCTCACCCCACCCGTTGACGATGTCGGCGGCGGTGAGCGTCCCCGCGGTGGGATCCATGCGCATGTCGAGTGGGCCGTCGTGGCGGAAGCCGAATCCGCGTGCGGGGTCGTCGAGCTGCAGCGAGGAGATGCCGAGGTCGAGGGTCACGCCGTCGACCGCGGCGATGCCGAGCTGGGCGAGGTGCTCGGACAGGTCGGCGAAGTCGCCGTGCACGAGGATCAGGGAGTCCCCGGCGGCGGCGAGGCGCCGGCGCGCGCCGGCCAGCGCCGCGGGGTCGCGGTCGATGGCGATGACGCGGCCACCGGGACGGACGCGCTCCAACAGCGCGGCGGTGACGCCGCCGGCGCCGAGGGTGCCGTCGACGAACACCTGCCCCGGTCTGGGCTGCAGGCTCTCTATGAGGGGGTGTAGAAGGACCGGCCGGTGCCCCTCAGGCGGGACTCCGGACGTGGCGTGATCGGGGGTCCCCAGGTCTGCCACGGTCGACATGAGGACCACGGTAGGTGAAGTCTCGGAACGTGTGCCGTCCGCTCACGCGGTCGGCGTGGTCGCCGCCGGCGCGGCGCCGGTGGCGAGGTCGTAGAGCTCGGTGAAGCGCTCCGGCGTCATGGCCGCCTCCTCGGCGTCCCAGATCGCCTCGCCGACGAGCTCGACACGGTTGCCGAGGCCGACGAAGACGCAGCGGTCCTCGATCCCCGCGTAGCGCCGGTTCTCGGCGTCGAGGAGCAGGCGGCCCTGCGCGTCGAGTTCGACCTGACGGGTGTTGGCGAAGTGAGAACGCTCCCAGCCGCGCAGATCGGGCCCGCTGCGCTCGGCGCGCATCCTGCGGCACATCGCATCCCACTCGTCGGGCGGCCAGATCACGAGCCGGCGCTCCACGCCCCGGGCGAGCATGCTGCCCTCGGGCAGTCCGCCGCGGAGCTTCGCGGGGATGGCGACGCGTCCCTTGGCGTCGACGCCGTGGCGATAGGAGCCGACCACGGCGTGTCAGGCCCCACCGGCGGCCACGGGGGCGTCGGAGGGGTCGAGAGGCGGCAGGTCGACTTCACCACTCTTCACCACTTTTAACCACTTCGAAGCGGAAGACTAGCAGTGCATTCCCCACCCGTCAACGCGAACATCTGTACGGGTGGTTGTGCGGGCGCCAAGATCGGCTCGGTCTCGACCCGCCGATCGCGCTCCCGGCGCACGGGTAGACTCGGATCCGCAAGCCGGCCGGACGGCCGCGGGCGGCTCGTCCGCTCGAGGAAAGTCCGGGCTCCACAGAGCAGGGCGCTGGGTAACGCCCAGTCGGGGTGACCCGAAGGAGAGTGCCACAGAAAAAACACAGCCACGGTGCTCGGCGCCGCGGCAACGGTGAAATGGTGGGGTGAGAGCCCACCGGCGGCCGGGTGACCGGCCGGCCAGGTAAACCCCGCCCGGAGCAAGGCCGAACAGGGGCGGAGCGCTCGTCGCTCCAGGGGCTGCTCGTCCCCGACCCCGGGTGTGGCCGCTCGAGGCGCCGGGCAACCGGCGCTCCAGATGGATGGCCGTCCCCCACCGCCGGGGGTTCGAACAGGCGGCGGGGACAGAACCCGGCTTACAGGCCGGCTTGCATCACCCCCGGGCCCCGCCCTCTGAGATGGGGGCGGGGCTTTCCCCTGCGCCGTGGCCGGGCCGCGTTGCTCCTGCGACCTGTCTGTGGTCGGCAGGTGACCTGCCTGGTCAGGTGGGCCGCTAGTCTGCGGACGGTGAGGACTCGGATCACCCCATGATCGGAACCACGACCTCCGCTCCTTCGCTGGCCGCCCAGCTCCCCGGCCGCATCGGCGGGTGGCTGCGCCGAACCCTGCCCGAGGGGCGGGGACTGGCGGACGACCGGTGGCTGCCCCGCCATCGGGTGATGACCGCCGTCCTCTGGCTCCATGTCGTCGGCCTGCCCGTCTACGGTGTGTACCGAGGCTACGGCGTCCTCCACTGCCTCGTCGACACGGCGCCCATGGCCGTCATGTGGCTCGCCGCGGCGCAGCCGCGGGGTGGGCGGACGTTCCGTTCGGTGATGAGCGCTCTCGGCCTGATGACGGCGGCCGCCCTGCTCGTCCACCTGTCCGGCGGGGTGATCGAGGCGCACTTCCACTTCTTCGTCATGGTGGCGCTGCTCTCCCTCTACCAGGACTGGGTTCCCTTCCTCCTCGCGCTCGCCTTCGTTGTGGTCCAGCACGGCGTCATGGGCGCTCTGTTCCCGGCCACCGTCTACGACCATCTCGACGCCTACGAGCATCCATGGCGGTGGGCGTTCATCCACGGCGGGTTCGTCCTCGCCGCCGCCGCGGCCAACGTCTACGTGTGGCGGACCAGCGAGGAGGATCACCGGCTCTCGCAGGCCGAGGTGGAGCGCAGCGAGTCCGCATTCCGCGCACTCTTCGAGCGCAACCCTCAGCCGATGTGGGTCTACGACGGCGAGACGCTGGCATTCCTCGCCGTCAACGACGCCGCCATCGCCTGCTACGGGTACTCGAGGGAGGAGTTCCTCACCATGCGGATCACCGACATCCGCACCCTGTCGGAGGGTCAGCGGCTCCTCCGCCACATGGCTGCGGAAGAGCAGTTCCTGGCAGGCACATGGGAGCACCGTGCCAAGGACGGCCGGACCGTGCACGCGGAGGTGCACAGCCAACCCCTCGAGTTCCATGGACACGACGCCAGGCTCGTCGTCGTCGTCGACCTCACCACCCGGGTCACCCTCGAGTCGGAGTTGCGCCACCAGGCCTTCCATGACGTGCTCACCGGGCTCGCCAACCGAGCCCTCTTCCACAGCCGTCTCGCGCAGCTCCGGGGCGGTCGCGGTCATGAAGGGCCGATCGCCGTGCTGACCATCGACGTCGATGATTTCAAGGCGGTCAACGACTCCCACGGGCACAGCGCCGGCGACGCTGTCCTCGTCGAGATCGCCAAGCGCCTGGCGGACGGGGTGCGATCGGGCGACACCCCGGCGCGCATGGGCGGCGACGAGTTCGCGGTGCTCCTCGACGGAGCGGGCCCGGCGGAGGCGCGCCAGCTCGCCGATCGCCTCCTCGACGCGCTCCGGCGGCCGATCACCGTGGGGGCGGCGGAGGTGTGGATCACCGCGAGCATCGGTGTCGCGATCGACCAGGCCGGTGCGCTCGCGAGCGATGACCTGCTCCGCCACGCGGACATTGCCACCTACGAGGCGAAGGCCGACGGAAAGAACCGCGCGCGGCTCTTCCAGCCGGGGATGCAGAGCGGTGTCCTCCACCGCCTGGAGATCGCGGCGGATCTGCGACGCGCCCTCGAGCGCGACGAG
>VBHE01000195.1:612-4751 GCA_005889515.1 Chloroflexota bacterium | reverse complement strand
TCCGGGGAAGCCGGACCCATCCCACCGACGGCCTCGCGGCGCGGGTCGACGTGCGCGGCTTCGTGATGCAGCCGCTCGGCATGATCCTGCTCGCGCTGCTGGTCGTGAGCCTCGGCGCGGCGACCGGACTGCTGCTCCGCAGCGACCTCGCCGCCCTGATCGGGCTGCTGCGCAGGCGCCGGGTCGCCTGGGCGGCGGTCGCGGCCGGCGTCGGGCTCGCCGCGATCGGGGTGGCTCCGGCGATGACCGCGGTCCAGGACGGGCCGATCAGCGACCTCTACGACTACACCGCGACTCCGGTGACCGCCGCTCACGACGAGGCCGGCAACGCGCCGCTCGCCGAGGGGGCCCACCGGCCCGGCTCCGCTGCCGTGCCGGCGGGGACCGGCGGGGCCGGGGACGCGCCGGCCACGGCCGGATCCGGCCAGCGACGGGCGGGCGCGACCGCGAGCGTCGCCGCCGCCTCGGCGGCCGCTGCGGGGAGCGCCCAGCATACCGGCCAGGTCGAGAGCATGACCGTCGACGGCCGCACCACCCTCGTCTACGTGCCGGCCGGGTACGCACGGGACCAGAGCCGCCGCTACCCGGTCCTCTACTTCCTCCACGGCTACCCGGGAAAGCCCGACCAGTGGCTCGGTTCCGGCGCTCAGCTGCCCCAGGTCCTCGACCAGCTCATCGACGGCGGGGTGATCCCGCCGGTGATCGTCGCCATGCCCGACGGCAACGGCACCGCGGTCAGCGACGCGGAGTGGGGCGACAGCGCGCGCGGCGACCACGTCGAGGACTGGGTGGTCGGCTCGGTGGTCCCCGCCGTCGACGCGCGCTACCGCACCCTCGGCGCGCGCTATCGGGGCATCGCCGGCCTCAGCGCGGGCGGCTTCGGCGCGGTGAACATCTCCCTCCACCACCCTGACGTCTTCCGCTGGGCGGCGAGCTACTCCGGCTACTTCACCGGCCGGCACGACGTCTTCGGCACCACCACCGCCGCCAACACCCCCGCGCTCTCCGCCGGCCGTGTCGGCAGCGACGCGCGGATGCCGCTGTATATCGGGATCGGTGACCAGGACACCGAGTTCGGCGCCGACAACCATCACTTCGTCGCCGAGCTGTCGGGAATGGGTTGGACGGCGTCGCGCACCGACACCGTCCCCGGTGGCCACGGCTGGGAGGCTTGGCGCCTCGAGATCGTGCACAGCCTGCGCTGGCTCGGCTCGCTCTGGGGCACCGACCTGGGGCCGATGCAGTCGGCGCCGCCGCTGCCGCCCTACGCGCCGGCGCCACCGCCACCATCGCCGTCACCATCGCCGTCGCCCTCGCCCACGCGCACCCCCAGGCCGGCGCCGAGCCCCTCGCCGAGCCCGACCCCGCGGCCGGCGCCGACCCCGACGGCGGCCCCCTCCCCCACGCCATCGCCGTCGCCGTCACCCTCGCCGTCGCCGACGGGACACGGCCATCAGCATCCCTCGCCGACCCCGGACGCATCGCCGTCGCCGTCGCCCTCGCCCACGCCGTCACCGTCGCCGAGGTCGACGCAGCACCCCTGACGGGCGGGCGTCACGGATCGGTGACCGCCGCGCCGCGATCGTCCCGCGGGCCGCGCCTGTAAGGGAGCTGAAAGGAAGCCGATCGCAGCATCCGCGCACGCAGTGGTTGTCTGAGGTGTGGCGCGGTGAAGAGGGGTCGGGGACGGCTGGTGGGTCTCGCCAGCGGTGGCGGCGGTGGCGGCGACGGGAGCCACCTCGATGGTGATCGCGGGTCGCGCCCATGACGACGGCGTCCGGGTCGCACGGCCGAAGGCGACGCCCACGGCGACGGCGTCGCCCACGCCGGCGCCCACCCCGACCGCGACCCCGACACCGACGCCGGTGGTGGCCACCCCGCTCGTGGTGGTGCCGACGCCGGCACCGACCCCCGCACCGCCCCCGCCGACGCCCGCGCCCACCTCGCTCCCCGGACACGTGGTGACCACGACCCTGGCCGGCCACGGGGTGCTCGCCTATGTGCCCGGCGCCTACGCGGCCCTCCCGGGGACGCGGTTCGGCGTCGTGTACCTCCTCCACGGCTCGCCGGGCAACGCGGTGAGCTGGATCAGCGGGGGCGGCATGCCCGCGATGCTCGACGGCCTGATCGCGAGCGGGCAGCTGCCACCGGTGATCGCGGTGTTCCCCGACGACCAGGGCGTGGTGTCCGACGACTCCTGGTGGGGGGACACGCCACTCGGCGACACCGTCGAGACCTGGCTGGTGTACACCCTGATCCCGACCATCGACTCGCAATACCGCACCCTCGGTGCCGCGCGCCGGGGCATCGCGGGGCTCAGCGCGGGCGGCTTCGGCGCGGTGAACATCGCCATGCACCACCCCCGGGCTCTTCAGCTGGGTGGCGAGCTACTCCGGGGGGTCTTCATGGCGCCGACCAACCTCTTCGGGGCGCAGAGCACCGCGAACAGCCCCGAGATCACCGCCCCCGCCCTCCCCGCCGCGCAGCGCCTTCCCCTGTACCTCGGCGGCGGCGCCCAGGACAGCGAGTTCCTCCCCGACACGCAGCGGTTCATCGCCACCGTCCAGGGGCTGGGCTGGGCGCCGCTGCGGACGGAGATCGTCCCCGGCCCGCACGGCTGGCAGGCGTGGACGGCGGAGGCACGTGACGGCCTGACCTGGCTCGGTCAGCTCTGGCGGTAACCTCCGGCGGGGCACCAGCACGGCGGCGACGGTCAGGAGGCCCGCCAGCAGCAGCCCGAGCCCCGAGGTTCAGGGCGCCGCCCATCCGCGAACCCGCCGTCGGGGTCGTGAGGCCCCCAGGCGCCCCGACGAGGCCCTATGGGGTATCATGTAAATTGATATCTATATTGGAGGTTTTCGTACATGGGTATAGGGGTGGGAATCGTGCTGATCGCGCTGGGCGCCGTCCTGGCGTTCGCCGTCAGCCCCCATGTGATCACCGGGGGCCACTCCGGTGGTGCCGTCGATCTCGGGACCGTGGGCTGGATCCTCATCGTCGTGGGGGCGCTCGGCCTCCTCCTCTCGCTCACCGTCTGGTCCTCGTGGGCCGGACCCGGGTACCTCTCGCGCCGGCGCTCCGACACCTACGTCGACCGCCCCGGCCGGGTGACCCGGCACGAGAGCATCGACGAGCTGTAGGTCCGCTCGCACTCTCCTCAGCGGCCGCCGCCCATCCTCGGGTGGGCGCCGGCCCGACCGACGGGAGCGACATCGAGATGTCCCTGCCCACCGACGCCGAGCTGCTCGCACGGGTGTCGCTCGCCGCCGGGCTCGGCCTGCTGATCGGCGCCGAGCGCGAGCTCTTCGCCAAGCCCGCGGGGATGCGCACCCACGCCCTGGTGGCGCTCGGAGCCGCGGCCTTCACGGTGGCGGGCTACGGCGCGCTCGCCGCCCCCGGCGCCCTGCAGACGCGACCCGATGTCGCCCGCATCGCCGCCCAGGTCGTCAGCGGGATCGGCTTCCTCGGCGCCGGGGTGATCATCTTCCACCGGGACCGGGTGCGCGGGGTCACGACCGCGGCGGACGTCTGGGCGGACGCCGCGATCGGCGTGCTCTGCGGCCTCGGACTTCTCCTGGTCGCCGCCGGCACCACCGCGCTCCTTCTCCTCGTCGTCGTCGGGCTCAGCCCCGTCGAACGGCGGATGGTGCGCTACCGGCGCGATCACCACATCGACGACGAGGACCCTCCCCCTAGATCGCGTGGAAGAGACCGCTGAAGCGCGCTGCGATCGCACGGTCGCCGCAGGCGGTGCCACCGCGCATCCGGCCATAGGCGGTGAGCACCAGCGAGGCCGGGTCGAACTCGAGGACGGCGGGGAGGTCGTCGACCGCCCCGGCCTCGAAGGTGACCCCCGATGAGGTGCAGCTGAACCGCAGGGTCGCCGCGTTCCGACCCGAGACCCGGACCCCGACGTCGCAGGGCCGGTCGCCGAGGCGTGCCGGGTCGAAGGTCGCCTGCCAGAGGATGGGCATGATCGGGACCAGGAAGTCGGCGGCGTCCGCGGACATCGCGTGGGGGATCCGCAGCCCCTCGCGGATGTCCCAGCCGTGGATCGCGTAGTCGACCAGGTGGAAGGTCGGGTAGAAGAACGCCGGGATCGGGCCCATGTACCCGTGGGTGACGTTGAGGCCGGTCCA
>VBHE01000195.1:0-559 GCA_005889515.1 Chloroflexota bacterium | reverse complement strand
GACGAGCGGAAGGCGGTGGCGTGGTCGTCGAGGATCCGCGGCATCTCCCGGAGCGTCGCCAGCGGCGGCACCTCGCTGCCCGCCCGGGTGCCGGCGAAGCGCTCGAGGTACGCCTCGGTGACGTCGACCATGTGGCCGACGACGTCACGCACCTGCCAGTGGCCGGCGGCGGTCCCGCACTCCCAGCTCGTGGGATCGGAGGCGAGCTCGAGCAGCCCGGCCGCCTCCTCGCGCACCACCCGCAGCAGGTTGGCCTTGCTGGCGGCGCTGAACGGGTTCCACAGCTCCCTGCTCTCGACCATGGTCGCCATCGCGGTGCCTCCCATGAACCACGGTGCGGGGGTCGATGGTAGTCGGGTTCCGGCGCCAGCGGGTGGAGAACATGTGGTTGCCGAGTCCGCACCGCGCCGTCACCTCGACTCGGGCGGGGCTGCGTAGGTTGGAACGGTCGTGACGAGCGGGGCCCGGCCGCTGCGGACCGGGCCCCGTCGCCTCCGATCAGCCGTCGCTCCCTCCCCCATGACCACCGCCACCGTCCCGTCCCTCCGAGCCGCCGTCG
>VBHE01000194.1:6709-8741 GCA_005889515.1 Chloroflexota bacterium | reverse complement strand
CCGAGGAGGTCGGACAGCGCGGCGTAGGGATGCCTCCCCAGGTGCGGGGAGCGACCCGCGATCACCGCCGCGCCGCTGCTCCGCGCCCGCTCCTCGAAGGCCTCGAGCAGCCGGGTCTTGCCGATCCCGTCGGGACCGCGCACCACCGCGACCCGAAGCCCGCTCTCGGCGCTGCTCGCCACCTGCCGCCAGAGCTCCTGGAGCTGGGGCTCGCGGGCGACGAGAGGGGTGTCACGATGAGTACCGGTCATGGCGAGAACCATCCTACCGGGGCCGCGGTCTTCCCCTGGGCACTGAGTACTCGTCCGTGGCCGTAATGAGTAGTCAGAGTGAGTACTTGTCCTCTATGTCCGGGCCCCGGGGGCGGCGCACGATGGACACGCACCACCCGGCCAGGGGCCGGGGGAAGTGGAGGATGAGCTGATGATCCGCGCACACGGCAGGCCGGCATGCGGTGCCGCCCTGCTCGGCCGCCGGGTCGCCCCGCGGATGGCCGCCCGCGAGCTGCCCGCGGCCGTCGCCCTGTCGCCCGACCGGCTCGCGATCGAGGTCGTGCGCCACCTCAACGGCGGAGACCTCGACGGCTTCCGCCGGGTGGTCGCGCCCACCGTCCGGCTGAGCGCCGCGAACGGCTCGACCACGTTGAGCGCCGCCGAGCTCTTCACCCGGCTCTCCACCCTGGTGCCGGGTCAGACCCTCTGTGCGGCGCGGGTCCGCGGTGACGCCGTGGCGGCCCGCGTCGACCTCGAGGTGGCGTGGCCGGTGCCCGGCGGAGAGGTCGCCGAGTCCAGCCTCGGCGCCCTCGAGCTGGAGTGCGCGGGCGGCCGGGTGACCGCGCTCACCCTCGGCCTCGACCTCGACCCGTCGGTGGTCCGCGCCGCGACGGCGCTGCGGGGCTGGTCGCTCAGGCGCGCGGCGGCCCGCTAGGAGCCTGGGTCAGGAGGCTGCGCAGGTCGACACCGGGATCGGCGAGCCGCTCGGGGTCGACCACCGCGCCGGCGCGGATCAGCGGCACGGTGCGGCGCAGGTCGCGTCCCTGGTTGATGGCAACCGCGGCCACAACCCGTCCTTCGCGCAGCTGGAAGGCGGTGAACCTCCGCTCCTCGAGGCTGCCTCGCACCACGAGGCGGTCCCAGGGCTCGGCGAACCCCGCGTACTGGATGTTGCAGTCGTACTGGTCCGACCAGAACCAGGGGATCTCGTCGTGGACCGCGTCGCCGCCGAGCATGGTGCTCGCCGCGACCTTCCCCTGCTGGACCGCGTTCTGCCAGTGCTCGACCCGGAGGTGGCGGCCGGCGACGGGGTGGTGGTGCCGGGCCACGTCGCCGGCGGCGAGGATGCCGGGAACGCTGGTGCGGCAGCGCTCGTCGACGAGGATGCCGTCGTCCACCTCCACCGCGGTCCCCGCCACGGTCTCGACCGCGGGCTCGACGCCGACACCGACGACCACCAGATCGCAGTCGATCGCGGCGCCGTCCCGGGTCATGACGCGCTCCACCCGGCCCGCGCCCTCGAACGCGCTGACCCCGTCGCCGAGCCGCAGGTCGACGCCGTGGTCGCGGTGGAGGCCCTCGACGACCCGGCCGACGGTCTCCCCGAGGCCGCGCTCCAGGGGGACGGCGAGCGGCTCGACCGCGATCACCTCGGCGCCGAGGTGGCGGAGCGCGGCGGCGACCTCGCAGCCGATGAACCCCATCCCCACGACCACCGCCCGGCGGCCCCTGGTGGCCGCGGCGCGGATGCGATCGGAGCCGGCGACGTCGCGGAGGTCGAGCACGCCCTCGAGCTCGGCGCCGGGCACGCGCAGCCGCCGGTTGCGCACCCCGGTGGCGAGCAGCAGCCCGTCGTAGCCGACCCGCTCGCCGCCCTCGAGCTCGACGGCCTGCTCGTCGGGCAGGACCCGCCGCACCCGGACCCCGAGCCGGGTCTCGATCGCGTGCTCCGGGAAGAGCCGCAGCGGCCTGATCACATCGTCGAGGGCGGCGTGCCCGCGCAGGTACTCCTTGGAGAGCTGGGGGCGGTCGTAGGGCGG
>VBHE01000194.1:4223-6635 GCA_005889515.1 Chloroflexota bacterium | reverse complement strand
GACGATGACGACACGCGAGGGCGCCGGAGCGGACACGGCCGGTCACCTTAGCGGATCGCGCAAGGTCCGCCGCTGACCTCGCGGCGTGCTCTCCTCGGCGCGGCGCCACCATGAGCCCGCGGCGGTGCTGATGATCGACGTGGACCACTTCAAGTCGATCAACGACGGCCTGGGACACGCAGGCGGCGACGCGGTGCTGCGCGAGGTCGCCGAGCGGCTGCGACATCGTGTCCGCCTCGAGGACGTGGTCGGACGGTGGGGCGCAACCGGTTCATCGTCGCCGTCGCGAGCCCCGCCCTGGGCGACTGCTGACACCTCCCCGGCGCTCTGGCGCTTCGCGGCCCGGCGGGCCGTGGGGCGTGCCGGTATGCTGGCAGCCTAGCCGGCGGGGACGAGGAGGGGGCTGGTGACCGAGGCGCGCGACGTGCAGGCCACGCGGGCCTCCGACGGCGGGCTGCTGCTCGAGCTCGCCGCGGTCAGCGATCGCGGCACGGTGCGCGCCGAGAACCAGGACGCGTGGTCGCTGGTGCCGCTGGAGGCGGGGCGCGGCTGCCTGCTGCTGCTCGCCGACGGGATGGGCGGTCACGCCGGCGGGCGCGAGGCGGCGGTCCTGGCGGTGCGCCACGCCGCCGACCGCCTGCGCGAGAGTGCCGATCCCCACGAGGGCGTCGGCGAGGCGGGGGCGAGCGCCAACGCCGCGATCGCGGAGCTGCGCCGCGATCACGGCGGCGCGGTGATGGGGACCACCCTGGTGGTCGCGGCGGTGAGCGCGGGGCGGGCGACGATCGGCAACGTCGGCGACAGCCGTGCCTACCTGCTGCGCGACGGCAGCGCCTCGCAGGTGACCGAGGACCACTCGGTGCTCGCCGAGGCGATCCGGGCGGGCCACCTCGAGAGCGGCGGCGCCGGCGACCCGCCGCGCAACCTGCTCACCCGCGCGCTCACCGGCGACCCGGTCGACGCCGACCGCTTCTCCGTCGAGCTGCGGGCGGGCGACGTGCTGCTGCTCTGCTGCGACGGTGCCTGGGATCCCCTCGGCGGGGAGGCCCTTGCCGACCTGGTCGGCGGCGCGGGTCCCCTCGATGGCCTGCTCACCCGCGCCTGCGACGCCGCCCTCGAGGCGGGATCGCGGGACAACGTCACCCTGGTCGCGTGCCGGGTGACCGAGACCGGGGTGGACCCCGAAGCGCGCTGACGCCCGCCGGCCATGGCTGGGCTATTCTTCAGCGGGAGTCTGGATGAGGGAGGGGGGTAGGCATGGGCGGCATCCCACAGGTGGGAGCCGAGTTCGCGGGCTACCGCATCGAACGGCTGCTCGGCCGTGGCGGCGTGGGCATCGTCTACCTCGCCGTCGACCTGCGTCTGCAGCGGCGGGTCGCGCTGAAGATCCTCGCCACCGAGCTCTCCAACGACGACCGGGTCCGCGAGCGCTTCGCCCGCGAGCCGCGGCTCGCGGCCTCGATCGACCACCCCCACATCATCCCCATCTACGAGGCGGGCGAGGCCGAGGGCAGCCTGTACATCGCGATGCGCTTCGTCGACGGCTGCGACCTCGGCGTCCTGGTGCGCCGCGAGGGTCCGCTCGACCCGGCGCGGGTGGTCACGATCGTCTCCCAGGTGGGGAGCGCCCTCGACGCCGCGCATGGGCGGGGGCTGTATCACCGCGACGTGAAGCCGGCGAACATCCTGGTGGCGCCGCGCGCCGATCCCCAGCGCGACGACCACGCGTACGTCGCCGACTTCGGGATCACCAAGAACAGCAGCACCCGCAGCCTGACCAAGACCGGGCAGTACGTGGGAACCCTCGACTACGTCGCGCCCGAGCAGATCCGGGGCGAGAGCGTCGACGCCCGCACCGACATCTACGCGCTCGGGTGCGTGCTCTACGAGTCGCTGATCGGGGTGCCGCCGTTCCAGAAGGACAATGACGCGGCGAGCATCTACGCGCACCTCGCCGAGGACCCCCCGCTGCTCAGCGCGCGAAGGGCGGACCTGCCCGCGGCGCTCGACGCGGTGGTGGTCACCGCGATGGCGAAGTCGCGGGAGAACCGCTACGAGAGCGGCGCCGACCTCGCCGCGGCGGCGCGGAAGGCGCTCGGCCGCCAGGCCTCGCGGACCACGACCGTCCGCAGCCGCCGGCGCGCCTCGACGACGGTGATCGCCACCCAGGCGGCGGCCCCGGTCCCTCCGACGGCGCCGCGGGCGACGCCGCGGCCGGCGTCCGACGCCGCCGAGACCGTGGTGGTGCCCCTCCCCGCGGCGACGGAGCCCGCACCCCGGCTCGACTATCGGGTGCTCGGCCCGCTCGTGGTGCGGACGGGGGAGCGTGAGCTCTCCCTCGGCACCGGCAGGCAGCGCGCGCTGCTCGCCCGCCTCCTGCTCGACGCCAACATGGTGGTGTCGACGGATCGG
>VBHE01000194.1:0-4147 GCA_005889515.1 Chloroflexota bacterium | reverse complement strand
CACCCGCTCCCCCGGCTATCTGCTCCGGGTCGACGTCGAGGACGTCGATCTCGGCCGCTTCGAGCGGCTGCTCGAGCAGGGACGCCGGCTGCGCCGGTCGACGCCGGAGCGCGCCTCGGCGGTGCTCACCGAGGCGCTCGCGCTGTTCCGCGGCCCGGTGCTCGCCGACGTCGCCCTCGAGGGCGCCGCCCGCGCCGAGGTGCGACGCATCGAGGAGCTTCGTCTCGCCGCGCTCGAGGAGCGGATCGCGGCGGACCTCGAGCTCGGCCGCGAGGCCGCCCTCGTCGGCGAGCTCACCGCGCTCGTCGCCGCGCACCCCGAGCGGGAGCGGCTGAAGGGGCAGCTCACCGTGGCCCGCGCCCGCACCGCCCCGCCGGTCCTGGAACCGGAGGAGGACGAGGTGGCGGAGGTCGAGGACGACGCCGAGGAGGCGCCCCCGCCCCGGCCGCGCCGGACGGCGAGGGCCGCCGCCGAGCGGCCGCCGGAGAAGCGGCGCGGACGCGCGGCCCCGGTGCTCGCCGCCGCCGCGCTGCTCGTCGCCATCGCCGCGGGCGCCGGCGTGCTCGTGCACTCGCGCTCCGGAGGCAGCGCGCCGACGGCGCCGCTCAGCGGACCCGGTCCCTATCCGAACGCACAGGAGAAGGCGCTGCTCGCCCGCTTCCCACCGTTCGTCGGGGGCTGTCACCGGTACCCCGACCACTACGAGAAGTCGATCGCCGAGGTCGAGTGCCTGCCCACCGCCGACCATCCCGGGGCGAGGAGCATCGTCTACCAGCAGTTCTCCGACTACGGCGACCTCGAGCTGCACTTCCACCACGTGCTCGGGCTCAACATCCAGTCGGAGGTGGGCAAGCCCGTGTCGGCGTCGTACAGCGGCCCCTGCGCGGACCCGGGCTCCGGCTTCTTCGCCGCGTCGACCTATCCGGTCGCCGGGGTCGAGGCGCAGGACCCGATCGCGTCGCCGACCGCCCACGGCCATCTCTTCTGCTACGTCGGCACCGGCGGCATCCCCAAGATCGCCTGGACCAACGTCGGCGAGCTCATCGTCGCCCAGGCTTCGGGCAGGACCAGCGGCGACCAGGCGCAGTCCCAGCTGCTCAGCCTGTGGGAGTTCGCCGGCCCGACGGGGAGCCCGGCGCCGGTCTCGGGCAGCCCCGACTCGGTGGTGAAGCTCCTCTACCAGCGCTACCTGCAGCGCGACCCGGAGGACGCGAACGCCCTGAACTACTGGGTCGACTTCCTCAACGCCAACGGGTTCGCCAAGACCAGCAACGCGTTCGCCGACAGCTCGGAGGCGAAGACCCGCTTCACCCTGCCTCTGCTTCGCGGAGGCGCGGGACATGGAGGTGGAACCCCGGCACCGGCGGCCAGTCCGACGCCGTAGTTCCCTGGTGATGCCGCCGCCCGCGGATGGCGAGCGTCAGCGCCCCGAGCCGCCGCTCACGACGTGCACCCGCCGCGTGCCGCCGCTCGAGCCCTGTGCCGCCGGCGGAGCCGGCGCAGGCGCCACGGTCGGCCGGGCGGTCGGAACCGGAGTGGGCGTCGCGGTCGCGGCCGTCGGTGCCGCCGCGGGCGTCGCGGTCGCCGGGGCAGCGGGGGCGGGAGTGGTGGCCGACGCCGAGACGTCGGGGCCCGCGGTCGCGCCGGCGGAGGCGAGGTACACGAAGGCCCCCACCGCGGTGACGCCGCCGATCCCCACCGAGGCGTTCAGGCGGCGCCGGAGGCGCAGCGCGCGGTCCCGGTCGCCCGGGCGCGGGGGCCGCGTGGCCGGATTCATGAGGGATCTCCTGGTTCGGGGGGTGCCGGGGTCGCGGACCAGCATCGCCCACGAGCCTTGGAGAACCCTCAGAGTCGGCTGGGAGTCTCCTCGCCGGGCTCCGCGGCGCCCTCCTCCCGGGCCCCGGCGAGGCCATCGCGCACGCCGATGACCACCCCGAGCCCGATCACGCCGACGAAGGCGGCGGCCACGACGAGGACGATGATCCCGATGTGCGAAGGCCCGGCGATCGCCGCCACCACGAGCGCGGCGAGCAGCCACACCACCAGCACCCGGGTGCGCGTGACCTTCACGCTGACGAGCCTACTCCCCGCCCCGGACGGGCGTCGCGCACCGGGAGCGAGATCCGGAAGGTCGCGCCACCGCCCGGCGTGGGCGCCACCCAGATCCGGCCGCCGTGCGCCTGGACCACGGCGGCGGCGATGCTGAGGCCGAGCCCGCTGCCGCCCTGGTCGCCGCTCCGTCCCGCGTCGGCGCGGTAGAAACGCTCGAAGATGCGCTCGGCGTGCGCCGGCGGGATCCCGGGCCCGTGGTCGATCACCTCGAGCACGGCGTGGCCGTCGTCGCGGTGGAGCCCCACCTCGACCGGTGTCCCCGCCGGGGTGTGCACGAGCGCGTTGCGCAGCAGGTTGGAGAGCACCTGGCGCAGCCGCATCTCGTCGCCGGTGACGACCAGCGGCGCGGTGACCCGGGCGCTGATCGCGCGGCCGCCGTCGGCGGCGCGGGCGTCGGCGCAGGCGTCCTCCATCAGCGCCTCCATGTCGACCGGCCGGGCCTCGAGCGGCCGGCCCTGGTCGAGACGTGCGAGCAGCAGCAGGTCGTCGACGAGGATCCCCATGCGTTGGGTCTCGTCGTCGATGCGGCGCATCGCGACGGTGAGGTCGTCCGGGGACATGTCGGGGTTGCGGCGCAGCAGCTCCGCATAACCGCGCATCGAGGTGAGCGGAGTGCGCAGCTCGTGGGACGCGTCGGAGACGAAGTGCCGCAACCGCTGCTCGTTGGCCTCGCGCTCGGCGAAGGCGGCCTCGAGCTGGGCGAGCATGGTGTTGAGCGCCAGGCCGAGCCGTCCCACCTCGGTGCGCTCGTCCGCCGGCGTCACCCGCTGGCTGAGGTCGGTGAGCACGATCGAGCGCGCCGTCGAGCCGATGCGCTCGAGCGGCCGCAGCCCGCGGCGCACCAGCAGCGCGGTGGCGAGCACCACCACCAGGGTGATGCCGCCGGCGATGGCCAGCTCGAGGAGCAGCAGCTGGCGCAGGGTGGAGTCGACGTCGTCGAGGGGGATGGCGACCTTCAGGATGTCGCCGGCTCCCGCCCCGGAGGCCGTCTCCACGTAGACCCGATAGTGGCTGACGCCCCCGGTGCCGGGGACGGTGTACAGCTGCGGCTGCGACACCGGGGTGAGGGTGGCGGCCAGGACGGGGCGCGCGCCGCTGTCGTCGTTCGCCGGCCCGACGTAGGGGGAGCCGAGCAGCTGGCCCGACGGGGTGCGCAGCTCGCCGTAGGTGCCGGGAGGAAGGGAGCCGGAGCCGGACCCGGGCCCCCCGGGGCCTCGCCCGTCGAAGCCTCCCGGGCCGCCGGAGCCGGACAGGCCCGCCTGGACTTCGAGCGCCTGCTCGACGCCCATGTGCCCGGTCGCCAGCTGGTCGTCGACGCGTGAGATCAGGAAGGAGCGCAACGAGATGTACGTGGCCGCGTCGGCCACCACCAGCGCCGCGATGAAGAGCGGGCAGAGGGCGATCAGCAGCCGGAGGCGGAGCGACATCTCACGCCGAGCGGGGCACTCGGAGGACGTAGCCGACGCCGCGCACGGTGTGCACCAGCGGCGGATCCGCCCAGTCGATCTTGCGCCGGAGGTAGCTGATGTAGGTCTCGAGCACGCTCGCGTCGCCGCCGAAGTCGTAGTCCCAGACGTGGTCGAGGATCTGGGCCCGCGAGAGCACCCGACCGGCGTTCATGAGCAGGTAGCGGAGCAGCCGGAACTCGGTGCGGGTGAGCTCCACCGCCTGCCCGGCGCGCACCACCTCGTGGGTGTCCTCGTCGAGCTCGAGGTCGCTGAGCACCAGCCGCCGGGTCTCCTCGGCCGCCGCCGGCTGATGGCGGCGGAGCACGACCCGGATGCGCGCCACCAGCTCCTCGATGCTGAAGGGCTTGGTCACGTAGTCGTCGCCGCCGACGGTGAGCCCGCGCACCTTGTCCTCGGTGGCGTCGCGGGCGGTGAGGAAGATCACCGGCACCTTGAGCCCGTCGGCGACCAGCCGCTGCACGAAGGCGAAGCCGTCCTCGTCGGGAAGGCCGACGTCGAGCACGACCAGCGCGGGGCGGAACTCCATCACCGAGGTCCGCGCGTCCCGGGCGGTCGCGGCGGTCTGG
>VBHE01000193.1 GCA_005889515.1 Chloroflexota bacterium | reverse complement strand
GCGACCGCCTGCTCGACCTCGATGGTGGAGATGTTCTCGCCTCCGGAGATGATGATGTCCTTCTTGCGGTCGCGCAGCTCGATGCGGCCGTCGGGATGCATCACGCCGACGTCGCCGGAGTGGAACCACCCGCCAGTGAACGCCTCCGCGGTGGCCTCGGGGTTCTCGTAGTAGCCCTTCATCACCACGTTGCCGCGGAACACCACCTCGCCCATGGTCTCGCCGTCGGCGGGGACATCGGCCATGTTCTCGTCGACGACCCGCACCTCGCCCGCGGTCACGTGCGGCGTCCCCTGGCGGGAGAGCATCCGGGCGCGCTCCTCTGCGGCCATGGCGCGGACGCTCGGCGCGGTCTCGTGGATGGTGAAGGGACCGTAGGTCTCGGTCAGCCCGTAGACGTGCACGAGGTCGAAGTTGAGCTCCGCCATCTGGCCGATGATCGCCGGCGACGGCGGCGCGCCCGCGGTGAAGAGCCGCACCGGGCGCTCGAGGCGGTGGGCGCGCGGGTGGTTGGCGAGCATGGTGAGCACCGTCGGCGCGGCGCAGAAGTGGGTCGCCTCGCCGCGCTCGAAGATCCCCCAGACGCGCTCGGGGTCGACCGCGGGGATGCACACCGCCGCGGCGCCCACCGCCGCGCCGGCCCAGGTGAAGCACCAGCCGTTGCAGTGGAACATCGGCAGGGTCCAGAGGTAGGCGCTGTCCTCGGTGAGGCGGTGATGGAGCGCCATCGCCAGGCCGTTCAGGTAGGCGCCGCGGTGGTGGTACATCACCCCCTTGGGGCGCCCCGTCGTCCCCGACGTGTAGTTGATGGAGATGACGTCGTCCTCGTCCTCGAGCCACGAGTCCACCTCGTCGTCGGTGCCGCGCTCGAGCAGCGCGTCGAACTCCGTGGAGATGTCGACGCGGCGCACCGACGGCGGGACGCCGGCGAGCTGGGGCGCGAGCTCGGGCGAGTGGAGGATCCAGCTCGCCCCGGAGTGGTCGACGATGTAGGCGACGTCGTCGGCGGTGAGCCGGGTGTTGACGGCGACGAGGATCCCGCCCGCCTGGGGGACGCCGAAGTGGGCGAGGAGGAGCGGCTCGCTGTTGAGGGCGAGGAAGGCGACCCGGTCATCCTTGCGCAGCCCCGCGCGGCGCAGCGCCGAGGCGAGCCGGCGCGACCGCGCCCGCCATTCGGCGTAGGTGAACCGGCGCTCACCGTCGACGGCGGCGAGGCGCTCGGCATGGACGGTGCCGGCACGCTCGAGGAACGAGACCGGCGAGAGCTCCTCGCGGAAGACGCGTGCGCCGCGGACGGTCTCGGTGATCATGGCCTCGACTCTATCCGGCCGACGCCGGTCCCGCCCCGGCCCGGGCGCGCCGCGCCCGGACCGCGGACCTCAGGAGCGGTGAGGTCAGCTCTTCTGGGCGACGCCGGCCGGGGTCATCGCGTCGACGATGCGCACCGCGTAGTCGTGCTGCAGCTCGAGGAGCTTGCCGGCGAAGTCGTAGGCCTGGTCGACGACCTTGGCGGCGTTGGGCACGCCCTTCGGCAGGCTGAGGGTGCCCTTGGTGGGCTGGAAGAGGGCGGCGAAGTCGCGGGCGACCTCGAGGGCCGCGAGGTTGATCTCCTGGGCCTGCTTGATGCCCGAGGTGACCTGCTCCTGGACGGCTTCGGCGAAGTCGGTGACGGTGGTTGCCATGGGGACCTCCGGGTGGCGGATGCCTGGGTGACGTGTTGCTAAGTCTACCAAGCAAACGCTGCGCGCGTCAACGTCCGCGGAGGAATCCCCGGTACACCTGGATGAGCGCCTCCTTCTGCTCGGTGCTGAGCTCGGGGTCGAGCCGGATCGCCGCCTCGACCCGCGGACTCGCGGCGGTCTCGGCACCCCGCTGGTCGAGCAGCCCGGCCTCGGCATAGATCGTCTCGGCGGAGAGGTGGAGGGCCTCGGCGATGCTCTTCAGCACCTGCGCCGAGGGCCGGTAGAGGCCGCGCTCGATCTGGCTCAGGTAGGGGTTGGAGACGCTGGTGAGCTCGGCGAGCTGGCGGAGCGAGAGCCGGGCGAGCTGGCGCTGCGAGCGGATGAACTCGCCGAGCGCCGACCACGGCTCTGCGTTCGTCATGGGAACCATACTAACAGCCCGCTTGGTACACCAAACGGCCGATGTCACAGCCCCAGCGTCTGCCCCAGGAGCACCGTGTTGAGGGTGACGATCACCACCGCGATCGCCGCCGCCGCCAGGGTGGTCGCGCGGCGGTTCGCGAACCGCCCCATCACCGCCCGGCGGCTGCTCAGCACCACCAGGGGGATGAGCGCGAAGGGGATCCCGAAGGAGAGGACGACCTGGCTCAGCACCAGGCTGCGGGTGGGGTCGACGCCGACCCCGAGGACGATGAGCGCGGGCGCCATCGTCACCGCCCGGCGCAGCGCCACCGGCAGCCGGCGGCGGATGAACCCCTGCATCACCACCTGGCCGGCGAGGGTGCCGACGCTCGAGGCGGCGAGCCCGGAGGCGAGCAGGGCGAGGCCGAAGGCGACCGCCGCGCCCCTCCCGAGCACGCTGCCGAAGGCGGTGTGGGCGGCCTCGAGGGTGTCCCCCCCACGGCCGCCGCCGAGCACCGCGGCGGCGACGACGAGCATGCCCAGGTTGAGGAGCGCCGCCATGCCCATGGCGACGGTGACGTCGACCCGCTGGGCGCCGACGAGGCGCCGCCGCTCGCTCTCGCCGACGAGATGCAGCCGCTCCTGGCTGAGCGCCGAGTGGAGATAGATGGCGTGGGGCATCACCGTGGCGCCGACGATCCCCGCCGCGAGAAGCAGGCTGTCCCCGCCGACGAGCGAGGGGACGAGCCCGCGCGCCACCCCGCCGGGGTCGGCGCCGCTGTGCAGCCCGGCGTAGAGGAAGCCGAGGAGCACCACGGTGAGCAGGCCGACGATCGTCACCTCGAAGCGGCGGTAGCCACGCGGCCGCAGCGCGAGGACGCCGAGCGACACCGCCCCCGTGATCACTCCCGCGGAGAGCGGGGGGATGCCGAAGAGGAGGTCGAGCGCGACCGCGGCGCCGACGAACTCGGCGAGGTCGGTGGCCATCGCCATCAGCTCGGCCTGGAGCCAGAGCCCGACCGTGGCCCAGCCCGGGAGGTGGTCGCGGCAGAGCTCGGCGAGGTTGCGCCCGGTGGCGATGCCGGTCTTGGCGGAGAGGTACTGGACCAGCATCGCCATGAGGTTGGCGGCGAGGACGACCCAGAGCAGCAGGTAGCCGTGGCGGGCGCCGCCCTGGACGTCGGTGGCGACGTTCCCGGGATCGACGTAGGCGACGGAGGCGACGAAGGCGGGGCCGAGCAGGGGCAGCGCGCCCCGCACTGTGGCCACAGGCGCCCGCCCGGACGGCCCGGTCGTCAGCTCCCCGAGCGCCGGCGCCCGGCGATCCGGGCCTCGAGCCGCCGGGCGGCGTCCACGGCGATCGGCGGGAGGAACGGCTTGAGGCGCCGCTGCCACCGCGGGCGCACCCGGGGCGCCGCCGGCGTGACCGCGGCGGGCCGGACGCCCGGCTCCTGGTACAGGGTGGTGTGGTGCTCCATCGCCTCCTCGGGGGGGCGGCCGTTGGAGTAGTAGTAGGCGGCCAGGGAGATGCGCGTCCGCGGCGTCGGGCACCGCAACGGCTCGGGGTGCCCGTGGAACGAGTGGCTCGAGGTGCTGAAGACGACCAGCCGGTTGAAGACCGGCAGGACCCTCTGCCCGCAGGCGCTCATGTCGCGGTTCCAGAGCTCGAGGTGGCCGCCGTAGTCCTCGGACCAGTCACGGTTGAGGTACAGGAGGAGGTTGAGCCTGCGATCGAGACGCAGGCGGTCCTCGTGGTTGAAGTCGGCGTGGATGTCGAGGAAGCCGCCCGGCTCGATCTGGTGCATGCCGCCGCCGAACATGTGGGGATCGGCGAGCAGGCCGGTGATGCCGGTGAGCCGCTCGAGGAAGTCGATCATCGGGCCCGAGTTGAGCTCGTGGAGGACGTGCCGCGTCCACGGACCCATGAGCCTCGGGTCCTCGGTCGCCAGCTTCCGGGTGTGCCCGTGGTCGGTGAAGACCTGCCACGGCACCTCGCCGGGCGCGGGGAACTCGCCGATGACGTGGTCGAGCACGTCCTCGGGCATGGCCGGTAGGCCTCGTGGCGCTCATCCGCCAGAGCGGTCAGCCGCTCCGAGTCGAGTGCGAAGGTCGGGACTGTCGTCGCGGTGCGGTCGACCACGGCCGGGCATGGTAGCCAACGCGGGTGCGACCAGTCGACGCTTCAGGCGCAGGAAGGGGGCCTCGACGATGGCGTGGGAGAGGCAGGCCGCGACCAACGTCAGCGAGCCGACCACGGCGAGGGCGACCGGTCCGCGCGCCCCCGTCTGCGGGTAGAGGAGCAGGAGCAGGGGGTAGTGCCACAGGTAGATCCCGTAGGAGACCCTGCCGATCTCGACCAGCGGCGGCAGCGCGAAGACCGCCACCAGTGGCGCGACCGGGCGAACCACGAGCGCCGCGAGCAGCGCCGCCGCGCAGATCGCGACCAGGGTGAATCCGCCCGCCTCGAGCCAGTGGTAGGGGCTCGGATCGACGACGATCCGCGCCAGGCATCCCGCTCCCAGCAGGGCGGCGACGGCGACGGGCAGCATCGGTGGCCGCCGTCCCGCCGCCAGGTGGGCGCCGAGCGCGAGGGCGCACCCCGCGAGCAGCGCGTCGGCCCGGGTGTCGAAGCCGCCGTACACCCGCAGCCAGGTGGCGCCGCCGGAGACCATCTCGTGGCGGAGGAGGAACACCGCCGCGATGCCGGCGAGCGCGCCGAGCAGAGCGGTCCACGGCCCACGCCAGAGCAGCAGCCCGATGAGGATCACCGGCCAGAGGAGGTAGAACTGCTCCTCCACCGACAGCGACCAGGTGTGGGCGAGCAGACCGAGGTCGGATCCGCCCGCGTAGGCCCAGTTGGCCATGTAGCCGGCGGTCAGTGGGATCGCGTGGAGGGTCGCGGAGCCGAACTGCGACGCGGGATCCGCGAGGACGACGACCGAGCACGTCGCGGTCATCAGGGTGAGTGCCGGCAGCAGGCGCAACGCGCGACGTCCGTAGAAGCGCGCCAGCGAGATCCGTCCGCTGCGCCTCCACTCGTCGAGGAGCAGGGTGGTGATCAGGTAGCCGGAGAGCACGAAGAAGACGTCGACGCCGATGAGGCCGCCGGGGATGACGCCCCACCAGCTGTGGAAGACGAGCACCAGCAGCACGGCCACGCCCCGCATGCCGTCGAGCGCAGGCCGGTGACCCGGGCGCGGAGGAACCGCCCCAGTCCGCATGGAGCCCGATGGTAGCCGGACGGTACCGGCCGGCCGGACAGCGGACCGTGCGTCGCCGTACCCTCTGCGGCCTCATGAGCCCCGAGAGGGAGGGCCGGCCGGAGGTCAGCCTCCGGCGGCTCTGTGCCGTCACCCGGCTGGGTCCCGGGCCCGCCGTCGTGGTGGCGCGCGCCGTGCTCGGACCGCCGGCACGGTGCTCGTCGGCGACGACGGCGCGGTGCGGCTCGCCGGTGAGGGAGTCCGCCCGGCGCTCACCCCGGGGGCGATCGCCCGCCTCCAGCAGGGCGACGTCATCGACGCCTGGGAGCTGATCGCGGCGCTGCTCGCGGCGTCGCCGGTGACGGTGCCGTCGGGGTTGCGCGCTCTTGCCGCCGGGCCACCGCCGGAGGACGGAGCCCACGCCGCTCTCGCCGCCCTGACCGCGGCCGCGGGCGAGCTCGCGACCGCCGGCGGCGAGCGGCGCGCGGCCGCCCGGCTCGCCGAGCTCATCGAGCCGCTCCGCCGCTACCGGCACGGACCGCCGCAGCCGACCGCGGGCGGGCTGGGAGCGGCCACGGTGATCACCGCGGTGCCGCCCCGGCCGCGGGCCGCGCTCCCCCCGCCGATCCGGCGGCGCCGGCGGCGCCGCGCGCTCGTCGCGGCGGGGGTGGCGGTGACCGCCGTGGCGGGCGCCGCCGGGGGACTGTGGGCCACCCGCGGCGCGACCGGGCCGGCGATCCCGCTGACCGCGGCGCCGCCCGCCCCCGCCACCCCGTTGCCCGCGCCGCCCGCGCCGCCGCCGATCCCCGACCCCCCGGTGGTGGCGCCGCCGAGCGCGGGGGCGGTGGCGGCGGTCGGGCTGCTCACCGCCGCCGGGCCCTGTCTGCCCGCGGCGCAGTGTGCGCTCTCGCTCCGGGTCGACCTGCTGCCCCATCACCCCGCGACCACGGTCCGGGTCGAGCTGGAGCTCATCGACCGCTGCACCGGGGCCCGGACCACCGTCGCGGTGGCGCCGCTCACCGTCCCCGCCGCCGCCGCCGGCGGCCGCTCCTCGGTGCGGGTGCGGGTGCCCGCCGGGCCGGCGCCGGCGATCGTCGCGGTCACCATCGCGCCCGCGCGGGCGGCGTCGGCGCCGCTGCTGGTGGCACCCTATCTGCCCACCTGTTAGATCTGGAGGTCCTTGCGATGGCGGGCGCCCGCGCCTACACCACGCTGCGCACCGAGACCGACTCCGGGGTGCGCTCCCTCGTGCTCTGCCGGCCCGACGAGTACAACACCATCAACCCCACGCTCCGCGACGACCTCTCCGCCGCCATCGACGAGGCCGAGGCCGACCCCGCGGTGCACGTCCTCCTGCTCCGCGCCGAGGGTCGCGCCTTCTGTGCGGGCTACGGCCTCGACTGGGCGACCCCCGCCCAGGGTGCCGAGGAGCGCGACGGACGGGTCTGGGATTCGGTGTCCGACCTCGCCTTCCTCAGCCCCTTCATCGACACGTTCATGAAGCTCTGGTACGCGCGCATCCCCACGATCGCGGCGGTCCAGGGGTGGTGCCTCGCCGGCGGCACGGACATGGTGCTTTGCGCCGACGTCATCGTCGCCGGTGAGGGAGCCTCCTTCGGATATCCGCCGTCGCGGGTGTGGGGGACACCGACCACCGCGATGTGGGTGTACCGCATCGGCCTGGAGCGGGCGAAGCGCTACCTGCTCACCGGCGACGAGATCTCCGCGGCCGAGGCGGCACGCATCGGCCTCGTCCTCGAGACCGTCCCCGACGACAGCCTCCAGGACCACGCCATGGCCCTGGCACGCCGCATGGCGCTGCTGCCGAAGAACCAGCTGGTGATGCTGAAGATGCTCTGCAACCAGACCACGGAGAACATGGGGATGGCGTCGACCCGGCTCCTCGGCACGCTCTTCGACGGCCTCGCACGGCACACCCGTGAGGGCCGCGCCTGGATCGATCGCTCCCGGGAGGTGGGTTTCCGCCAGGCGGTGCGCGAACGCGACGACCCCTTCGCCGACT
>VBHE01000192.1 GCA_005889515.1 Chloroflexota bacterium | reverse complement strand
GACATCAGGTTGAGGGCCACCGCCTTGACTGCAAGCACCAGCGAGCGGAAGGCGCGGGTGAGCAGCAGCAGGGTCGCCAGTGCGACCAGGGTGAACATCAGCGGGAAGTTGCCGAACACCGCGTGGCTGTAGTCGAGCTCGATGGCGCCCATGCCGCTGACCCCGACCACACCCGGCTGCGAGGCCATGGCATCGCGCACCGCGGTGACCGTGGCCAGGGTGGAGGAGTTGACCGTCTCGTCGCGGGGCAGGGCGATCAGGTCGACCAGGCCGTTGCGCGAAATCGCCGAGGCGGTGGTGGCGGTGACGATGCCGGGCACCCGCGCCAGTCGGCTCTGAGCGTTGGAGGCCTCGCCGGCCGTCACCAGCACCTCGATGGGGGTGAGCACGCCGCCGGGCACGCCGCCGTCGAGCAGCGTCGTGTAGGCGGTGTGAGCGGGGCCGGTCTGGGAGAGGGCGCTGGCGCTGGTGGCGCCGGTCTGGAGGTGGAGGACGGGGACGATGAGCAGGGCGAGGATGGCCACGCCGAGGGTGGCGGCGATCGAGCGGTGGCGGACGATGAGGCGGGCCCAGGCCGTCCAGGCGCGGCTGGCGTGCTGCTCGTGGCGGAGCCGCGGCCAGTCGACCCGGGGCCCGATGCCGCCGAGCAGGGCGGGGAGAAGGGTCAGGCTGACGGCGACGGAGACCACCGGGATGAGCATGCCGCCGATGCCGACGCTGCGCAGGCCGGGCACCGGGAGCACCACCAGGGCGATCAGGCCGATGCCGACGGTGAGGCCGCTGAGCGCGATCGCGCGCCCCGCGGTCGCCATCGCGATGGTCACCGCGGTGTGGTTGTCGGCGCCCTTGGCTCGCTCCTCGCGCCAGCGGGTGACCAGCAGCAGCGAGTAGTCGATGGCGACGCCGAGGCCGACCAGGGAGACCAGGAACTGGACGATGAAGGAGACCTCGGTCAGGGTGGTGAGGCCGAGGATCACCAGCAGGGTGGTGAGGATGGAGACCGCGGCGTCCGCCCGCGGCACCAGCGCTAGGAAGGAGGCGAAGACCAGGGCGAGCACCACGAGCGCGCCGACGGCGGCGACCAGGGTCTCGAGGAGAACGCCCGGCCCGCTGCTGTCACCGCCCGACTCGAGCGCCTGCAGGCCGGTGGTCGCCACCGTGTCGCCGGGGAGCGAGGTGCGCAGCGAGGCCTCGATGGCGGAGGCCGCGGTGTCGCCGCCGAAGGAGGTGGCGGTGGGCTCGAAGAGAAGGGCGAAGGTGGAGCGTCCGTCGGAGCTGACGAAGCCATGGTCGCCGGTCGAGGCGTAGTCGACCACCCGCACCTTCGGCTGCGCCGTGCGGGCGGCGTTGAACGCGGTGGCGATGCTCGAGGCGTCGCCCGCCACGGTCTGGCCTGCGGGGACGGTCACCACCTCGATGGCGGGGGCCTGGTCACCACCGTTGCCGAAGGCCGCGATGGTCTTCTGGGCGGTCTCGAAGCCGGGCTGGCCGGGGAGGGAGAAGTCGAAGCTCAGCCGGTTGGACACCGCGCCGGCGGCGACCATGCCCGCGATGAAGAGCACGCCCCAGGCGGCCATCACCCGCTTGCGATGGTGGAGGACGAATCCGGCGAGCCGGGTCAGGAAGGAGCTCGCGGGTTGCGCTGCCGGCCGGCCTCGGGAGTAGCTCTTCGCTGCCATTCTCATCCCCAGTCTCTCTAATCGTTACGGTGCGGAACGATGTATAGCAGAAAGATTTCGGCCTGCTAGTATCGAGTGTGTGACGGATGGTCCCAGCGGCGCCGACGAACCCTCCTGTGTCCAGCCGGGGGCGGGGATCGGCTTCCTCATCTCCCAGCTCGGGTACGTGATTTCGACGCGCTTCCGCGCCATCCTCGCCCCGCTGGGACTCGAGCCCCGTCACTTCCTCGTGCTCCGCCACATCGCCCGGGCCGAGGGCAGCTCCCAGCAGGCCCTCGGGCAGGCGCTGCACATCCCCGCCAGCCGGATGGTCGGTCTCGTCGACACCCTCGAGCAGCGCGGCCTCGTGGAGCGGCGGGCCAACCCCCGTGACCGTCGCGCGCGCGCGCTCCATCTGACCGAGGAGGGCAGGCGGATGCTCGAGGAGGCCTGGCGCATCGCCCTCGGCCACGAGCGCGCGGTCACCGCGGGCCTCACCGGAGAGGAGCGCGACCAGCTCTTCTCCCTCCTCCGCCGGCTCGCCTTCGCCCGCGAGCTGGTGCCCGGGGTCCACCCCGCCCTCGCCGACGAGGAGTAGGCCGGGGCTGGCAGACTGCCCGCTCGTGGATCCGCCCCTCGCCGCACGGCGCCCGTTCACGGTGGACCGCGCGCGCGTCGACGACTGGCACTGGCTGCGCGACCGCGCCGACCCGGCGGTGATCGCCCACCTCGAGGCGGAGAACACCCACACCGCTGCGGCGATGGCGCCCACCGAGGAGCTCCGGCAGCGGCTCTACGAGGAGATCGTCGCGCGGGTCGAGGAGACCGACGCCTCCGCCCCGGTGCCCTGGGGCGGCCACTGGTACTACCACCGCACGGTGAAGGGGCTCCAGTACCCGATCCACTGCCGCCGGACCGGGTCGCCGGACGCGGCCGAGCAGGTGCTCCTCGACGAGAACGCGCTCGCCGAGGGCCACGACTACCTCTCGGTGGGGTCGATGGCGCTCAGCTCCGACCACCGGCTTCTCGCCTACTCCGTCGACCACGACGGCGGCGAGGTCCACACCGTCCGGATCCGCGACCTCGACGGCGGCGGCGAGCTCGACGACGTGATCGAGCGCACCTACTACGGGCTCGCCTTCTCCGCCGACTCCCGCATCCTCTTCTACACCCGTCCCGACGAGGCGATGCGTCCCTTCCAGCTCTGGCGCCACCGCCTCGGCACCGCGCCGGAGGAGGACGTCTGCGTCCTCACCGAGCCCGACGAGCGCTTCTTCTTGTCGGTCGCGCGGAGCAAGACCGGTCGCTTCATCGTGGTCACCCTGGGCAGCCAGGTGACGACCGAGGTCCACCTCCTCGACTCCTCCACGCCCGACGGGGAGCTGCGGATCGTCGAGCCCCGGCGCCAGGGCGTCGAGTACCTGGTCACCGACCACGATGGGAGCCTCTTCATCGTCACCAACGACGGCGCCGAGAACTTCCGGCTGATGGAGGCGCCGGTGGCGTCACCGGGGCGAGCCGGGTGGCGCGAGGTCATCGGTGGTCGTGACGACGGAGGGGCTGCGCCGCATCCGGGTCATGGACCTGGCGAGCGGCGAGGTCCACGCCGTCGAGCAGGACGAGCCGGTGTACAGCGCCTGGCCGGGTGAGAACCCCGAGCACGACACCGGGGTGCTGCGCTTCGAGTTCTCGTCACCGGTGACCCCGCGATCGACCTACGACTACGATATGCGGACCCGTGAGCGGGTGCTGCGCAAGCGGGTCACCGTGCACGGCCACGACCCCGCGCGCTACCGCACCGAGCGGCTCTGGGCCACCGCCGCCGACGGGGTGCGCGTGCCGGTCTCGGTGGTGCACCGCGCCGACCTCGACCTCGACGGCGGCGCCCCCTGTCTGCTCTACGGGTACGGCGCCTACGAGATCCCCTCCGATCCGGTCTTCTCCTCGTCGGTGATCAGCCTGCTCGACCGCGGCTTCGTGAGCGCCATCGCCCACGTGCGCGGCGGCGGCGAGATGGGGCGGCGCTGGTACGAGGACGGCAAGCTGCTCCACAAGCGCAACTCCTTCACCGACCTGTGCGCCGCCGCCGAGCACCTCGTCGCCACCGGTCACACCCGCCCCGCGCGGCTCGCGATCCGCGGCGGCAGCGCCGGCGGCCTGCTCGTCGGCGCCGCGGTCACCATGCGCCCCGAGCTCTTCGGAGCGGTCGTCGCCGAGGTGCCCTTCGTCGACGTGGTCACCACCATGCTCGACCAGACCCTGCCGCTCACCGTCATCGAATGGGAGGAGTGGGGCGATCCCCGGCAGGACGAGTACTACGCGTACATGCTCTCGTACTCGCCGTACGACAACGTCGCGGCGCGCGACTACCCACCGATGCTCATCACCGGCGGCCTCAACGATCCCCGGGTCGGCTTCTGGGAGCCCGCCAAGTTCGTCGCCAAGCTCCGGGCGCTGCGCACCAACGACGGCCCACTCCTCCTGAAGATGGAGATGGGCGCGGGCCACGGCGGCCCGTCCGGCCGCTACGAGCGCTGGCGGGACGAGGCCCTGGTCCAGGCGTTCCTCATCTCGGCCGTCGGTCGGTGAGGATCGACGGGGCGCATCTCGGCTCCTCCGCGGCCCCGCGCTCCACGGCGGCGGAGATCGCCTGGGGCCTCTGCCCCGACCCCCGGTCGGAGGGTCCCGCCCAGACCTGGTGCCTCGCTCTCGAGCCCCGGCCGGGCGGTCCCGGCGCCCATGTCCTCGCCGTCGCCACCGACCTGGGTGGCGACGGGGCCGGCGGGGCGGCGGGACGGGTGACCATCGACGCCCTCGCGCGCGCGGCCGCACGGCTGCACATCGAGCGCCCGCGGCTGTGGCTGCGCGACTCGCTCGCGACCGCAGGCCGTGCCGTCCGGGATCACGGCGGCGGCGGGCAGGTCCCGCCGATGGCGACGGTCACCGTGCTCGTCCTGTGCGGGAACCAGGCGCTGATCGGCCATGTCGGCGACTGCCGCGCCTACCTGGTGCGCGGTGGCGGCATCGAGCAGTGCACCACCGACCACACCCGCGCCGCCGAGATGGTGCGGCTGCGGCTGCTCACCCCCGAGCAGGCCCTCACCCATCCGGCGCGGAGCCTTCTGACCCGGGGCCTCGGGACCCGGCCGGCGCCCAGCCCCGACATCGTCCGCCGCCCGATGCGTGCCGGCGACACCTGGATCCTCTGCAGCGCCGGGATGTCGAGCGTGCTGGCGCGGAGCAGCATCGTCGACGCCGTCCGCCGGCGCGGGCCCCTGGACGCAGCGTGCAGACTGGTCGAGGAGGTCGGCGCCGGCGCCGGCGCGGTGATCGCCACCGTGGTCCGTCCCGGGAGTGGGCAGTCGCACGAGCAACGACTCTGGTACTCCCCGCGGCCTGCCACCCGCCCGCCGGAGGATCGCTGAGTGTCGACGTCGCCGTCACAGGACCCGCAGCTCGCCGAGCGGGCCCTCGCCTCGCTCGAGAAGCTCGGCGCGCGGTACGTCCTTCTCCAGTTCGTCGACCTCTTCGGGGTGCTGAAGAGCGTGAGCCTGCCCGCTCGCCGGTTTCTCGGCGTGATCGAGCACGGCGAGTGGTTCGACGGCTCCTCGGTCGACGGCTTCGCCCGCGTCCTCGAGAACGACATGTACCTGGCGCCCGACCTCAGCACCTTCCGGCTTGCGCCCGGCGGGCTCGACGGCTCCCTGGGCGCGGCCCGGGTGATGTGCAACCTGCGCTGTCCCGACGGGGAGCTCTCCGCCGGCGACAGCCGTGCCGTGCTCCAGCGCGCCATCGCCACCCTCGGCGCCGCCGGGCTCGAGTTCCATGTCGCCGCCGAGGTGGAGTTCTTCCTCTTCGCAGCTCCGAACGGCCTGCGACCCAGCCCCAGCGACGGAGCCGGCTACTTCGACCAGACCCGCGACACCGGCGCGGCGATCCGGGAGGAGATCGTCGAGGCCGTGCAGGCGCAGGGGGTCGAGGTGGAGGGCAGCCACCACGAGGTCGCGCCCGGGCAGCACGAGGTCGACCTCGCCTTCCAGCCGGCCCTTCTCGCCGCCGACGCGGTGGTGCTGCTCCGCGACTCGGTCCGGGTCGTCGCGACGCGCCACGGACTGCGGGCCAGCTTCATGCCCAAGCCCCTCGACGGCTCCAGCGGCAGCGGGATGCACACCCACCAGGGTCTGCTCGAGCCCGATGGGCGCAACCTCTTCCACGAGGCGTCCGACGCGTACGGGCTGTCGGCGGTGGCGCGGCACTTCGTCGCCGGCCAGCTGCTCCATGCACCGGCGCTCGCGGCCGTCACCGCCTCGACCGTCAACTCCTACAAGCGGCTGGTTCCCGGCTTCGAGGCGCCGACCCACATCTGCTGGGCGCACAGCAGCCGGGCGGCGCTCGTCCGCGTGCCCCAGGTCAGCCGTGCCGAGGCCCAGGCCACCCGGGTCGAGCTTCGCTGTCCCGACCCGTCGTGCAATCCCTATCTCGCCTTCGCCGCCATGCTCGTCGCCGGGATGGACGGTGTCGAGCGGCAGCTGCCGCTGCCCCCGCCGCTGGAGGAGGACGACCGGGTCGACGGTGGCATCTCCGCCGAGCGTCGATTCGTCGGCTCGCTGCCCTGCTCGCTCGTCGAGGCCCTCGACGCGCTGCGCGAGGACGACGCCATGGTCGAGGGCCTGGGCTCGACGCTGGTCGAGCGCTTCGTCGAGGCGAAGCGGATCGAGTGGGAGCAGTACCGGGCTCACGTCACCGACTGGGAGCTGGAGCGCTACCTCTTCCTCCACTGACCCGGGCGCGGCCGGGGCGCCACAAGCCCGGTCGGAGCCACTTCGTGCGCTGCGCCCCAGTGGTCGCGGCGAGATGTGGAAACGTCCGGCCTGAAGCCTGCCCCATGGGTGGAATGGCCGGTGACGCCCACGTCCGCCGCGCATACGGTGAGGTGGATCGGTCAGGGCAGGAGGTCGCCTCGCATTGGACGGAACTCGACGCCGTCTCGTCGTCGTCGGCAATGGCATGGTCGCGGCCGCGTTCCTCGAGGAGCTGGTCGCCGGGAGCGACGGCTTCGAGGTGACCGTGTTCGGCGCCGAGCCGCACCCCGCGTACGATCGCATCAAGCTGAGCAGCGTGCTTGCGGGACAGTGCGAGCCGGAGTCGCTGACCATGCTCGACGAGGACTGGTACGCCGCCCACGGGGTGACGCTGCGCGCCGGCCGCGAGGTCGTCGCCATCGATCGCGAGCGCCGGATGGTGCGCGACTGCACCGGCGCCGAGACACCATACGACGTGTGCGTGCTCGCCACCGGCTCCGACCCGGTGGTGCCGCCGATGGACGGAACCCACCGCGGCGGGGTGCACACCTTCCGCACCCTGCGCGACGTCGACGACATCATCGAGGCCGGTCAGACGTCGAGCAGCAGCGTGGTCATCGGCGGCGGGCTGCTCGGTCTGGAGGCGGCGTACGGCCTGCGCCGGCGAGGGGTCGAGGTCAGCGTCGTCCACCTCATGGACCGGCTCATGGAGCGACAGCTCGATGCCGTCGGCGCCCGGGTTCTGCGCGGCGAGCTCGAGCGGATGGGGATGCGGGTGGTGATGCCCGCCGAGACCGCATCGATCCTGGGCAACGGCCGGGTCGAGGCGATCGCGCTCCGCGACGGGCGGGTGCTCGACGCCGACCTGGTGGTCGTCGCCTGCGGAATCCGTCCCGCGGCGGGGC
>VBHE01000191.1 GCA_005889515.1 Chloroflexota bacterium | reverse complement strand
CTGTCTGCGCCTCCTGTTCTGATGAACTCCCGGCGGTCAGCTGCTCACCGTGGCGCTGGTCGGGACGGAGGTGGTACTCGAATCGGGCATGGGCAGGTCCCTCCTTTTCATGGAGTACCACGACCGCTCCCGCAGCGTCGGTGGAGAGAGCGGTGCGGGCCGTGGCCGGAGACGCGAGGCCAGTGTACCGGAGTTCCGGAGCAGCGGCATCCGCCCGTGAACGTCGATGATGGGGCGCATGCTGCCTGACACCGCGGGGCGTTCCTCCGCCGGAAACCTCAGCGTCGGAGGGTGCGACCTGCTCGAGCTCGCGCAGCGCTTCGGCACCCCGCTGTACGTCTTCGACGAGGCGACCATCCGCGGCCGGCTGCGCGCCTACCGCGAAGGCCTGCGGCGCTGGCCGGCCGGCGGCGACGTGCTCTACAGCGCCAAGGCGTACCTCTCCCCGGCGATGGTGGCCATCCTCGTCGAGGAGGACTGCGGCGCCGACGTGGTGAGCGGCGCGGAGCTGGAGATCGCGGTCCGCGGCGGGCTCGCCGCCGGCCGGATCGCCTTCCCCGGCAACAACAAGTCGGCGGCCGAGCTCGACGCGGCGCTCGCCGCGGGCATCGGCCACCTCGTCGTCGACTCCGAGCACGAGCTCGAGCTGCTCGCCGGGCGCACCGACGGGGCCCGGGTGCGCGCACTGCTCCGGGTCTCACCGGGGGTCCGACCCGACACCCACGCGCACATCAGCACCGGGCAGGTGGACAGCAAGTTCGGCTTCGGGGTGGCCGGCGGGCAGGCGATGGCGGCGCTGCGCCGGGCCCTCGGCGTGGCCGCCCTCGACGTATGCGGACTGCACATGCACATCGGCTCGCAGATCCTCGAGCTGCACAGTCACGCCGCGGCGGTGGACGCACTCGCAGAGTTCGCCGCCGCCGCGCGAGATGAGCTCGGCTTCGAGACCCGGACGGTGAGCGCCGGCGGGGGCCTGGGCATCGCGCACACCGCCGCGGAGACGCCGCCGCCGGTCTCCGAGTTCCTGAAGGTTCTGACCGAATCGGTCGAGCGCAGCTTCTCCGCACGTGGCCTGCGGCTCCCCGCGCTGCACGTGGAGCCGGGGCGGAGCGTGGTGGGACCGGCCGGCGTGGCGCTCTACACCGTCGGCGCGCGCAAGCACATCCCGGGGGTGCGCACCTACGTGAGCGTGGACGGCGGCATGGCGGACAACATCCGTCCCGAGCTCTACGGGGCGCGATACCAGCCGCTGCTGGTGCGCGACCCCGAGGCGACGCCGGTCGAGACGGTGACCATCGCAGGACGGTATTGCGAGTCCACCGATGTGCTGGTTCGCGACTGTCCAATGCCCGAGCTGCGGGCCGGTGACGTTCTCGCCGTACCTGCAGCGGGCGCCTACACGTTGTCCATGGCGTCGAACTACAATGCGGGCCTGCGTCCCGCGGTCGTCTTTGTCCACAACGGAATCGCACGTCTGGTGCGCCGGCGGGAGACGGTGGACGACCTTTTGCGCTGCGAGGTGACCGGGGCGACGGTCACCCCGACCTGAGCCGCAGACGCGGCAGGGCCACGGTGATGAACCAGCAAGCAGCTCCCCTTCCCGACGACACCGTGCCGGCGCTCCGGCTGCCGGCGCCGGTCGTCGAGGACGCGGCCTCGGCACTGCGACTGCCCGGTCCCCCGGGACGGCCGCGGGCGGGGCTTCCGATCGCCCCCGGAGCGCCTCTCATCCCCACCGCCCTGTCCGCCTTCAACCGGCTCACCGGGCGGCTCGACGAGGGCGGTCCCGGCGCCGCCGTCGACGTGGAGACCGGTGATGTGGTCGCCGAGCTCGGCGGCAAACCGGTCGAGCCGCTGCGGGTCGGGCGCCGCCGGCGTCGCCGCTGAGAGCTAGATCGGCTGGCGGCCCGCGAAGCCGCTGTCGCGGTCGTGCCAGTGGGCGACCTCGTCCTCGTCCATCCGCCAGCAGAGGAAGACGGGCTCACCGTCACGCTCGGCGGGGAAGTCGACCAGGCCCGTCGACGGGTCGCGAACGACGACCCCGAGGTCTCTCATCTCGGCCACCAGCCGGCTGAGCTCGTCGCCCTCGGCCATCATCTCCCGCGCCGCCTCGCCGCCGCCGTTGCCGACGGTGACCGAGCGCAGCCGCTTCTGGCGCTCGCGGTCGCCGAGCACCGCGCTCACCTCCCGCGCGCGCTCGAGCAGCGGTCGCAGCCGGGGGAGGAGGAGGTTCGCCTCCTCGCGGGTGAAGAGCCGCTCCGCCATCGGCCGATCCTACGCCGCAGGGACCTCCCCCCACCGGCAGCTCAGGACGGCGGCGTCAGCGGACGGCTGATCCGGAGCAGCTCGGGACCGGTGGGCACGGCGCTGCCGATCCGTGGCTCGTGGGTGGTCGCCACCGCGACGTAGGAGCTCGCGTCGCCCTCGAGCACCGCGGCCCAGGTGCGGCCGTCCGGGGCCGGCTCGAGGTAGGCGCCGAGGACCGGGCTGCCGTTGCGATGGATCAGCCACACCGCGTAGCCGCCGAGCGGCGCGCTGTTCGCCACCGGCAGCGGGGGGAGCCCCTGCACGGTGAGCACCGACTGGTGGGTCGCGGGCGTGTAGCTGAGCTCGCCGCATGCCGAGGGCAGCGGGGTGAGCCCGCACGCGCGGCTGACCAGCACTCCGGGCGGCGACGCCTGACGGTGGGGGATGGCGAACGACCAGACCGCCAGCACCACCGCGGCCATCGCCGCGACCGCGCCCATGGCGGTGAGCCCGCGTCCCGCCGGGAGCGTCCGCCAGAGACGTTCCCGCAGGGGGGCGCGGCGGGGGCGGCTCCGCTCCTCGCCCGCCACCTCGGCGTGGACGCGGGCGAGCAGGCGGCTGCGCAGCGCCGGCGGCGGCGTCACCGGCTCCAGGGCGAGCGGGAGGAGGTCGGCGGTGTGCAGGTAGGCGGCGGCGGACGCCTGGCAGCCGGCGCACCCCTGGAGGTGGACCACGAGCCGGCGCTCGTCGTCGAGGTCGAGGGCGCCGACGGCGTGGGCGGCGAGCAGCAGGTCGCAGTCGTCGCAGGTCACGTCACGCTCCATTCCACGCCCTGGCGCTCGAGCGTGCTGCGCAGCCGGCGCAGCGCCATCCGGGTGCGGCCCTTCACGGTTCCGAGGGGGACCTTCATCAGCGAGCTGATCTCGCTCTGCGAGTAGCCCGCGTAGTAGGCGAGCTCGATGGTGCGGCGCTGCTCGTCGGGAAGCTCGGCGAGCGCCCGCCGGATGTGCTCGCGCTCGAGGTCGGCGGCGACGGTCTCCCAGGTGTCGGAGAGCGCGACCTCGGGCGGCGCCTTGTCGAGGGAGAGATCGAGACGGGCTCTGCCGCTGCGGCCGCGGAGCCGGTCGATGGCGCGGTGATGGACGATCGAGCAGACCCAGGTGCGCAGGCTCCCCCGCTCCGGCCGGTAGGAGGCCGCGCGCCGCCAGACCGCGAGGAACGCCTCCTGGACGACGTCCTCGGCGGCACCGGCGTCGCCGAGGACGCGCAGGGCGAGCGTGAAGGCGAGCCGCCCGTACCGGTCGTAGAGCATCTCGATCCCCTCAGGCGAGGCCTGAGCAATCAGGTCGATGACCCTTTCGTCCGAAGGTGTCACCGTCTCCCCTGCTGAATGCCGTTGTCGTCCCGGAACTACGCCAACGGGGCGCGACCGGATCAACCACCGGCCTGTCATCATGCGCGGTCGCCATGCCGCTGACGCCGCCGAGCCGCCGCGACCTCCTGCGTACCGGCTCCGCGCTGGCGGGCGCGGTGGCGCTCGGAGCCTGCGGCGGCAGCGTCGCCGGGCCGGCGCCGAAGGCTCGCGCGACCGCGACCCCGACCGCCGGCGCGGTGCACCTCCTCGATCAGGCGCTCGTGGTCGAGCACACCACCCTCTACGCGTACTCCCTGGGCGTCCAGCTGTTCGGAGCCGCGACCGCCCCGCTCGCCACCTCCTTCCGCCAGCACCACCTCGACCATCGCGACCGGCTGCGCAGCCTGATCGCCGGCCTCGGCGGCACCCCGACGCC
>VBHE01000190.1 GCA_005889515.1 Chloroflexota bacterium | reverse complement strand
ATGAAGGCCTGGATGCAGATCCAGCCGACGATACCGCCCGCGAGCAGGGCGCCGAAGGCGTCGGGGGCGCGCATCGAGGCGCGTACCCCCCGCCAGCCGAGCAGGAAGAAGGCGGTGATGACGGCGAGACAGCCGATGAGCCCGAGCTCCTCGCCGATGATCGCGAAGATGAAGTCGGTGTGGGCCTCGGGCAGCCACTGGAACTTCTGGATCGAGTTGCCGAGCCCCACTCCGCGGAGCCCGCCGCTGCCGAGCGCGAGCAGCGACTGCGCGTTCTGGAACCCGGTGTTCAGCGGGTCCTTGAAGGGATCGAGGAACGAGTGGAGACGGCTGGAGCGGTAGGACTGAGGGCGGCGAGCACCAGGCCGATGGCGCCGAGCACCACGGCGCTGCCGAGGTCGCGCTCCATCACCACGGCGAGGAGGAGGGCGGTGAGCAGCACCCCGAACTGCCGGGCGGTGCGGCCCACCCGCATCGCCGCGCCGCGCTCGCACAGCCAGCGCGAGAACCAGACGATGGCCACCAGCGTGGCGACCGCCGAGGGCTGGACGGAGAGGGGGCCGACGGTGAACCAGCGCCGCGCGCCGAGCCTCTCGGAGCCGATGTGGGGCACGAGCACGAGGACGAGCACCACCAGCGTCGCCACCCCCAGCGGGCGGGACCAGCGCGCCCAGCGGTGGTAGTCGACCCGGGCGGCGACGAGCATCAGCGGCACCCCGGCGCCGAGCCAGACGAACTGGCGCTGGAAGAAGTAGCCGGGGTTGCCGTACCACGCGTAGCCGAGCGCCTCGGAGGCGCTGTAGACCATGACCAGGCCGAAGGCGCAGAGCCCCGCGATGAGGGCGAGCAGCCAGCCGTCGATCTGGGAGAGGGTGGTGACCGTGGCCTTGGCGGCGGCGCCGGCGCGGCGCGCCGACCACGGCCGGCGGAAGCTCTCCACCGGCGCCGAGGGGCGCCGTTCGACCCGGGGCGCGGAGCGGCCGGCGGGCCGCGGCGGCAGGATCCGCGCCGCCGGTCTCTGGACCGGGGTGCGAGCCGCGGGACGGGGCGCGCCCGCCCGCCTCGCCGGGGTGCCCGACCGGGTGCCGGGAGCCGCCATCAGCAGCGGCCGGGCGCGGCGGCGCAGAGCTCGCGCACCAGCCGGGCGAACTCGCGACCGCGCTCCTCGAACCCGGAGAACTGGTCGAAGCTGGTGTAGCCGGGGGAGAGCAGCACGGCGTCGCCGGGGAGGGCGATGCGGTGGGCGGCGGCGACCGCCTCGGCGAGGCTACCGGTGCGGGTCCGGGCACTGCAGCCGGCCGCGGCGAGGGCGGCGTCGAGCTCCGCGGCGGTGGCGCCGCAGACCACCGCGTGGCGGGCCCGGGCGGCGACCTCGGCGGCGAGCGCCTCGGGGCCGACCCCCTTGCTCCCGCCGCCGCCGATCCAGACCACCGGCCGGTCGCCGAGCGCGCGAAGCCCGGTCACGGCGGCGTCGACGTTGGTCGCCTTGCTGTCGTTGATCCAGAGCACGCCGTCGCTCTCCAGCACCGGCTCGAGCCGGTGGGCGACGGCGCGGAAGCCGCGGACCGCGCCGGCGACCGAGGCCGCGGGGATCCCCGCCGCCCTCCCCAGGGCGACGGCGGCGAGCACGTTGCTCACGTTGTGCGCGCCGAGGAGGGGGATGTCCGCCACCGGCAACACCGGGACACCGACGCCGCCCTCGACGCTCGTCACCTCTCCGCCGGCGACCGTGGTGCCGTCGCCGCCGGCGAGGTCGCCGGGATCCGGCGAGAAGAGGCGGACCGCCGCGGCCGAGGCCGGCGCCATCGCGCGGGTCAGCGGGTCGGCGCCGTTGAGGACGACCGTCCCCTGCGGGTCGGCGCCCTCGACGAGCCGCCGCTTCGCGAGCCCGTAGCGCTCCATCGTGCCGTGCCGGTCGAGGTGGTCGGGGGTGAGGTTGAGCACGGTCGCGAGCCGGCAGCGCGGATCCGCCGCGGACTCGAGCTGGAAGGAGGAGAGCTCGAGCACCACCCAGTCGTCCGGGCGCACGTCACCGAGGCGGTCGAGCATCGTCTCGCCGATGTTGCCGCCGACGTGAACGCGTGCGCCGCCGGCGGCGAGCACGGCGCCGAGCAGCGCGGTGGTGGTGGTCTTCCCGTTGGTTCCGGTCACCCCCGCGACCGGCGCCGGGCAGCGCTCGAAGACGAGGTCGATCTCGCTGCGCACCGGCACCCCCAGGCGGCGGGCGCTCTCGAGAACGGGCGCGTCCCAGGGCACCCCGGGGCTCGGGCAGACCATCGCGGCGCCGGCGGCGACGTCGTCGTCGTAGCCGCCGAGCACGACCTCGACCCCGGCCGGCAGCGTCGCCGCCATCCGCCGCTGCGCCTCGCCGTCGCCACGGTCGACGACCCGGACCCGCCAGCCCTCGGCGCTCAGCACCCGGGCGCAGGCGGCCCCGCTCAGTCCCAGCCCGATGACGATCGCGAGCCGGGTCATGCCCCCACCCCCGAGGGCACGGCGAGCGCGGCGCAGAGGAGCGCGGCGACGGCGGCGGCGCCCGCGAAGCAGACCACCAGCCGCTGCTCGCGCAGCCCCAGCTCCTCGAAGTGGTGGTGGAGCGGGCTGGCGCGGAAGACGCGGCGGCCGAAGCGGCGGATCGCGGTGACGTTGATGATCACCGAGAGGGTCTCGGCGACGAAGACGGCGCCGAGCAGGGGCAGCAGCCAGAGCAGCCGCACCTCGGCGGCGAGGGCGACCAGGCCACAGCCGAGCGCCAGCGAGCCGGTGTCCCCCATGAACACCCTCGCCGGCCACCAGTTGTAGAAGAGAAAGGCCAGAACTCCGCCGGTCAGGGAGGCGGCGACGATCGCCACCGGACGGTTGCCGCCGTGCTGGGCCATCGCCCAGATCGTCACCAGGGCGATCACCGAGCACGAGCCGGCCAGACCGTCGACCCCGTCGGTGAGGTTGACCGCGTTGCTGCAGGCCACCACCGCGAGCACCGCCAGCGGGATGATCCCCCAGCGCAGGTCGACGGCGCCGGCACCGGGGATCACCTCCTGGGTGAGCGAGGCGATGTCGAGACCGACGCCGAGGAGCAGCCCGACGAGCGCCTGAAGGGCGAGCTTCTGCCGCCCGAGAAGGCCCAGCGCGCCGCGGCCGCGGATGTTCGCGAGGTCGTCGACGACACCGATGGCGGCGCCGGCGACGACGGCGAACACCGCGATGAATCCGGCGCGGCTGTGGTCGAGGATCGCCCAGGCGACGAACGGGAGGGTGCAGAAGAGCACCCCGCCCATCGTCGGCGTCCCCGCCTTCCCCCGGTGGGACGCCGGGACGTAGGCCTGCACCCGCTGCCCGGCCCTGAGCCGCGCCAGCGTGGAGATCAGCGCGGGGTAGAGGAGCAGCCCCGCCACCAGGCAGCCGGCGAACGCGAGGAGTGGCCGGATCATCGCAGCAGCCGCTCCACCACCCGCTCGAGCGCCACCCCGTGGCTCGCCTTCACCAGCACCACGGTGCCGGGGTCGCACTGCGCGCGGGCGAGGCGGGCGGCCTCGTCGACGTCCCCGGCGAGGCGGGCGCAGTCGGCGGGCATGCCCGCCGCCACCGCCGCCTCGACCATGAGCGCGGCGTGCTCGCCGACGGCGATGAGCGCGGTCGCGGCGCGCGCCGCCTGCCGTCCCGCCTCGGCGTGGGCGTCGGCGGCGTGGTCGCCGAGCTCGAGCATGTCGCCGAGCACCGCGAGCCGGCGCGCGGCGCCGCTGCCGGCGAGCACCGCCAGCGCGGCGGCGACCGACGCCGGGCTGGCGTTGTAGCTGTCGTCGACGATGACCGCGCCCTCGGCACCGCGGCGCACCACCCCGCGCTGCGGCGGCGCCTCGAAGGCCGCGAGCCGCTCGGCGGCCTCGGCGATCCCCACGCCGTGCCGTCCCGCCACCGCGGCGGCGGCGCAGGCGTTGCGCACCGTGTGCAGCCCGGGGACCCGCAGCCGCAGCGGCGCCGAGCCGTCGGGGCCGACGAGCCGGCAGCGGACGCCCTCGAGCCCGCCGTCGACGACGTCGACGGCGCGGTAGTCGGCGGGGGCGTCGATGCCGAACCAGGTGACCGGCGCGGGAGAGCGTGCGGCCACGCGCCGCACCTCGGGATCGTCGGCGTTGCACACTGCGACGCCGTCCGCGGGCAGCGACTCGAGGAGCTCCGCCTTCGCGTCGGCGATGGCGGCGAGCGAGCCGAGCAGCTCGACGTGGGCGAGCCCGACGTTGAGCAGCACCCCGGTGCGCGGGCGGGCGAAGCTGCAGAGGTCGCGGATCTCGCCCGGCGCCGACATCGCCATCTCGGCGACGAAGACGCCGACCGGAGGCGTGAGCCCGAGAACCGAGATCGGGATCCCGGTCCAGGTGTTGAGGTTCCCGGGGGTCGCGGCGGCGTCGCGCCCACCGAGGGCGAGGGCGCAGAGCTCCTTCGCGGAGGTCTTGCCGACGCTCCCGGTGACCCCGACCACCGCGCAGCCGAGCTCGTCGAGGCGGGCGCG
>VBHE01000069.1:31622-32189 GCA_005889515.1 Chloroflexota bacterium | reverse complement strand
TGAACGCCTTCACCTACTCGCTCGCGCAAACGCTCGTCGACCGGCGCATCCGGGTCAACGCGGTCGCGCCCGGACCCGTCTGGACGCCGCTCATCCCGTCGACGATGCCCGAGGAGAAGGTGGAGGGATTCGGCGGCCAGGCCCCGATGGGGGAGGCGGCGCACCCCGACGACATCGCGCCCTCGTACGTGTTTCTCGCCTCCGAGCGCCAGTCGCGCTACTACACCGGGGAGGTGCTCGCCCCGGTCGGCGGGGAGACGATGCCGGGTTGACGCCGAGGCACAGGAAGACGGCTCAGCCGCCGCGGAGCACCTCGACACAGAGCCGGAGCGCGTCGCGGACCGCCTTGCCGGTGTTCGCCTCTGGACCCTCGTCCCCCTCGATCCGGGTCGTACGGGCACCGCTCGGCGCGACGGCGGCGACGACGATCGGTCGGACCCGGGCCGGCTCGGCGTCCGTGGCGCCCGCCACCGACAGACCCACGTCCGCGTTGAGCAGGCGGCGCGCCCTCTCCGCCATCGCGCACGCGGCGGCCTCGACCGTGTCCTTCTCCAGGATCTCCGCGGG
>VBHE01000069.1:21179-31593 GCA_005889515.1 Chloroflexota bacterium | reverse complement strand
GCCGGGCACCGCGCTGAGCAGCGCACAAAGGACCCCGCCCGAACAGGTCTCGGCCACGGCGACGGTGAGGCCCGCGTGGCGCAGCGCCTCGACGGCGGGGACGGCCTCGGCGACGGCGACGTCGGGGAGGTATCGCTGCTCTCCGAGGACCCCCGCAATCCGGGTGCCGCCGAAGTACAGCGCCGGCGAGAGCGCCGCCCAGGTCACGGTCGCGACCAGGAGTGCGACCAGGACGGGAATCCGTCCGGAGAGGACCACCACGGCGACGGCGAAGCCGAGCATGCCGAGTGCGCCGACGACGGCGCCGCGGACGTCCGAGACGGCGGTCGAGGTCCCCTCCCGGGACTCGATGAGGGTCAGCGCCGCGGGAAGGATCGCCGGGAAGGCGAGCAGCACCCCGCCGGCCGGTTCGCCGACCGTGAACCCGACGATGCCCGCGACGACGGAGACCGCTGCCCCGAAGGCGAAGCGCACAGCGAGGTCGCGCGGCCGGATGCTCCTCAGCCGGCCGGTGTCGGAACCGACGCCGCCCTCGTCGACGTGATCGGTCACCGGAGCACCGCTCCGTAGAGACCCGCGGCGACGACCAGCCAGGCCAGGATCGAAGCGGCCGAGCCCCGGAGCGCGCGGAACCGCTTCACCGCGTCGATGCCGATCACGCACGCAGCGACCAGGGCGATGGCGCCGGCGATCATCCCCAGCGCGCTCGCCCGAACGGCGGTCTCACCGCGGAGGGCCGTCGTCACGAGCAACGACGCCAGCGCGACCGAGGGGGCCGCCGCGAAGATCCCGGCGAAGCTCTTCGGCCGGAGCAGCTCGCCCACCACCGAGAAGAGGACGACGACGGTGCCGCCGGCGAGACCGCGAATGGCGAGCACCCCGATGTTGCTCATATCTTATATGATAGCAACGATGACACATATCGCCATGACAGACCCGGCAAGAGGCGACGCGACGGTCCTCGAACGGCCGGATGTCGACGGAGTGATGAGATGGCGGAGACGGTGCGGGACGTGATGACCGGCAACCCCGTATGCCTGCGCGACACTGCGACGGTGTGCGACTGCGCCCAGGCGATGCGCGACAACGACATTGGAGCCGTCGTCGTGACCGCGCCCGATGGCAGGGCCTGCGGCCTCGTCACCGATCGCGACATCGCGGTCCGCGCGGTCGCGGCCGGGCTCGACCCGAACTCGACTCCCATCGGAGAGGTCCCCACTTCCGACCTCGCGTCGGTGCAGTCCGACACGCCCATCGTCGACGCGGTTCGGATGCTCCGCAGCCGCGCCGTCCGCCGGCTCCCGGTGATGGACGACGGCCGCATCGTGGGCATCCTCTCTCTCGGTGATCTGGCGGTGGAGCGTGACCCGGGCTCGGCCCTCGCCGGAATCAGCTCGGCGTCGTCGAACGGCTAGCAGGAGGCTTGGAGAATGCCAGGTAAGTCGCATGGTTCGTCTGTCAAGAACCCCAAGCAATACGAAGGACTTCGCGAGAAGGGCATGTCGAAGCAGCGCGCGGCCGCCATCAGCAACGCCAACGCCAAGAACGACAACGCCTCGTCGCGCAAGGGCGGAAAGAACAGTCACAAGTGACATCGGCTCGGACCGCGCACCCCCTCGGGAGCGCGGGTCGAGCTGATCCATGACACACCGTCACCGGCCGTTGGTGATGCGATTCTTCTCGGCTGAAGTTGACAAAGCTGTCGGGCCGTCAGCACGTGGTGCCATAGCCACGGTCGGTACAGTGCGCGCAGACTGTATGGAGCGATGAACGAGCCCCGCCGCCCAGTGTGACAGCCGTGATTGTGCGTAGCGTGGCGTCGGTGGCGTTCCTTCTGCTCGCAGCCGCAGTCGCCGTCGTCGTCATCGAGTCGAGCCTCGCGAGTGGTCCCTCACCGGTCGTGGCGATTCCGCTCCTGGTTGCGGCCGCCGCCGACGGAGTCCTGGTCTGCGCCCTGGTCAACCGGTTGCGCGGGAGGCGACGGAGTGGCCGGCAGCGCCGAGGTGCAGGTTCACCCGGCCCTTGAGGCGCCTCAGCGGCGCCGGCTCAGGGCCGGTCGGCACACGGTGGCCGGCGACGGGCGTGAAGGATCAGAGCGTCGCTCCGCACGGCCCTCATCCCGTGCCTCGGCCTCAGTCGCTGTCGTCGTGGTCGGCGTGCCCCCCACGCGGTGGTGCTCCGAGGCTGGGATGCACTGGGATCTCGTCATGGACTCGAGACGAGTCGACATGGGTCGTGCTGTCCGGCGTGTTGCCGGCGCCGGGGGACAGCCCGGCCTCCGAGGGGAGCCCGCTCGTCTCCGAGCCCTCCTCGGTGGCGCGTTGACCGGCCTCCTCGAGCGAGTCCCGCTGATGTCGTCGGTCCTGGCCGTTTCTCACCTCATTCACCTCCGTCATCCGGCTACGTCGGCAGCGGGCTCGGCACCGTCGCAGGGCCGGGCGGGATGAGTTCGGGGGCTGGCTGCCCCTGTCCCGGCGGCGAGGGGTGCGGGGTTTCGCCCGGCAGCGGATCGGGGAGAGGCTTCGGCGCCGGGTCGGGGAGCCGGGTGGGAGGTATCGGCCCCGGGTCCGGCCCCGGGTCGCGGGCCAGGGTCGGCAGCCCGGTGGTGCGAGCCCTCATTGCCGGCCCTCCTCGGGCGGCTGCTGCTCCCGCATCGGCGCATCGGGGTTCCGGCGTGCGTCGGGGTCCTCGCGGCGCTCGTATTCGCCGGCGAGCTCCCGGTCGGCGTGATGGAAGGCGGCCTTCACCCCGCCGACGACGCCGCCGCCCTCTCGAGCTGTCTCAGCCTTCAGCTTCCGCTTGACCTGGTCGAGGTCCTGGGCCTTGTTGCTGGGGTCGGCCTCCTCCTTCATCGACGTGTCGGAGACCGTCGTCCCGCGCCTGGCGCGGAACTCGTCGTCGACGCGATCCATTGGTACATCTCCAAGTGCATAGAATGTGCTACTAAATATATCATGCCACGGTCACCGGAGCCTCGGGCGGTGTGACCCTCGGCGGTGCCCGGCCCGCCGGCGGGGGCCGGAGACGACGACGGATGGCGCGCACCGACGCCCTCACGGACAACCTGGTCCTCGAGTGGACCGCGCTCGACGACCTGACGATGCTCCATCTCGACCACGGGACAGCCTGCGGGGCGTGGACGGTGCGCGCCATCGCGACGCCTCCTAACGCGTCGTGTCGTCTCGCGAGAGCTTGTCCTTCACCGCGTTCACGCTCCCCTTCACCTTGGCGGCCGCGTCGTCGATCGCATTCTCGGCCTTCCCCTCCGCGTGCTGGGTCTTCCCCTCGGTCTCGAGCTCCCGGTCACCGGTCACCTTGCCGCCCAGCTCCTTGGTCTTCCCTGCCAGTCGATCCGCGTCTCCGGTCATGGTCGGTCTCCTCCCGATGTGGTCGATTGGTGCCGCCGCGTACAGACGCGCCGGCTCGCAGTCATCCTCAGCCCGCGCTCCGCAGCCGCAGGAAGCGATCGATGGCGTTGCGCTCGGCGTGGTCGGCGAGGCGCTGCTGCTCGTTCGTGCCGCCAGGGTGGCACCTAGCCCGCGCGGTACTGGCGCCGCACGGACGCGCCATGGAGTGGGGGCACCAGCAGCGCGGGCAGAGGGGGACATTCATGTCCTGGGCCTCACGGTGATAGGGAGAGACATCGTGATAGTATCAATATAATATCAAGACCCCGCGCCGCCGGGGGCCGGGGAGTCGCAGGAGGCTTGGACATGGTCCCGCTGCTGGTGTTCCTTCTTCTGGTTGCCGTGCTCTTCGGCGCCGGCTCAGCCACCCACCTCCTCTGGTGGATCGCGGTGATCGCGCTGGCGGTGTGGGTGGTGGGGTTCTTCGCCCGGCCGACGGGCGGCCGCTGGTACCGCTGGTAGCGACGGCATGCCGCTGCCGGTGGGGTCAAGCCCATCCGGTAGCGCTCGGCGCAGGGCGCCGCCGGCCGGCTCGAGGGAGCAGCTGGTGGCCAACCTCCTCGGCTGCGGCTACGACTTCGTCGTCGGTGAGCGGTACACCATCATCACCGAACCCCTACCGTATGGGGACGACCGCCTTCATGAGCTTCTCTCCCGTGCACAGGTTCTGTGGGCCGGCACGACTCCGTTCACGGACGAGCCCCCGCCGGGCGCTCCGCCCAGAACGGACGTGATCAGGTCCGCATACCGCACGAGGTGACGCCAGCCCAGGAAATCACGGCGGACGCGCTCGTGGGCAGCTGCACCAAGAGCCCGGGCCCGCTGCCGGTCGCGGAGGAGAGCGGTGACGGCGGAGCCGAAAGCGGGGAGGTCCCTCGGGTCGTCGATGAGGACTCCGCTTGCACCGTTGTCGACCTGGTCGGCGATGCCGCCGACGCAGGAGGCGACGACCGGGCGTCCCTTCCACATCGCCTCGGTGACGGTCAGCCCGAAGCCCTCGGCGAGGCTCTTCTGCACCACCACGTCGGCGCGGGTCTGCAATGCGTTGACGATCCGGGCGTTCTCGTCCGGGTCGCGCATCGACAGCGATGCGAGGTGAACGCGCTCGCGCCACGGTGAGGCAAGCCGCTCCCAGCGCTCGCGGACCTCGGAGGCGGCGCCAGTACCGCGCGGGCTAGGTGCCACCCTGGCGGCACGAACGAGCAGCAGCGCCTCGCCGACCACGCCGAGCGGATCCTTCAGGCGGTCCCACCGCGAGACCTGGAGAACCAGGGGCGTCGCGGTGTGCGGGCGCGCCGCCTCCAGGACACGGGCAGGATGCGCCACGCACGCGGACGCCGGGCCACCCTGGCCGCCGTCGACGAGACCGGCGGCGGCCAGGACGGCGGCGGCCATGCCCTTGCTCATCGGCGCGTTCTTCGTGGAGAACGGATCGATGCACGGCGGGATGACATGCAGGCGACCGTCATCGAGGCCTTCCCACGCGTAGGAGCGGCGCGAGAACACAAGAGCGTTCGCCCCGTCGACGTACGGGTGGAGGAAGCGCCTCGCACGGTGGACGAGGTCGTTGGGCGCGTCGACGCCGACGTGGCAGCGCCAGACCGCGGTCACCCCGCGCATCCGCAGCGCGGGGATGAGCCCGGCGGTCTGCGGATCCTCGAGGACGACGACGTCGTCCGGCTCGACCCGGATGCTGAGCTCGATGGCATCGCGCCCGAGCACCGCCTCGTACACTCGGCGCTCCTCGTCGCCGAGGTCGCCCCCGTCGCCCGCGCCCCCGTGCAAGTTGTTGTGGATGCGCTTGGTGACCCGGAAGAAGTCGTCATCGCCACCGATGGTCAGCCAGCGCACGTCGAGCCCGGCGCCGCGCGCGTAGGGCAGGAGTGTCTGGAGCATCTCGGCGACACCGCCGCCCCGTGCGGTCGAGTTGACATGCCAGACCCGGCGGCCGCAGATTCGCCTCGCACCACCCGCCACCGCCGTGTCGAGCAGGTCGCGCTCCTCGGGGGAGAGGAGGTCGTCGAACCGATGAGGGTCGAGACTGGCGAAGTCGACCTCGCCGAGTGGGGCCACTCGATGCCTCCGCAGTACCGTGTTCGGGACCGTGCGCAGCGGTGATCCTTGGGTCGACGAAGCCCTCAGACCATGATAGTTCTAACAGTAGATGATCATCCGTAGGGCTAGCAAGTTCTCGGCGGTGACCGCGCCGCCGCGGGAGGCGGGCGTCCGCGGCAACGGCCTCGCGGTGGTCCTGTAGTGGACGGCCATGAAGCCGTCGAGGCGCTCTCCCGGGTGGATTATTCCAACCTCCTCGTCCAGGTCGTCGACAACAACACCACCCGTCGCCTCCCCCGCATATAAAGGTGGTCGGCATCATCGACGCGGACTACGACGTCGCACCCGAGTTCCTGCGCGCCACCGTGCCCCACTTCGTCGATCCCCGCGTCGCCTCAGCTCCCGGGCCGAGTTCCTGCGCACCCCCAAGAGCCGCGACGACGAGGGGACGGTGCGCAAGGCTCTGCGCACCTCGAGGTCCGAGACGGCGCTCGCCCTCGTGGCTGTGCTCGCCGCGGTCGCGATGATGGTGCGCTCCCCGAACGTCGCACCCCTGCTGCTCGGCGTCCACCGGCACGAACTCGCCCCGCGCGCCGGTGGCCACGGCGTCGCCTGCGGGGACGGGCACGCCGGGGACGCCCGCCGCGACGGCGCCGTCGGGACCTGCGATCCCCACGCCCACGCCCACGCCCTGAGAACGGTCGCCGCTGCCGGATTCGAACCGATGCGCGGCTCGTTTGATCTCAGCGACCGAGCGATGCACGAAGGGGCGGCAGATCAGGTTGCGACACAAGTCCGCTTCGCGGCGAACGACCATACCGGAGAGCGTGCTGTGGGCGGGGTCCACCACTCGTTGCCGCGCTCGAAGCGGTGGCTTGGTGGCCGGTTCGCGGTGAACCGGCCACCAAGCCGGGCCCCGATCAGGCCAGGTCGAACCGATCGAGGTTCATGACCTTGTCCCAGGCACGCACGAAGTCACGCACGAACTTCTCCTTCGAGTCGTCCTGCGCGTAGACCTCCGCGAGGGCCCGGAGCTGTGAGTTCGAACCGAAGACGAGGTCGATGGCGGTGCCGGTCCACTTCACCTGGCCGGTGGAGCGATCGCGGCCCTCGAACACGTTGCCCGAGGACTCGGACGCCGTCCACTCCGTGCCCATATCGAGGAGGTTGACGAAGAAGTCGTTGGACAGCGTCCCGGGCCGGTCGGTGAGGACGCCGTGCCTGGACCCCTCGGTGTTGGCATTCAGCGCACGCATCCCACCGAGGAGAACGGTCATCTCGGGCGCGGTCAGATTCAACATGAACGCCCGCTCCACCAACAGCTTCTCGGCGGGCAGAGAGTGTCCGGCCTTGAGGTAGTTGCGGAACCCGTCGAAGGTGGGCTCGAGGACCGCGAACGACTCCACGTCGGTCTTGTCCTGGGACGCGTCGGTGCGCCCCGGCGCGAAGGGAACGGTCACGTCGTGCCCGGCGTTCTTCGCCGCCTGCTCGACGGCGGCGCATCCGCCGAGGACGATCAGGTCGGCGAGCGAGACCCTCTGCCCGCCGGACTGCGAGCTGTTGAAGTCCTTCTGGATCTTCTCGAGGGTCTGGAGCACCTTGGCCAGCTCGGCCGGGGTGTTGACCTCCCAGTCCCTCTGCGGCGCGAGGCGGATGCGCGCCCCGTTTGCCCCGCCACGCTTGTCGGTGCCGCGGAAGCAGGCCGCCGACGCCCAGGCGGTCGAGACCAGCTGAGGGATCGACAGTCCAGAGGCGAGGATCTTCGCCTTGAGGGCGGTGATGTCCTGCGCCCCGATCAGCTCATGGCCGACAGCGGGAACCGGGTCCTGCCACAGCTGCGGCTCCGGAACGAACGGTCCGAGATAGCGCGAGAGGGGTCCCATGTCGCGGTGCAGCAGCTTGTACCACGCCTTGGCGAACGCCTCCGCGAGCTGGTCCGGGTTCTCGTGGAAGCGCTTCGAGATCGGCCCGTAGATCGGATCCAGCTTCAACGAGAGGTCCGTCGTCAGCATCACCGGGGCGACCCGCTTCGTGGGATCGTGAGCGTCGGGCACCGCGCTCTGCGCCGACGGGTCCTTGGGAATCCACTGGTTGGCACCTGCGGGACTCTTCGTCAACTGCCAGTCGTACTTGAACAGGTTCTCGAAGAAGCCGTTGTCCCACTTCACCGGGTTGTTGGTCCAGGCGCCTTCCAACCCGCTGGTGATGGCGTCGCCGCCCTTGCCGGTGCCGTACCGGTTCCGCCAGCCGAGGCCCTGCTCCGTGAGCGGGGCGCCCTCAGGCTCGGGACCGACGTACTTGCCCGCGTCGGCGGCGCCGTGCGTCTTGCCGAAGGTGTGGCCACCGGCGATGAGGGCGACAGTCTCCTCGTCGTTCATCGCCATCCGCCCGAAGGTGTCCCGAATGTCCTTCGCCGCGGCCAGCGGATCCGGGTTGCCGTTCGGCCCCTCCGGGTTCACGTAGATGAGGCCCATCTGCACGTTGGCGAACGGCTTGGCGAGCTCTCGGTCGCCGCTGTAGCGCTCGTCTCCGAGCCATGTGTCCTCGGGGCCCCAGTAGATCTCGTCGGGCTCCCAGATGTCCGGCCGGCCGAAGCCGAAGCCGAACGTCCTGAAGCCCATGTGGTCCATGGCGACGTTGCCCGCGTAGATGATCAGGTCGGCCCAGGAGATCTTCTTGCCGTACTTCTGCTTGATGGGCCAGAGCAGCCTGCGCGCTTTGTCGAGGCTCGCGTTGTCGGGCCAGCTGTTGAGGGGAGCGAAGCGCTGAGCGCCCTCGCCGCCGCCGCCCCGGCCGTCGTGGATCCGGTACGTGCCCGCGGCATGCCACGTCATCCGGATGAAGAGCGGCCCGTAGTGGCCGTAATCCGCGGGCCACCAGTCCTGGGACGTCGTCATCACCTCGATGACGTCGCGCTTCAGCGCGTCGAGGTCGAGGGTCTTGAACGCCTCTTTGTAGTCGAAGTCCTCGTCCATCGGATTGGACAGGGCCGAGTGCGCGTGGAGAACCGACAGGTCGATCTGATTCGGCCACCAGTCCTGGTTCGTCCTGGGCCGGTGCTCCTTGGGAGTCGGGGGGGCGATCGCCGGGTTCTCGCTCTCGCTGCCTCGGCCGTTGGTCGCGGTGGTGCGCACATCTGCGCTGGTGTCAGCCATCCTCATCCTCCGTGTGGTGACATTCGGGGCAGAGACCCCAGAAGGTCACCTCTGCCTCGTCGAGAACGAATCCGTGGGTCTGCGAGGGCTCGAGGCATGGCGCCTCACCCACGGCACAGTCCACGTCGGCGGCCCGCCCGCAGCGGCGGCAGACCACGTGATGATGGTTGTCGCCCACACGCAACTGTACACCGCCTGCCGGGACGCGGTGCCGAGCACCTGTTGGACGACCTCGGCGATCTCCGGCACGCCGGCGTGCGGCATCATCTGAAGCACGTCGAGAACGGCAAGGCGGATCGCGGTCGGACGCAGCCCAGCGCTGCCGAGCCGCATCGCCGCGGTCTGGGGCGCTTCCATCGCCGCGCGATCCTACGCCCCTTTGGTTGATTCTGTCAAGGTTCTGGACACGATCCAAACGGTCCGCTCGGAGCGAGTGGCTCGATGGGGCTCGCGCCCCCAACGGGTGACCCGACCCCGGCGGCAGGGTCAGTGGTTGCCCCGGCGCACGTTCACGGAGTGGATCACCTCGCCGTCACTCGTCTGCGGATCGTCGATGAGGAGCTCGTGGACCCGCTCGATCCAGCGCTGCTGCCGCTCGCGGCTCGAGCTCCTCACGTAGGTGTCGCGGTCCGTCCACACCGAGGCGGTGATGAACTCGTCGCCGCTGGGGTCGAGGCGGTAGGTGTAGGCGGCGACGAAGCCGAGCGGGGGATCGGCGGATCTGCAAATCCATCGAATGCGCGGCCGTCTGCCCCGGTGGCCGAGCCCGTCCGCCGCAACGTCTCCGCACCGTATCCCCCGCCGCGTCGCCCGGCAATGAGGACGTGTGAACACCTGTAAGGACGACAGGCGCGAGATCAGCAGTGGGTGACGGCGAGGCTGAAGCTGATCGAGGTCGAGCCGGTGTTCTTGACCTTCACCTTGTAGGAGCTCGCGGGGACGTTCGCCAGGGTCAGGCTCAGCGAGCCGCTCGACCCGGTCTGCTCGCCGAGGACGGTGAGCGAGCTGTCGTAGACGATCAGATCGACGGTGGTCGGCGGGGTCCAGCTGACCGACACGCTGAGTGGACCGGCGGCGGTGGTGTCGACGAAGTTGCTCGTCGACGAGGTGCCGGACGCCGACCCGGTGAAGCTCTGGGTCGCCTGCGTCGGGCAGGCCTGGACCGTCGAGGTCGTGCTGCTGGTGGTGGTCGTCGTGGTGGTGGTCGTCGTCGACGTGGTGCTGGTGGTCGAGCTCGTGCTCGTGGTGGTGGTGCTGCTGATCGAGCCCGTCGACGTGGTGCTCGTCGAGGTGGTGGTGGAGGAGCAGCTCCATGGGTACGTCTGGTCGGTTCCGCCGGGACAGGCCGAGGCCTCCCCACTCTCCGGCTGGTACGCGCAGTGGGTGCTCGGGGAGCCGGTGAGGTGGTCGTCGGCGTCGTGGTCGCCGTCACAGCTCCCGGTCCCGAGGCCGAAGTCGTGGAAGACGACGGGATCGCCGGCGGTCCCGGCGTACGTCGAGCCGGAACCCGGGAAGACCCGCACCGTGGCGTCGGGATAGACGTCGGTCACGGTCGCCTGGACGCTCCCGTCGCTGAGCACGGAGACGTCCGCCTCCTCCGAGCGGCAGGCGCTGCCGCCCTCGCAGGGGGCGTACCCCTGTGGGTTCGAGGAGTTGGCCGGCGGGGTCTTGATCGAGGTGATCCGGTAGGTGCCCGGCACCGGGATGCCCGTGAACGTGAGGCACCCGACCGAGGTGCTGCTGCAGGTGCCGCGCGGCACCGGGCAGGTGCCCGACGACACCGTCTGCGTCGCCGAC
>VBHE01000069.1:0-21146 GCA_005889515.1 Chloroflexota bacterium | reverse complement strand
TCCAGCGCCCGTTTGCACGAGTCCATGGTCTGCAGGGTGAGCGACGTGGTCGGTCCGCTTGCGGCCGCACCCGGCCCGCTGCCCAGCAGCAGCGCCAGGCTGCAGGCGACGAGCGTGACGAGCGATGCGACCACGCCGTCGAGGCGGCGGCGGCTCCCTGACACCTTCGTTCCTTCCCATGCGGCCGGCGCGACGCCGGTCCTCAAGCACAACGGCCGCGCACGCGCAAACCTGTGCGGCATGACCCGATCGGGTCTGCCCACACGGAATCGTTACGGATCGGTGCCGCCGCCGGGACAGGACCGCACCACCACCACCGGGCGCAGCCCCAAGACTTGTGGGCCGTGGGCGGTTGCGCCACGTGGACATCTGGATGGGTGACAGGGTGAACCATTACGAGCTCTTCGGCGTGCAGCCGTCCGCGACCACGGATGAGATCCGCGACGCCTATCTCCGCAAGGCCTCGGTGACGTACTCCCCGGAGAACCGGGCCGTGCTCAACGACGCCTGGCAGCTCCTCCAGGACGACGCGGCGCGCCGGACGTACGACGAGAGCATCGGCCTGGTCACCGAGGTGCAGACCTCCGCCCCCACGGAGCCGCCGCCGCCGCCCGCCACCCCTGCCGCACCGGCGTCGACAGCGCCCCTCTGCCAGCACTGCAACGGCGCGCCCGCGGTGCACGTGAGCTTCGCCTCCCAGAAGGGCCGCCTGGTCTTCAGGACGATGCAGCGGGTGGAGGGCTTCTTCTGCCGTCACTGCGGGCAGTCGATCGGCCGGCGGATGACCGACACCACCCTGACCCAGGGCTGGTGGGGCACCATCTCGTTCTTCTTCAACTTCGTCGTGCTCGCCCGCAACCTCGTCGGCCTTCGCGACGTGAGCCGGCTCGCGGCGCCGACCTGGCCGAACGGCCCCGGGACCTTCCCCCCGTATCCGCCCGGCCGCCCGCTGCACCGCCGCGCCGGGATCGGCGTGGCCCTCATCGCCCTCGTCATCGGCGGCGGCCTGATCGCCGCGGAGGTGAGCAGGCACCGCGGCACCAACGGCGTGGCCGGCGCCAGCTACGGGACCGGTTCCGGAGTCCGCACCGCGGCCGCCACGGCGTACGGGAGGCTCGACGTGGCGGGCGGCAGTGAGACCGATTTCGCCAACGGGGTGAACGCGATCACCTTCCCGCAGGAGATGCATGCGGACGTGGACCGGCTGATCGCGGCGCTGCGCCAGTTCGAGCGGGACTACAGCGCGAACACCTGCACGAGCAGCCCGACCGTGGGGGCGACCTGCAGCGACAACGGCGTGGCGATCACCGCCGACCAGGCGGCGATGGTCGCCGCCGACGCCAGGATCCGGACGGACCTCGGTCTCCCGGCCATCGACACCAGCAACCTCGCCCAGTAGCGCCCCGCGTTCCTCGACGCTCAGCCGGGCTGCGCGCGCAGCTCGAACACCGGGCGGGTGCGCGCCGCAGCCGGCAGGTCGGCGAGGGTGTCGCGCAGGAGCCAGCGCACAAAGGACCGGAGAATCGGCCGCTGGCGGTCGACGTAGGGCACGAGCAGGTCGCGGTAGAACACCGTGGCCTCGTCCCCGCTGAGTTCCGCCGCGGAGAACCGCAGCCACCGCCGCCCGATGCGCACCTCCGCCTCGCGGGCGACGCGCAGGTTGCGCACCCAGTTCACCTCACCGTAGGCGCCGACCACCCAGCGCCGGCCGTCGACCTCGACCACCGCGACCGCGACGGTGCGGGGCATCCCGCTGCTGCGGCCGCGAACGGTCATGAGCGTGTCAGGGCCCATCGGGATCCCCAGGGCGAGGAGGCGGCGACCGACCGGGCCGAGGACCTCGACGAACACGGGGAGCCTGATCGGCGTCCGCGGCTGGGGGGTCATGGCACCACCTATCGATCCGCTGTCGTTTCGATGCGAGTGGTACGCTACCGTTTCGATGCTCGGGACGTCAACTCCGATCCCGCGGGGCGAGCGCGCTCGCGAACGGGTGCTCCGCGCGGCGCTGGAGGTCCTCGCGGACCACGGCATGTCCGGGTTCACGATGGAGGCGGTCGCGCGACGCGCCGGGGCGAGCAAGGCGACCGTCTACCGCCACTGGACGTCGCGGGCGACGCTGCTGGTCGACGCCCTCGAGCTCGCCTCCGAACCGTTTCCGCGACCGTCGACCGGGCAGCTGCGGACCGACCTGATCGAGCTGATCTCCCGGCTCGAGGCCCTCGTCGACGTCCCGCCCTTCGCGCGCCTGATGGCCGCCTTCATCGACGCCGCCGAGCGCGATCCCACCCTGTGGGCCCTGCACGCGCACATCACCGAGCGCCGCCGTGAGCCGGTGCGGCAGGTCCTCGTCGAGGCGCGTGAGCGCGGCGACATCGCGGCCGCCGCGGACATCGAGCTCGCCATCGACCTCCTCGCCGGGCCCGCCTTCTACCGGCGCTTCATCGCCCACCGGCCGTTCCCCGAGGGCCACGCCGCCGCGGTGGTCGACCACGTGCTCACCGCGCTGCGCCGGCCGCAGTACACGACATGACTCTGATGTCCCGGTAGGGCCGGAGGTCACCTCGAACCGGCAGATGTGTGACCTTCGGCCCTGGCGTCCGGGGTGGGCGGCGTGCATCCTCGGGGTATGAGTGGGCCTCCGCGTCCGATCACTTCGGGGCGCCCGGCCGAGGGCCACGCCTATGTCCGTGACGGGGACGAATGGAGGCCGGTCGGCGGAGCGCCGGCGAGCTTCGACCAGGTGACCCCCTGCGACTGGGTGGCGAGTCGGTACCCGCCGCCCGAGGTGCGCGGGCCGGGCTTCGGCCCCGGCGCCGACGACGCCGAGCTCTGGGGCAAGACCGAGGCGGAGGCGCACGAATGGCTGCGCACCCAGCGCGGCTGGCACGGCTACGTGATCGTCAGGGTGCCCGGGTCCGACCGCTGATGTGAGCTCTCACAGGGTGAGAGCCTTTCTGCAGCGAGTGGCCAGATTGGCCGCGGGTGGCGTTGACAGCTCGGCGAACGCCTGACTATGGTTCCCCGACGCCTGTCCGCACGGTCACCGGGGAGCGATCACGCGATGCAGAACGCCTTCGATGCACTGACCCGTGACGTCGCCTCGGGCGCGCTCTCGCGGCGCCAGCTGCTGCGACGCATCGGCACCGGCGCCGGGCTGGCGCTGATCGCGCTGACCGCAGGCGGCCGCGATCGGACCGCCTGGGCGGCCGGGGCTCCGTGCCCGGGGACGGTCTGCGGCCCCAACGGCGACTGTTGCACCGCCGAGGAGCGGTGCACCAACGGCAGCTGCACTCCGGTCAACGGCACCTGCAACAATCCGGGCGAGACAAAGTGCGGCGCAGACTGCTGCGCACCCAACGAGGTCTGCACTCCGAGCGGGTGCAAGGCGAGGTGAGCTCCCCTCAGCCCGAATCGACGACCTTGCGCGCCCTGCTCGGCGCGACCCGCGGAGGCTCGCCGGGCATCTTCGGATACACCGGCGGCCAGGGGGCGTCGACGAGCCCGTCGGCCATGTCGCGCTCGTGGAGCGCGAGCAGCGCATCGAGCGACTGCGGCGTGGCGGCCATCGGCGCCCACGGATCCCCGCCGGCGGCGACCCGGGACGGCACCGTGGCGATGGTGAGCGCGTCGGGATCGATGGCGTCGAGCTCGTCCCAGGAGAACGGGGTCGAGACCTGGGCCCCGGGACGGGCGCGCACCGACCAGGCGCCGAAGATCGTCTTGTGTGGCGCGTTCTGGTTGAAGTCGACGAATACCCGGCGCCCGCGGTCCTCCTTCCACCACGCGGCGGTGATCAGGTCCGGGCGCCGCCGCTCGAGCTCGCGCGCCACCGCCACCGCGGCGGAGCGGACCTCGTAGGAGGTCCACTGCGGACGTAGGCGCACGTACACGTGGATGCCGCGATTGCCGGTGGTCTTCGGCATGGCGGCGACACCCGCCTCGTCGAGCAGGGAGCGCACCTCGTGCGCCGCCTCCTGCACCATGGGGAATGTGACCCCCGGCGTCGGATCGAGGTCGATGCGGAGCTCGTCGGCGTGCTCGGGGTCGGAGGCCTGCGACGGCCACACGTGGAAGCCGAGGCAGGCGAGGTTGACCGCCCAGAGGACGTGGGCGAGGTCGGCGGCGACGAGCGCCCGCGAGGTGGTGCCGTTCGGGGTGCTGACGATCGTCGTCTGCAGCCAGTCGGGGTGCGATTCGGGCACCCGCTTCTGGAAGAACGACGGCCCGCCCGCCCCGTTGGGGAAGCGCTGGAGCAGGACCGGCCGGCCGCCCATCGCGGCGAGCAGCGGCTCCTCGACGGACTGGTAGTAGCGGACCAGGGCGAGCTTGGTGTCGCCGCGCTCCGCGAAGAACACCTTGTCCGGGCTGCTGATCGGGACCTCCCGCCCGGAGGCCTCGACCACCACGACCTCGTCCTTCACGCCCGCCACCATAGCGGGTGCGCGCCGAATCCGGGCAGAATGCGCCGATGGCCGTTCGGGAGTTCGAGATCACCCGTCCGGTCGCCGGCGTGGAGCTGCGCTGCCGCCTCGCGCTTCCCGGTGTCGAGGGGCGCCGGCCAGGCGTCGTGGTCATCCACGACGCGCTCGGCGACACCTCCGACCTGCGCCGCCAGGTCTCCTGGCTGGCGGAGGCCGGCTACGTCGCGGTCGCGCCGGACCTCTTCTCCTGGGCACGGAGGGCGGTCTGCCTGCAGGCGACATTCCGCGACCTGCTCCGCCGCCACGGCCCCACCTTCGAGCGTATCGACGCGATCCGCAGCTGGCTCGCGGGCCGCGACGACTGCACCGGCCGGGTCGGGGTCATCGGCTTCTGCATGGGCGGCGGCTTCGCACTCCTGCTCGCCCCCGGGCACGGGTTTGCCGCCTCGAGCGTGAACTACGGGATGGTGCCCAGGAAGGTCGAGAGCCTGCTCGGCGGCGCCTGCCCGATCGTCGGCAGCTTCGGGCGTCGCGACCGGACCCTGCGCGGTGCGGCGGCGAAGCTCGAGGGTGCGCTGGGAAGGCTCGGGGTCGATCACGACGTCAAGGAGTATCCGGACTGCGGGCACTCCTTCCTCAACGACCACGACAGCGTGCTCTTCCGGGTCGCCGGGGCGGTCATGGGCGGCGGCTACCACCAACCGTCCGCCGAGGATGCGCGCCATCGCATCCTCGCCTTCTTCGACCGCCACCTCGCGCGATCGGCGTAGCAGAGGGGAGCGGTCCCCGCCCGGCGCGGCGCCGGGCGGGGACCTGGACCAGGGTGGGTCAGTTCAGCGGGAGGGCGCGGGTGCCCTCGATCTGCACCGCCTGGAGGGCGTTGGCCGGGAGGCCGAGCAGTTCGAGGATGGTCGGCGCGATCTGCGTGGTCTCGACCACGTCGGAGCTCACGCTGCCGTTGCGGTGGACCCCGGCGCCGGAGACGACGAGGGGCACGTGGCGATCCTGCGGGTCGGCGCCGCCGTGCTCGGCGATCTTGCCCTTCTTCCCGGTGTAGACGACACCGTGCTGGACGATCCCGAAGATGTCCGGGACACGGGCGTCGCCGACGGGGACGTGGAAGTAGTTGGCGGCGTCGGCGCCGGCGAAGACGGTGGCCAGCCCTGAGGCGGTGTAGGCCTTGGGGTTGCCGTTGATGTCGTTGCCGGTGCCGTTGTGGCCGAGCAGGAAGTTCTTGGCGAAGGTGGTGGCGGCGGGCGAGTGATCGCTGAGCCAGATCAGCATCGCGTCGTCGTCGACGTTGAAGTTCACCAGGGTGGTTCCGGAATGACCCGGGGTGGCGGCCCAGGCGGCGTTGAGGGCGTCGACGATCGGGCCGTCGGGGATGCGGGTGAGCGCGGACGGCTGCATCGGCGACTGGCCGTGCTTGGCCGAGAGCACGATGGTGGTGGTCCTCTCGAGCTTCTGCTGCTTGAGCGCGTCCATCATGCTGCCGACCTCGGTGTTGATGAAGTCGAGGGCGCGCATGAGAACCGGACCGGGGGTGACGCCGTCGGCGAGGTAGCCGCCGGGCTGGCCCTGCGAGGTCGGCAGCTTCTCCGCGGTCGAGACCGTCTGGAAGTTCATGCCGAAGAGCGCCGGGGTGCCGGCGTGGGTGCTGCCGCTGTGGTCGAGGCCCTTGATCTCGTTGATCACCGCCTCGACCTTGTAGTTGTCGTACTGCTGGGTGAGGAGGTTGTCGCTGGTCCAGTCACCGGTCGAGGGGGCCGGCGGCGGGTTCGGCGCGTTGCTGTTGATCTCCGGGGTGAACAGGTCGTCGATGCTGTTGCCCGAGGGACCGTTGAGGATCTCGTACGCGGGGTGCTTGTCGGACCAGGCGGTGCGCAGGCCGGCGCCGTGGACGACCTCGAAGACCGTGTTCACCTTGATGTACTGGTGGGGGAACACCGGCAGGCAGCTGCTCGGGTCGACGGGCAGCTGGGTGGTGTCGATGAGGCTCTGCGGGTGGCCGGTCATCTGCAGGATGCTGCCGGGAAGGCCGGTCAGGCCCTGGCCGGCGTCGAGCCGCAGCGGATCCTTGTCGAGCTGCTCGAAGTAGGTCACCTCGACGCCGGGCTCGACGGTTCCGCTCCTGCACTGCGCGAAGGTGGTGCCCGCGGGCAGCAGCGCATTGTTCCAGGTGTCGTCGTAGTAGACGCCGGTCGACGACGGGTTGCCGCCGGTGACCTGGGCGACCATGCCGGGGAACGAGTCCGACGGAACCGGGGTCTGCGCCTGGGTGAACTCCGCGCCCTTGTGCACCAGCTTGGCGAGAGCCGAGCTCGGGTGCGCAGTGACGTAGAAGTCGAGGTCCGACTGGTGCATGCCGTCGACCGACAGCAGCAGCACGTGCTGGGCCGTGGTCTGGTGACCGGCCGCCGCCGGGCCCATCGCGCCGAGCGGGATGGCCGCGAAGGTCAGAGCGCCTGCGACGCCGATGACACGACGATACGAAATGGACACGTGTTCTCTCCCGTTCTCTCCGGTGCTGACGCGCCCACCGTCCGGTGCGCGCCAGTGAGCAACGTCGCTTCGGCGCCGGTCTTGCGGATGTGGACAAGCGGGGAGAAGAGCGGACAAGCGCAGAGAAAGAACTCGTTAACGATGCAGTCCTCGGCGCCTGTTTCCGGGTACTCCGCGCTGGTGGTGCGTTTGTCCGCGTCCGTACCCTCGCCTTGACGCGGCGTGGGGTCCCCGGCCGTCACCCTCGGACGGTCGCAGGGCGGTGACCGCTGTGATGGGTCGCGGGATGGCTGCGATCGCCGTGTGACGGACCGGGACGCGTTCGACGACCGGCCCGGATCCGCGGCGTGGCTCGCGCCATGCTCCCGCAGGTCCCTCGCTCCCCTCCCCCGACCACCGCCGGTCGTCCGTCCGCGGCGAGCTCTCGCGCGCGGTCCGCCGCCCCAGGAGAAGCCGATGAACCTGAGCCGCCGCGACATCCTCAAGGGTGCGGCAGCGACCCTGCTCACGGGCGCCGCCTCGATGGCGATCACCCCGAGGTCGGGGGCGTCCTCGAGCCGCGACGCCGGCGCCACGACTCCGGTCACGGGCGTCGACGAGCTCTCCAGGATGGCCTTCTCGGGGGCGGTCGGCTCGGACTTCGAGGTCCGCATCGGGGCGCTGCAGACCTCGACGGTGAAGCTCGAGAGCATCACCGACCTCGCCCTGCCGGCGGGCGTGCCCGCCCCGGGGCCGGGCAAGGAGGGCTTCGCGCTGCTCTTCACCGGCCCCTCGAAGCAGGGCTTCGCGCAGGGGACGTACACCCTCGACCACGCGAACCTCGGCAGCTTCCCGCTCTTCCTCGTCCCGGTCGGGCCGGTGGGCTCGTCGACGAGCTACGAGGCGGTGATCAACCGGCTGTGGCCATGACCCTGCGCCCCGCCGTAGCCGCGGACGCCGAGTTCCTCTACAGAGTCTTCGCGAGCACGCGCGAGCACGAGCTGGCGCTGGCAGGCCTACCCGCCGCGCAGATCGAGGCGCTGCTGCGGATGCAGTTCGCCGCTCAGACCCACCAGTACCGGGCCGCGTACCCCGGCGCCGAGGACAGCGTGATCCTCATCGATGGCGCACCCGCGGGACGGCTGCGGGTCTTTCGGGACGGTGAGGAGATCCTCCTCCTCGACATCGCCCTCCTCCCCGAGCACCGTGGCCGCGGCATCGGACGCGCTGCGATCCAGGAGCTGCAGGTCGAGGCGTCGGCGTTCGGCGTGCCGGTCTGCCTCCACGTGGCGCGCACCAATGCCGCCACCGCGCTCTACCGCTCGCTGGGGTTTCAGGTGGAGGGTGGGGACGACGTCTACCAGGCGATGACCTGGACCCCGGCTCCGGTCACCGTTGTAGGGGCAGCCGGTTGAACACCACCTCGTACTGCACCCCGGCGGGGTCGGCGCCGACCGGAACGATGAAGAGCGCGACGGCCCCGATCTCCGGATGCTCGAGCTCGACCGTGCTCTGGCCGAGCGTGGTCTCACGCGGTCCTCGGAAGAGCAGTCGGAAGTTGAGCCCGCGGTTCCCGTCGCCGATGTCGGTGACCTCGACGAGCTCCAGCTCGACGGCGGTGGTCGACGCGGAGGTGACCGCGAATCGGGTCCCGATGTGGGGCGCGAAGGTGTCCCGAGTGAGGTCGTCGGACATGGCGACCGATTGTGCCAAATCGCGACCCGCGACGCGGGTTCACGTGCTGGAGGTCTGACCCCGTGTCCTCTCCGTTCATCGGCGAGATCAGGATCTTCGCCGGCAACTTCGCGCCGGTCGGCTGGGCGTTCTGCAACGGGGCGCTGATGGCCATCGACCAGAACGACGCGCTCTTCAACCTGATCGGCACCACCTACGGGGGTGATGGCCAGACCACCTTCGCCCTCCCCAACCTGCAGAGCCGGGTGCCGGTGCACGTCGGGCCCGGGTTCGCCCTGGGGCAGACCGGGGGCGCCGAGACGGTCACCCTGACCGCCGGCCAGATCCCGGCGCACACCCACCCGGGTGGGGTGAGCTCCGCGGCCGCGACCGCGTCCAGCCCAGCGGGCAACGTCTTCGCCACGGGGACGTCCACGCCGTACAGCGATCAGCCGGCCGACTCGACCCTCGCCGCCGCCGCCATCCAGACCGTGGGGGGCAGCCAGCCGCACGACAACATGCTGCCGTTCCTGTCGGTGAACTTCATCATCTCGCTGTTCGGCATCTTCCCGTCGCAGACGTGATGACCAGCACCTGCCGCGTGGAGATCGACGAATGAGTGAGCCGTTCCTCGGCGAGATCAAGGTGATCTCGTGGAACTTCCCGCCCAAGGGCTGGGCGTTCTGCAACGGGCAGCTCCTGCCCATCAACCAGAACCAGGCGCTCTTCTCCCTGCTGGGGACGACCTACGGCGGTGACGGGCGCCAGACCTTCGCGCTCCCGAACCTCCAGGGGCGCGTGCCCGTTCACATGGGTGACGGCCTGTCCATCGGCCAGGCGGGCGGGGAGGCGACGCACACGCTCAACCTCTCGGAGCTTCCCGCGCACACCCACCTCGTGACCACCGGCAGCGCCGCCGCCGACCAGGCGTCGCCCGGCGGCAACTACGTCGCGTCCGCCGGGCGCGCCGGCTTCGCCCCGACGCCGGACGGAGTCCTGCTCGCGGGATCGGTGGGCAGCGTCGGCGGCAGCCAGCCGCACGAGAACCAGTCGCCCTACCTGGTCCTGAACTTCGTCATCGCCCTGCAGGGCATCTTCCCCTCCCAGAACTGATCCCATGATCTCGCAACGAGGACACCGCGTTGGCTAACCCGTTCGTCGCGGAGATCCGCATCACCGCCTTCAACTTCGCTCCGAAGGGCTGGGCCTTCTGCAACGGCCAGCTGATGCCGATCTCCCAGAACACCGCGCTCTTCTCGTTGCTCGGCACCACCTATGGCGGTGACGGGAAGTCGACCTTCGCTCTCCCAAACCTGCAGGGCTCCGCGCCGATGCAGGCCGGTCAGGGTCCGGGCCTGAGCCTGCGCGACCTCGGCGAGAACGGTGGCGAGCAGAACGTCATCCTGCTCCAGACCGAGGTCCCCGCTCACACCCATACCGTGAGCACCAAGGCAGCGGGCGGTGACCAGAACGACCCGGCGGGGCATCTCCCCGCCGAGGCGCGGATCGGCCGGCAGCCGGTGCCGCAGTACTCGGCGAGCGGCGGCGGCGCCCCGATGAGCGCCGCGGCGCTCACCGCCGCGGGCGGGAACCTGCCCCACAACAACATGCCGCCCTATCTCACCCTGAACTTCATCATCGCCCTCCAGGGCGTCTTCCCGGCGCGCTCATGACGAAGCGGCGTCCGATGAGCAGGGTGCGTCCTCGCGTGGTCCGGACCATCGCCGCCGGTGTCGGCGCGGCGGTCGTGCTCGCCGCGGTGTCGGGATCGCTCCTGCCGATGCCGGCGTCCGCCGCCACGGTCGTCAACGTGTCGACCACGAGCGACGTCGTCGACGGCGACACCGGCAGCGTCTCCGCGCTGATCAACACCCCCGGAGCCGGCGCGAACATCAGCCTCCGCGAGGCCATCGAGGCGGCGGACAACACCAGTGGACCGGTCACCATCGACGTGCCCGCCGGCACCTACACCCTGACGACCGGGGTCGGCTTCGGCCAGCTCGCGGTCGGCACCGTGTCGGGCAGCAACATCACCATCTCCGGCGCCGGACCCGGCGCGACCACGATCGCCGGCGACGGCACCGACCGGGTGCTGAGCCTCGATCCCAACCTCGTCGGCAACGTCACCGTCGCCATCTCCGGCGTCACCATCACCGGTGGTCACGACCAGGACGGCTTCGGCGGCGCGGGCATCATCGGCGGCAACCCGAGCCCGCCCGACACCACCACCCTCAGCAACTGCGTGGTGACAAACAACACGACCACGTCGTCGTCGTCGACGAACTCGCCCGGCGGCGGCATCCAGTACATCGGCGGCGCTCTGAGCATCGACAGCTGCACGATCAGCGACAACTCCTCGGGCAGCAGCCCCGGCGGCGGCGTCGACTTCGAGACCCTGAGCCCGCACATCGGCAGCTTCAGCCTCACCAACTCGACGGTGAGCGGCAACACCCTGACCAACAAGGACGCGAGTGCCTTCGTCGGCGGCGGCGGTGTCCACGCGCAGGCCGAGCCGGGTTCGACCGTGGCCCTCACCGGTGACACCTTCACCGGCAACACCGCGACCGGCTCGAGCACCGGCCCGGTCGGCGGCGGCGGCCTCTGGCTCGAGGGCGGCGCCACCGTGACGGGCTCGACCTTCACCGGCAACCAGGCGAACGGCCCGGCGAACACGCTCGCCGGCGGCGGCGCCATCAACCTCGAGACCGGCTCGACGACCCTGTCCTTCAGCCGGATCGTCGGCAACTCCGCGAGCCACGGCCCCGGAGGCGTCCTCAACGACGGCGTCCAGGCGGTGACCACCGCGACCGACAACTGGTGGGGCTGCAACACCGGCCCGAGCACCACCGGCTGCGACGCCGCGACCAACAGCGGCGGTGGCACCGGGAGCCTGACCACCGGCCCGTGGCTGAAGCTCACCGCCACCGCGGTGCCGACCAAGCTGCTCGCCGGCCTTGGTCACACCTCGACCGTCACCGCGAGCCTGACCCACGACTCCAACAACGCCGACACCTCGGGCTCCGGCCACCACGTGCCCGACGGCATCGCCGTGGGCTACTCGAGCACCCTCGGCGGGGTGGCACCGACGAACAACACCCTGTCCTCGGGGACGGCGACGATGACGTACACCGCGGGCGTCACCACCGGGAACGGCGGCGCCACCGCCACCGTCGACCACCAGTCGGTGACCGCCGCCATCGGCGTCGGGATCGCCCCGACGATCACGAGCGCGGACAACGCCACGTTCACGGCGACGCTCGCCAACACCTTCACGGTGACCGCCACCGGCACGCCCGCGCCCACCTTCAGCGAGGCCGGGACCCTGCCGGGAACCGTCAGCCTGAACAGCGCCGGCGTCCTCTCCGGGACGTTCCCGCAGATCGCCGGCTCCACCACCTATCCGATCACCATCACGGCGAGCAACGGCTACGGCATCGACGCCACCCAGAGCTTCACCCGCCGTCGATCACCAGCGCCGACCACGTCTCCTTCGCCGAGGGGGTCGCGGGCACCACGTTCACGGTGACCGCTACCGGCACCCCGACCCCGGTGCTGACCGAGGACCCGGGCGACACCCTGCCCGCGGGCGTCACCTTCGACGCCGCAACCGGGCTGATCTCGGGCACACCCGCCCCGGGGAGCAACGGCACCTACCCGCTGCACTTCACCGCGTCGAACCTCATCGGCAGCGACGCGCAGCAGACCTTCACCCTCACCGTGGGGCTGCCGCCGTCGATCACCAGCGCCGCGGCCACGACCTTCACCGTGGGCAGCGCCGGCTCCTTCGGGGTGACGGCGACCGGCTTCCCGGCACCGTCCATCGTCGAGAGCGGCACCCTGCCCTCGGGCGTCAGCTTCAACACCTCCACCGACACCCTCGAGGGCACCCCGGCGGCGCACACCGGCGGTACCTACGGCTTCACCCTCACCGCGTCGAACGGCTTCGGCCCCGACGCGGTCCAGGGCTTCACCCTGACCGTGGACGAGGCGCCGCAGATCAGCTCCGCCGACCACTCCACCTTCGTCGCCGGCACCCCGGGGACGTTCACGATGACCGCCACCGGCTTCCCCGTTCCGACGCTGGGCGCGGGCGCGGGCCTGCCGTCCGGCGTCACCTTCACCGCGGGAGCGATCTCCGGCACCCCGGCGGCGCTCACCGGCGGCACCCACACCGTCACCCTCACCGCCTCGAACGGCATCGGCAGCGACGCCACCCAGACGTTCACCCTCACCGTCGACGAGGCGCCGTCGTTCACCAGCGCGAACAGCGCGACCTTCACGGTGGGCAGCGCCGGCTCGCTCACCCTCAGCGCGCACGGCTTCCCGGCGCCGACCTTCAGCAGCATCGGGGCCCTGCCGTCCGGCGTCACCCTGACCGGCGGTGTGCTCTCCGGCACGCCGGACCCCACCACCGGCGGCATCTACAACCTCGCGCTCACCGCCACCAACGGCATCGGCTCCGACGACCACCAGGCCTTCACCCTGACCGTCGACGAGGCGGCGGCGATCACCTCGGCGAACGCCACCACGTTCACCGTCGGCGCCGCGGGCAGCTTCCCGGTGACCGCGACCGGCACCCCGGCGCCGTCCCTGGCGCTCGGCAACGGCGCGACCCTGCCCGCGGGGGTCACCTTCAACACCGTCACCGGCACCCTCGAGGGCACCCCGTCGGCGCACTCCGGGTCCACCTACACCTTCGACATCGTCGCCCGCAATGGCACCGGCATCGACTTCATCCAGCACTTCACCCTCACCGTGAACGAGGCGCCCGCGATCACCTCCGACTCGAGCACCAGCTTCGTGGTCGGGTCCCCGGGCATCGTCAACGTCACCGCGGGCGGGTTCCCGACGCCGCTGCTGACCGAGGACGGCGGGGACGCCCTCCCCGGTGGGATCACCTTCGACGCCGCGACCGGGGCGCTCTCGGGCACGCCCGCTCCGAATTCCGCCGGCGACTACACCCTCCACTTCACCGCGAGCAACGGCGTCAACCCGGACGCGACCCAGGCCTTCACCCTCCACGTCGACCAGGTGCCGGCGATCACCAGTCCGGCGAGCACGACCTTCACGGTCGGCACCGCCGGAACCCAGACGGTCACGGCGACGGGCTTCCCCGCGCCCACGCTCGGCGAGGACCCGTCCGACGCCCTGCCCTCCGGCGTCACCTTCGACGCCGCGACCGGCATGCTCTCGGGCACGCCGACCGCAGGCAGCGGCGGCGTGTACTCGCTGCACCTCACGGCGAGCAACGGGGTGCTCCCCGACTACCCGCAGACGTTCACCCTGACGATCGACGAGGGCGCGGCCTTCACCAGCCCGGGCTCGGCGACCTTCACCACCGGCGCGCTGGGAACGACCACGATCGCGGCGAGCGGGGAGCCCACCCCGTCGATCACCGAGGATCCGACCGACGCGCTCCCCACCGGGGTGACCTTCGACCCGGTCACCGATGTCCTGAGCGGCACCCCGGCCGCGCACAGCGGCGGCACCTACACGCTCCACTTCGCCGCGTCGAACCTGATCGGCGGTGACGTCCAGACCTTCACCCTCACCGTCGACCAGCCCGCGCAGATCACGAGCGCGAACGGCACCACCTTCCTCGCGGGCAGCGGGGGGAGCTTCCAGCTCACCACGACCGGTTTCCCGACGCCGACGCTCATCGAGAACCCGACCGACACCCTGCCCGACGGCGTGACCTTCGACGCGACGACCGGCCTCCTCTCCGGGACCCCGGCGGCGCTGACCGGCGGCACCTACGATCTCAGCTTCACCGCCGACAACGGCGTCGGCACCGATCCCACCCAGACGTTCACCCTCACCGTCGACGAGGCCCCTGCCATCAGCAGCGTCAACGCGACCACCTTCACCACCCTGAGCGCGACGGACTTCTCGGTGACCGCCACCGGGTCCCCCGCGCCCGCCCTGTCCTTGTCTGGCGACCCCCTCCCCGCAGGCGTCACCTTCGATCCCGCCAGCGGGCTGCTCTCGGGCAGCGCGGCGGACGGCACCGCCGGTGACTACGCGCTCGTCCTCACCGCGCACAACGGCATCGGCTCCGACGCGGTCCAGGACTTCGACCTCACGGTGAAGAACGCGACCACCACCACGCTCACCTCCTCGACGGCACACGCGGTGGTCCACCAGCCGGTGACCCTCACCGCCACCGTCGCGGCGGACACCGGCAACCCCACCGGCACCGTCCTCTTCATGGACGGCAGCACGACGGTCGGCGCCGGCACCCTCGCCGTGTCCGGCGGCGTGGACCGGGCGACCTACACGACCGGCCCCGGCGACCTCGCCGCGGGCCCCCACAGCATCACCGCCGTCTACGTCGGCGACCCGCTCGACGGCACCAGCACCTCATCGCCGGCCCCGCTGGCGGTGAGCACGGTCACGACCGTGACCGTGACCCCTCACAGCCACACCCTGCGTGCCACCGGCGCCACCCACACCCCGGTCGTCGTCGTCGCCACCGACGCCGGCGGCCAGCCGGTCGCGGGCGACTCCGTGACCCTCTCCGTCGCTCCCGGCGGACGGGTGAGCTTCAGCCCGGGGACGGTGACCACCGACGCCACCGGCAGCGCCTCCACCGTGATGCAGTCCTCGACCAGCGCGGGCGCGGTGACGGTCACCGCCACCGAGGGCTTCGGGAGCGTCGCCGGCACGGCGACCGAGAAGCTCCTCGGCACCAGGTTCACCACCGCGGCACTGAGCATCACCCACATCCCCGCCAACGGCAGCAGCACCACGACCGCCAGCGTGCTGGTGGTCGACGGCACCGGCGCACCCGTCGTGGGTGAGCCGGTGACCTTCCAGACCGAGGGCCACGCCGGCGACGCCGCCCTGGCGCAGCCGTCGGTGACCACGGACTCCAGCGGCGTGGCCGGCGACACCGTGACCTCCTCGACCACCGCGGGCATCCAGGCGATCACCGTCAGCGACGACAACTCCGACTCCGGCGACAACTTCGTCTCGATGCTCGCCCTCACCCAGCTTCCGCCCGCCGGCCCGAGCAACGCGAGCTTCATCCACAACGCCTACGTGACCCTGCTCGGCCACGACGCCGATCCTGCGGGCTTCGCGTACTGGCTGAACCTTCTCGACCACGGCACCTCGCGGAGCGCGCTCGCCGATGCGCTCGCCTCGACGCCCGAGTACCGCAACGACGTCATCGGCGGCACCAGCACGGTGCCCGGCTTCTACGGCCAGTACCTCGGCCGTCCCTCCGATCCCGGCGGGGTGGCCTTCTGGCTCGGCCTCATGGCCGCGGGCGGGAGCTTCGAGCAGGTGCGGCTCGGCTTCCTCGACTCCCCCGAGTACCCGGCGCACCACGGCAACGATCCCTCGGCGACCATCGAGGCCCTCTACGAGGACGTGCTCGGCCGGCCGTCGGATCCCGGCGGCAAGGCGTACTGGCTGGCGAACTACAACGTCGCCACCATCGCCACCCAGTTCATCCACAGCCCGGAGGGGCGCTCACACCTCGTGACCGTTCTCTACGGGACGATCCTGAACCGCCCCCCCGACCCCTCCGGCCTGGCGCACTGGACCCAGCAGCTGCTCAACGGAGCTCCCGACGAGTACATCATCGGGGCGCTGCTCGGATCCGACGAGTACTACCTGACCCACTGACGCACGGCCCCGCGGCGGCCGGTCTCGGACCGGCCGCCGCCGCGCCGCCCCGCGCGCTACCGTGAACGCCGTGACCGCTCCTCCGATGGCGCTGATCGACGAGGGCCTCGATCTCTGCGAGGAGGGCCGCTTCGTGGAGGCGCTGGCGCCGCTCGGCGCCGCCTGCGCCTCCGGCGACCCCGACGCGGCCCCGCTCGCGGAGGGCTTCCTGGGGAACGTCCTCGAGGAGCTGAAGCGCAACGACGAGGCCGCTGCCGCCTACCGCCGGGCGATGGCCACCGGTCATCCCGAGGCCGCGCCCCGGGCGGCCTTCAACCTCGGGGTGCTGCTCGAGCGGCTCCACACCACCACCCCCGACTGGCGGGGGATGGCGACCGCCTACGAGGTGGCGATCGCCTCCGGCCACCGTGAATGGGCGCCGATGGCGATGGTGAACCGGGCTGCGCTGCTGACCCGAGTGGGCTGGCGGCACGACGCCGTCGACGGGTACCGCGCCGCGATCGCGACCGGCCACCCCGAGCAGGCGCCGATCGCCGCCACCAACCTCGGCATCCTGCTCGGCGAGATGGGCCTGGTCGACGAGGCGGTCGACGCCTTCCGGCAGGCGGTCGCCTCCGGCCATCCCGACCAGGGTCCCAGGGCGATGTTCAACCTCGCTGCGATGCTCGAGGGCGAGGGCCGCCTCGCCGCCGCGGCCGGCGCCTACCAGGAGGCCGTGGGCACCGGCCACAGCGACGTCGCCCCGGTCGCGGAGATCGCGCTCGAGCTGCTCGGCAGGCGTGCCGGTCCGGACGCGCAGCCGGAACCGCGCCACCTCCGCCGCCTCCGCGGCGAGGTCAGGGCGCTCCTGCCCGACGGGGGCGAGGGAGCCGGCTGACCTACTTCGACAGCAGCGCGGTTCGGATTGTCGAACGGTTAACCGGGTTCGGGTGTCAGCGAGAGTTCATTTGCATGATCGGGGCGATCACCCGATGCGCGAATGCGCGGGTCGCGGACTCGTCGTCGAGGTCGACGACGCTGTCCGGCAGCAGGAGGAAGGAGACGCCGAGCCGGAGCAGCACCTCGGCCACCTGATCGACCTCGGCCACAACCGGCTCGCCCCGAGGGGTCGCGGCGCGCAGCGGCCGGGCGACGAACTCGCGGGCCAGGCTCATGACCGGTGGCCGGTCGTGCGCGAGCGCGGCGAGCACGGTCTCGGGCTCGATGCGGACGAGGCGGTCGAGCAGCGGATGACCGCGCGCGAGCCGCATCGCGGTGACGAAGGACGCGACCATCCGCTCCACGGGGTCGTCGACCCCGCTCGTCGCCGCCTCGATGGCGGCGAAGAACCGCCGCGCCTCGCGGACGGCGAGCACCTCGAAGAGCCGGTCCTTGCTGCCGAAGCGGCGGAACACCGTGATCCGCCCCACCCCGGCGCGACGGGCGACCTCGTCGACGGTGGTGCGGCGCACCCCCACCGCGGCGACGTGGGTGAGCGCGGCGTCGAGGATGCGCTCGGCGAGGGCGTCGTCGCCGTCCTCGCCGGCCGGGGGCGCGCTGATGACCCGGGTGAGCAGGTCGCCGAGGGCGCCGGTCACGCGGCCGCCGGCGGCGAGATCCGACCCCGGCGTCGCTGCAGGCGCAGGTAGGCGGGACCGAGCACCCGCAGCCGTCCGGGCACGAGCGGGTGGGTGAGGCGCAGCGCTGCGCCGAGGCTGCGCAGCTCCAGCTCGTCGGCGCGGCTCCAGGGAAGCCGCCACCGCTCGCGCAGCGGCGCCGGGAGCAGGCCGACGGTGCCGATCCGGAAGAGGTGGCCGACCGGCCTGCGCGCCACCGACCACGCCGCGCCGGGCAGGTGGGGCACCGGCGGCGCCGCGGGGCGGCAGAGGGTGTCGAGCACCTCGCGGACCACGTCGCCGTCCTCGAGGCGGGTCCGGATCATGCCGTCGTACCAGTCGACGAAGCCGCCCCAGTCCGCGGGGAGGTCTCCGTCGCGGACGCCGAGGAGGCGGCCGACCTCGAGCATCTCCCCGTAGTAGCGGTCGAGCTCGTCGCCGCGCAGCGGCCGCGCGCCCCAGGCCTGAGCGACCGCGATGGTCTCGACGATCGTCGCATGGACCCACGCGTACGCCTCGGGCTCGAGAGCGCTGTAGCGGCGCCCGTCGGGGGTCACCCCGCGGATGGTGCGGTGGAGGGCGCGGAGCCGGGCGGCCTCGGCCTCGGCGTCCGGCGAGTAGAGGTACGTGTAGAGGCTGTCGAGGGTGCGCTCCAGCCGCGTCCAGGGATCGGCGCGGTAGCGGGAATGCTCGCGGACGCCGGCGGCGACGGTGGGGTGGGCGACCTGGAGGAGGAGCGCCCGCCCCGCGAGGAGCAGGCCGCGCGCGTCGCTGCTCCGCTGCCAGGCGACGGAGGCGGGGGTGAGCACCGGGTGAGTCCGGTCCGGGGCCGTCTGCGCCATGTCCTCCGAGCCTCCCGCGGTGCGGATGATACTGAAGAGGTCCCTACAGTATCATCGGAGCCGGCGGAGCGCCGGCGGCGTCACCGTCCCGTGACCGGCGGGACCGGACCGCCTCGACCACCGCGGTGATGTCGCGGTCGCCGAGGCCGGCCTCGACCGCCTGCCCGAGGAGCTCCTCGACGGTCGCCGCGACGGCGAGGTCGAGCCCGCCGCGAGCCGCGAGCTCGCGGACGAGGTGCACGTCCTTGCGTCCGAGCCGGGTCGTGAACCAGCCCTCGTGGTCGCCGCGGATGACGTCGTCGAGGCGGTTGTGGAGCGCCGGGGCGACGAGCGGGGTCCGCCCGAGGGCGGCGAGGAGGTCGTCGGCGATGCCGTGGGCCTGGGCGGTCGCGACCGCCTCGGCGAGAACGGTGAGCTGGCCGAGGAGCGGCATCAGCCGTTCGACGACGGTGTCGTCGCCGCCGGCGAGGATGGTCGTCTCGCCGGCCGCCACCGCTCGGGGCGCGCCGAGGATGGGGGCATCGACGAACCGGCCTCCGACGGCGCGGGCGAGGGACCGCGAGGTCTCGGGGGAGACCGTGCTGCAGTCGACGAGCACCGCGGCAGGGGGGAGGCAGGAGGCCACGCCGTCGTCGCCGAGGACGACGCCGAGCACCGCCTCGTCGTCGCTCAGCGAGGTGATGGCCACGTCGACCCCGCCGACCGCGGCCCCCGGCGACGCGTCGAGGACGGCGCCGCGGCGGGTGAGCGGCTCGGCGCGGGCGGGGGTGCGGTTCCAGACGCGCACCTCGTGGCCGGCGTCGAGGAGCCGGCCGGCGATGGCGCCGCCCATGGATCCGAGTCCGAGAACGGCGATGCGCATGGCTGCGTCCTCCGAGGCGGTTCGGGTGGAGAATGGCCATCATGCCCGACGACACCGGCCTGCTCGGCCGCATCCTGCTCGTGGTGGGCGGCCTGATCGCGCTCGCCGGCCTGCTCCTCGTCGCCGGCCGCCGCCTTCCGCTGGGCCGCCTCCCGGGGGACCTCTCCGGCTCCAGGGGCGGGGTCAGCTTCTACATCCCGCTCGGGACCTCGCTGGTCCTCAGCCTGGTGCTCACCGTCGTCCTCAACCTGCTCCTGCGCCGCTGACCGCGTCCGGGGGCGGCCGGAGGTCTAGGTGCGCAGCGCGTCGATGGGGGTGAGCCGCGCCGCGCGCACCGCCGGGAAGACGCCGAAGACGAGGCCGATTCCCGACGCGATGAGCAGTGCCGCGAGCGCCGCCGCGGGGGCGAACACGGTGAGCAGCGAGGTGTAGTGGTTGATGAGCATGGTGCTCACCAGCCCCAGGCCCACCCCGAGGAGGCCACCGGCGGAGCCGAGGCTCGCCGCCTCGATGAGGAACTGGCGGAGGATGTCCTGGCGGGTGGCGCCGACCGCCTTGCGCAGGCCGATCTCGGCGACGCGCTCGGTGACCGACACCAGCATGATGTTCATCACCCCGATGCCACCGACGAGCAGGGAGATGCCGGCGACGCCGGCGAGCAGAAGGGTGAGCGCGGTGCTGGTCGCGTCGAGGGCGTCGAGGATCGACTGCTGGGTGGTGATCGTGAAGTCCGCCTGGTTCGGGTCGGCGATCCGGTGGGTCATCATCAGGAGGTTGTTCACCTCCTGCGACGCCATGTCGATGGTGTCGCGGCTGCTGGCGCTGAGCAGGATGCGCTGCACCGAGGTCAGCGATCCGCCGGTGATGAGCTGGGCCTGTGCGGTGGTGAGCGGAACCACCGCGAGGTCGTCGGGGTTGTAGAGCCCCTGGGCGCCGCGGGGCACGAGCACGCCGATGACCCGGAAGGGCACGTGCTGGATGCTCACCAGGCTGCCGAGCGCACCGCCGCCCGGGAAGAGGCTCTGCGCAGTGGTCGGCCCGAGCACCACGACATGAGCGCTCGCCTTCACGTCCGCGGCGCTGATGAAGTCGCCGGCCTGCATCTCGCGGGCGTTCGCCGACACCCAGTCGGGGGTCGACCCCGTGACCGTCGCCGACCAGTTCTGGGAGCCGGCCACCATCGACGCCGCCGGCCTGGTCACCACCGGGGCGACCGCGGCGACGTCGGGCACCACCGAGCGGTCGTTGAGCGCCGCCGAGTCGCCGACCGTGAGGGTGGTCTGGGTGCCGAGCCCGGTGCGCAGCCCGCCGCTGGTGACGCTCCCCGGGGTGACGGTGATCAGGTTGGTGCCGAGCCGGCTGATCCGGGCGGCGATGGTGGTGCGGGTGCCGAGCCCGATGCCGACGGTGATGATCACCGCGCCGACACCGATGAGGATGCCGAGCGAGGTGAGCAGAGAGCGCATCCGGTGGTCCGCGATCGCCCGGAGCCCGCTCACGAAGGTCTGGAGCCCGCTCACGGAGCAAGCCTACGCGCGGCACTGGAGCGGAGCAAGCGCGCTACTGGCGTCAGGTCGCGGACCGGTGACGAACGGCCGTCCGTCCGCGTCCTAGATGAGCCCATCCTTCGTGGCCC
>VBHE01000189.1 GCA_005889515.1 Chloroflexota bacterium | reverse complement strand
ACTCGAACTGGTCGTGGAACTACGGCAAGGTCCTGCCCCCGATGGGCTACGACGTCTGCGCGGTGAACCTGCCGGACCGGGCCCGGGCCGACATCCAGGTCTCGGCCGAGTACGTCGTCCACGCCATCCGGTTCATGGCGGAGCGCTCCCACCGCAAGGTGGACGTGGTCGGCTTCAGCCAGGGTCCCCTCGAGCCGCGGTGGGCGATCAAGTTCTGGCCCGACGTCCCCCAGCTCGTCGACCACCTCGTCGCGATGGCCGGGGTCGGCCACGGCTTCACCGAGACCCAGGGCATCTGCGCGAGCGAGTGCATCGCGCCGTTCTGGCAGATGAAGCCCGATTCGAAGTTCCTCGCCGCCCTCAACTCGGGGAGCGAGACGCCCGGACCGGTGTCGTACACCTCGGTGTACTCGCGGACCGACCAGTTCGTCTGGTACGCGGGCGGCCATGGCGATCCCTGGGACCAGAGCGCGCAGCTCAAGGGCGCGTCGAACATCGCCGTCCAGGACATCTGCCCCGGGCGCTACGTCGAGCACATCCAGGCCGTCTCCGACGCGGTGTACTACGCCGTGGTGATGGACGCGCTGACCCATCCGGGCGGCGCCGACGCGAGCCGCATCGACAAGTCCGTGTGCACCCGGGGGATGATGGCCGGGGTCGACCCGGGCCAGGCGATGAGCGAGACGGTCGAGATCGACCGCGACCTCATGGTCCTGACCGGCGAGCACCACGTGACCGGCGAGCCGAAGCTCGCCGCCTACGCCGCGAGCTGAGGAGGGGCCTCTCCCCTACCCGAAGCTCACGTCGAGGGTGATCGGCACCCCGGCCAGCGCCTTGGAGACCGGGCAGTTGGCCTTGGCGTCCTCGGCGGCCGCCCGGAACCCCGCCTCGTCGAGACCGGGGACCCGGCCGCTGACGCTGAGGTGGATGCCGGTGATCCCCTCGGGCAGCTGGAACCCCACCCGGGCGCTGGTCTCCAGCCGCTCGGGCGGGTGCCCGGCGTTGCCGAGGCCGAAGGAGAGCGCCATCGCGAAGCAGCCGGCGTGCGCCGCCGCGATGAGCTCCTCGGGGCTCGTCCCGGACTCCCGGGTCTCGGCCCGCTGACGCCAGGTCAGGGAGACGTCGGGGAACGCCCCGCTCGCGGGATGGACGCTGCCGCGTCCCTGGATCAGGTCGCCCTCCCAGAGGGCGTCGGCTCTGCTCTCGACCGCCATCTCAGCTCCTCCTCCACCTGTGCGGTGTGGTCCCATTGTCCGCCTATGGCCACACTCGATGAGATCACCAAGGGCGCGATGCGGCGCTGGCTCGACGGCCCGGCGGCGGTCGAGATCGCGAGCATCACCCAGTTCGACGTCCCCGGCGCCGAGGTCGCCAGCCGCATCAAGACGCTCGACCCCGGGATCAAGGAGACTCTCGAGCTCGTCAGCAAGGGGATGAGCTTCCTCAGCGAGGGCGAACAGCACGACGGGGAGAACCGTCGCCTGCGGATCCGGATGCTCACCGGGGGCCAGGAGCAGAAGCACTGCGACCTCGTCACCGCCTCCGGCCGCCAGGCCGCCTACTCGAGGGACGGCCGGCGCTTCGGGCGGCTGCGCTCGGCGAGCTCGCCGGTCGAGACCGAGCTCGCCATCCGCCCGCTGCTCGAGCACGACCTCGGCGACGCCTGGATCCAGACCCCCCAGGGCGGCTGGCGGGCGCGGCTCGACGCCGACGACTTCGCCGCCGTCGTCGACCTCGAGCGCATCCTCGGCCCGCGCGGCCGGGCGGTGCCGAGCGGCTTCGTCGAGGCGCGCTGCGGTGAGGAGGACGCCGAGCTTCTCGTCGAGCTCATGCTCGGCGCCGACGCCGAGGCGATCCAGAGCGCGGTCGAGGAGGCCGGAGGGACCGTCGACGAGGACACCGGGGGTCGGGTGAGCAGCGTCACCCGCACCCATCTGCGGCTCGTGCGCAAGGACGTCCCTGCGATCTCGATGCCGGAGATCAGCATGTCGATCCCCGACACCGGGACGCTCAGGCAGTGCTTCTCGCTCCAGGAGTCGAACCGGTCCGGACGCCGCCGCCGGCGCTGACCGGGTGGCGCCGCGCTACGAGCGGGCGCCCGCGGCCACCCGGACGTCGGCGAAGACGACGTCGTAGTTCTCGACCTGGGGCGAGGACCCCGCGGTCGCCATCAGCTCCTCGCGGATGGGCGCGAGGGCGGCGTGGCTCGCCTCGCGGTCGGCCGCGGTGTCCCAGCTCGACCCGGCGAGCACCTTTCCGTTCTGGCGATTGACCGCCTGGACGACGGAGCGGAACCCCTTCTGGTTGGTGATGATCGGCACGACGCGGGCCTGGACCTCACGCTGCAGCTCATCGACCCGGTCGGGCGGGCGCCGGGTCGAGACGATGCGCGCGAACGTCCCCGCCCCTTCGGGCTTCCCGCCAGACGGATCGCGCGCAGATACATCGCCATCACCTCCGATGGCTACTGATCCAGGCGCCATCGTGACCGGTGCGCGCCGCGGCGTTCGACCGCGAACCTCACCCAGGGGATGTGGATTTCGACCGGTCGAAGAGCTCGAGCTGCTCGGCGGGCCGTGTCCGGCCGCGCAGCAGCCGCCCGCCGGCGACGGTGGCCGCCGCCGCGACCAGGGCGAGGTACCACCCCGGACCCAGGCCGATGGTCGTCGGTCCGATGGTGACGGGCGGATTCTCCAGCCAGAACAGGAAGCAACCGAGGAGCTCGACGCCGCCGAGGGCCATGTAGAGGACCGGATCGGACACGCTCAGCTCCGGCCGCCGCACGTCGTCGGCGATGATGGTGCGGATGAGCAGCAGGCAGAGGACGGCGACGACGCCGCCGAAGGTCAGCCAGCCCCATCCGCGCAGCCAGGTGACGGGTGACGGCTCGAGCCTGCAGAGGGTGCTGTCGCTGCAGGACACCGAGCTCCAGTCGAGAAGCGCCGCCACCAGCATCACCGTCGACGCGACGGCGATCACCCACTCCCCGACGGTCCATCTCGCGAGGAGCGCTCTCGCATCCAGAGGCGGTCGGCTCACGTGCCCCCTCCTCCCGTTGGAATCGATGATGGATGGTTTCGTGTAAGTAGGACTATACCATCGAGGGACGGCTCGCAGTGAAATATGTCGTCTTCTACGAGCTCGCCGAGGGCGGGATGCCCATCGCCATCGAGAACTTCCCCGCGCACCACGCGCGCAACCTCGAGTTCCGGGCGCGTGGCACGCTGCTGATGACCGGCCCCTTCGCCGACCCCACCGAGGGCGCGATGGCGATCTTCACCACCCGGGAGGCGGCCGAGGAGTTCGTCCGCGGCGACCCCTTCGTGCTCGAGGGCGCCATCGGCGGGTGGCACATCCGCGAGTGGAACGAGGGCCTCGTCGCTCCCTGATCAGCCGAGCCTCGTGACCAGCCCGGCGTCCACGGTGAGGCTGAGCCCGGTCACGTAGCGCGACTCGTCCGAGGCGAGGAAGAGCACGGCGTTGGAGACGTCGATGGCCTCGACCCACGGCACCGGCAGGGCGTTGAGCATCAGCAGGACCTGCGCCGCGCCCTCGCGATCGGTCGCGCCGAAGACCGCATACCCGGCCTCGTTCTGGACCATGTCGGTGTCGACGGTCGTGGGGTTGACGCAGTTCACCCGGATGCGATGGGCGGAGAGCTCGTTGACGAGGGTGCGCATCAGGCCGATGACGCCGTGCTTCGCCGAGACGTAGTGGGCGAGGTTGGCGAATCCCTCGAGGCCCGCGGCCGAGCTGGTGATGATGAGCGAGCCGCCGGTCCCCTGCCGGATCATCGTCGGGATCACCGCCTTGAGCGTCCGCCACACCCCGGTGAGGTTGGTGTCGATCACGTCCTCCCACATTCGGTCGGAGAGCTCCCAGGCCGGCCCGAAGCTGGCGATGCCCGCGTTGGCGCAGACGATGTCGATGTGCCCGAACTCGGAGACGCCTCTCTCGACCACGGCCTCCATCTGCGCGGACTGGCGCACGTCGGCCTGGATCGCGACGCAGCGGTGGTCGAGCTCCTCGACGAGGCGGACGGTCTCCTCGAGGTCGGCGGGCGCCGCGAGCGGATAGGGCACGGAGCCGACCTGCTCGCAGAGGTCGAGGGCGATGATCTCCGCCCCCTCCTGGGCGAGGCGGACGGCGTGCGACCGCCCCTGCCCCCGAGCCGCTCCGGTGATCA
>VBHE01000188.1:10301-21297 GCA_005889515.1 Chloroflexota bacterium | reverse complement strand
ACCACGATGAACAGCAGGATGATCAGCCACATGTGGCCCGGGTTGAGGAATGGCATGACGACCTCTTCGTGTCAGAAGGTGGGAGGAGGAGCAGAGGCACCAAGCCCCTGCTCCTCCCCAGCTTGAATCAGTGCGCGCCCGAGCCGTCCGAGCAGAGGTACTTCTCGTAGTCCTCGCCAAAGACGGCGAAGCAGTACTCGGGGGGAATGACGCTGCTGACCACGCCGCCCTGGGCGTGGGCCGCAGCGGGAACGGCGACCGCGCGAGCGGCCGGAACCAGCAGCACTGCGGCAAGGGCCGCAAGTGCGACGCAGAAGCGCTTCATCATCGGGTGCTTCACTTGGCGTAATAGACGGTGTTGGCGGTGGGCTTGGCCTCCCCGCCCGGGGCGTACTTCCCGGCGGCGACCTGCTTGATGGCGGTCCGGATCCGGAAGTAGGTCCCGCACCGGCACAGGTTTCCCGCCATCGCCTTGTCGATGTCGTCGTCGTTCGGGTGCGGGTTCTTGTTGAGCAGCGCGACCGCGGACATGATCTGCCCGGCCTGGCAGTAGCCACACTGGGCCACGTCGTTGTCGACCCAGGCCTGCTGCACCGGGTGGAGGTGCTCGCCGTCGGACAGGCCCGCGACCGTGGTCACGTGGCCGCCGGCGACCGAGCCCACGGGCGTGATGCACGTCCGGACGGCCTGACCGTTGACGATGGCGGTGCAGACGCCGTCCAGCCCCACGCCACAGCCGTACTTGACGCTGTTGACTCCGAGGCGGTCACGCAGCACCCACAGCAGTTCCTCGTTATTGTCGGCGTTGACCGAGACCGGCTTCCCGTCGACAGTGAAGTTGATTGTCGGCATCGCAATCAGGCTCCGTACTCGTTGATCGGGAAGTTGCGGGCCTTCTTGCCCGTGGCCCGGGCCCAGGCGTTGGCGGCAGCGGCCGCGGCCGCCGGGATGCCCACCTCACCGATGCCGCCCGGCTGCGCCTGGGTGTTCGGCACGATGTGGCAGCTCATCTCCGGTGCCGAGTCGTACATCCGGGTCCACTTGTAGTCGTTCCAGTTCGACTCCCGGGTGGCCCCGTTGTCGATGTGCAGTCCGGCCTTGAACACCGTCGCGAAGCCGTCGTGAGCGGCGCTGTACATGTTCGAGGTGATTCCCGTCGGGTTGATGGCGAATCCCGGATCGACCGCGATGGTGCACCGGGTCATCCGCGGCTCCGCGCCCCGGGTGTCGACCTCCATGAGGTAGGCGCACAGGGAGTGGTACTCCTGGTGGAACCCGAGGCCCTGGGCCACGCCCGCGGGCAGCGGGCGGCCCCACTGGCCCTCGTGGGCCACCATGTCCAGCACCCGCCTCTGCTTGTCCTCCATGAGATACTCCCGGCGGAACTGGTACTCGTCCTTCCCCAGGAGCCGGGCCAGCTCGTCGACGAGGATCTCGTTGGCCGAGCACACCTGGCCCGAGTACACCACCCGCCAGGCACCGTTGGGCACGGCCAGGACGTGCTGCTGCAGCGTGACGGCCTTGACGCCGAAGTTGTAGGGGACGTTCCCCGACCCGGCACACTCGAAGAACCACAGGCCGGCGCCGTTGTTGTTGTAGGTGACCACCTGGTGGGAGACGATGTCGCCGAGGCCGTGGCGGAGGTCCATCTCCGGGCAGGCCATGCGGTGCTCGAAGGTCGCCACCTGGCCGCCCTTGATCGTGGCCCGCAGGTGGTGGAGGCTCACCGGACGGGTCCGGCCCGACTTGATGTCCTCTTCCCGCATCAACATGAACTTGACGGGCATGCCGGCGAGCTTGGAGATCTGCGCCGACTGGAAGACGGCGTCGTGGAACAGCCAGCGCCCGAAGGCGCCGCCCCTCGGCCCGATGTGGATGACGACCTGGTTCTCCGCGTAGCCGAGCACCTTGGCGATGTTGCGAACCGCGGTGATCGGGATCTGCGGCCCGGACCAGACCTCGACCTTGTCGGCCGTGGCGTGGGCGACGGCGGTGTTCGTCTCCATGGGCGCATGGCTGACGTACGGCCAGCGGAAGTTGGCGTCGATCACTCCCTCGCCCAGGTCCGGGGCGACGCACTTGTCCTGGATCCCGGCCAGGAGGTCGTCGATCTGCTTGTCGGACAGGTTGTCCATCGGTCCCGCGCTCCAGGTGACCTTGAGCGCGTTCTTCGCCTTCTTGGCGATCCCGAAGGTCTCCGCGGTGATCGCCACGCCCCCCGGGATGTTCTGCTCGGGATAGCCCGGGTACGGGGTGATGGCGATCACCCCGGGGATGGCCATGACCTCTGCCGCGTTGTCGACCGACTTCACGGTGGCACCGTGGGTCGCCCAGACGGCGGGGATCGTCGGCTTCGCCCCCGGGACCTCGGTGAGGTCCATGCAGTACGTCGCCTTGCCGGTGACGATGTCCTTGGTGTTGGCGCGCGTGCGTCCCTGGCCGATGAGCTTGAACTCATCGGGCTTCTTGAGGCGGGGCGCATCCGTCGGCACGACCGTGGCCGCGGCCGCCGTCAGCGCGCCGTACGACAGCTTGCGGCCGTCGGGGGCGATGACGTACCCGTTCTGCGTGCGCAATGTGGCGGCCGGAAGTAGCCACTGCTGCGCCGCGGCCGCCGTCAGGTGTGCCCTGAGCTTGGCGGCGACGACCCGGACCGGATCCCACAGCATGCGGGTCGAGTTCGAGGCACCGGTCCACTGCGAGTCTTGGAACTTGGGGTCCGCCTTCGAGAGGGCCACGTCCATGCTCTCGAGCGGGACGTCGAGATTGTCGGCCATCATCGTCGCGATGGTCGTCATGATCCCCTGGCCGACCTCCATCCGGGGGATCTCGAAGTACACCCGGTTGTCGGGCTTGATCTCGACCAGCAGGTCGTACAAGAAGGGCTGGGACAGCTGGATGTATTCATCCATGAAGTCCGAGTGCTCTTCGTACATCGGCGTGCCCACTCCGGGGATGGTGGCCCCGGCGGGCTGCAGGTCGAGGCGGGCCGCAACGGCCAGCGTCGGACCGGCAACCAGGAATCCCTTGAGCAGGAGACGGCGGTCAATTACCTTATCGACAATCGACATTGAAGCTCCCCTCCGCGGTCAATGCACTCGACCGGCGGGTGCTGGCTTCGGCCGGCTCGGGGTCCGGCCAGGACGGCGTCACACAGAGAAACCTAATAGGGGCCTATACAAATAATGTCTCCCCAATACATACATATCTGCCTTCAAAGCCGCGAAACGCATCGTAAGACTCCGTCTTTTCAATGTCCACCTGCAAATGTATGTGGGTTGGGCAGCATCATTGGTCAATGGCCGACCAGTGGCGCGTCTGCAGTCGGAGCGGTAATTTTGGTCAATGGTTGACCAGTGGCGTGGTCTCTCCTGAGCCGGGATTGACCCCGATGGTGGCGACGCTTCTGTCCGGAGGGAGTCCAGGTGCCCGCTGATTACGACGCTGTCGCAGACCAATACGACGCCACCTGGCCACCGGCATGGAGACGATGGCAGCCGACCACGGCTATTGCAGGTCGCTCTACATCAGCGATCCGAACGGCCTGCTGCTGGAGTTCACCGTCGATCACCTCGACGTCGAGAGGATCGACACCATCCGCAGGGAGAATGCACATCGTGATCTCGCTCGGTGGCTGTCGGGCGACCACACAAGCAACAACGACTGGCGCCCGCAGCCCTGAACCGGTCGCCTTGACGGCTCGCCCTTACCGGATCACCCGGATCTCGGAGGCGACCGAGAGGCCGGCCCACACCCTGTCGGCAGTCAGGACCGGCATGGCGAGCCTCTCGGCCAGGGCGAGACAGGCACGGTCGCCGAGCGAGAGCCCGAGCTCGCGAGTCGGTGCCCGGAGCCGGGCGGCAACCCGCGCGTCGTCCACCGTGAAGTTCGACACCGACAGTCCGACCGCGGCGGCCCAGGGCTCCAGGTCACCGGCGATGCCCGGATCGCCCGCGTGCACGACCTTCTGAAGCACCTCGGTCCAGTTCACGGCGCTCATCCGCGCACCGTCGAGCTCGCCCCGCACCTGGTCCGCACCGGGTTCGTCGTGGAGCAGGCAGATCACCGCCGACGCGTCGAGCACGACGCTCATCCGGTCTCCTCGCGACGCGCCTCCTCCCGCCGTTCGGCGATCAGCTCATCGACGAGCCTGCGGCCCTGGGTGGCTGCCTTGAGCCTGCCCTGGATGCTGGCCAGCATGGCGTCCGGCGAGCGGAGCACGAGCGTGTCGTCCTCTACGGTGGCGATGAGGACGCTGCCGGTGTCGAGGTGGAGGGCGCGGCGGACCTCGGCGGGGATCACCATTCGGCCCTGAGGGCCGAGACGGAGGCGAGCTGGTTCTGGCATGATGACCGAAGTATGCCATAGGTTAAGCGTCGTGCCACAAGCGGCGCCGATCGGCACGCCTGGAAATGGCTCCGCCATCCCCCGACGACGACGACCAATCGGACGTTCCTCCGAGGTTCGCCGGAAGCCCGTCCGAGCAAACCCCCAGATAACCTCTCCAAGGCGCTCCGACAGCCGAAATCCCTTACCCCGCCTCATCGCCACGGTATGCCGCCTCGTAAGCGGCAGGCCGGGAGTTCGAACCTCCCCGTCGGCTCCAGGGGGCACGTCTGAAGGCGATTTGGCTTAGGCGGCAACGGGTTCGGCCGCTTCTCGACCTCGGTCCGAACCCGTCCTCAGAGCCCCTGAAACCCCCGAGACAATTGTCCTGGCTGACTGCCCCGCCGGTTTGGTCGCGACCGGCTGCTGCCGGCGGCCCCTTCCACTGGTGAGCCGGACCGACGAGGCGCGAAACGCCGCCGCGGGTCGCCGCGCGGGTACACCCCAGCTCAGCGCGCCAGAAGGCGCGGGCTCACGATATGCTCAGCGTGGCGGGGTTGTGGGCGTCGGGGTGGTAAGTGCAGTAGTACGGATAGCTTCCGGCCTTCGACACCTTCAGCGTCACGCTGCTGTGCGCCGGTACGTCCACCGAGAACGAGCGGTCGTTGGCGGTGACGCTGTGGACGCCGTTCGGATCCTTGTTGGTGATGGTGATGGCCTGCCCGACCTTGGCGTTGAGCTGCGCCGGGCTGTAGGTGTAGTTGACGCCCTGGTTGGTGATGGTGATCGTGGGATTGGCCGGGGCGAGGGCGAACGCCGGGGTGGCGTGCGCTTCGCCCGGAACGACTCCGAAGACGGCGAACGACAGGCCGGCGACGGCGACGACGGCGAGCGCGAACTTCCTTATACCAGGGGACATGGCAGTTAACGGTAGACGCCTTGTCCCTGTTTCGGCAACGCCTACGCTTCGGTGGCTCGCCAGGCCGGGCAGAGTTCTCTTCGGTTCCGCTCGAGGGAGCTCGGGGAAGTGTTTGGGGAGTGAGGCAGCCTTATGACGTGCCGGAGGCATGGCATGGGACTGACTGCGAACGGCTGTGCGCATGATCGCCCCCTCTCGGAGCGTCGGTGTCACGGGCAAGTCGGAGGACGACCGCGCAGGGGTCGCGAACGTAGCGGCCTGACGGAGCGGCCGGCACGGCGGCGGCTCGGGTGGAACGAAAGTCGGATACGATCAGCCGTCCAAGCCTCTTGCGACCCGCCCCGCCCACCGTGGACCAAGCCCGACACGTGAGTGATCCGCAGCGACCAGGCGTGCTCAGGCCTTCGGGCCGCCGCAGCGCGGCGATGTGAGCGCTGGTCGCGTCGTGTCCGTACAGCCCCCTTCGGGCACGGTGACGTTCCTGTTCACCGACATCCAGGACTCGACGCGACTGTGGGAATCAGCGGCGGCGGACATGACCACGGCGGTGCAAGCCCACAACGTCATCCTCCGTTCGGCGATCGAGCGCCACCGCGGTTACGTCTTTGCCACGGTGGGCGACGGCGTCGGCGCCGCGTTCTCGTCCGCTGTGGACGCGGTCATGGCCGCCATCGAGGCGCAGCGGGAGCTGCGAGGCGACGACGCCATTCCGTTCGCCGTCCGGATGGCGCTCCACACGGGCGAGGCGAACGAGCGTGCCCGCTGCTACCACGGCGCAGAGGTGAACCGAGCCGCGCGGTTGATGGCCCTCGCCCACGGTGGCCAGGTGCTCGTGTCCGACACGGCCAGGGTCCTGGTGCACGACCGGGTCGCCCTGCGGCCCCTGGGTGAGCATCTCCTGCGCGGGCTGCGCGGCACGATCCCGGTGTTCCAGCTGATCACCGAGGGGCTCCCGTCGGAGTTCCCCGTGTTGCGCAGAGTCGACTTCGCCGGCAACCTCCCCCGCCACGTCAGCTCGCTCGTCGGGCGTGACGCCGAGGTCGACGATGTCGCCGAGCTGGTGCGGTCGCAGCCTCTGGTCACGCTGACCGGCGTTGGTGGAGTGGGCAAGACCCGGTTGGCGATCGAGGTCGGTGCCGAGCTCGCCGGAGAGTTCGACGACGGGGTCTGGATCGTCGAGCTGGCCGGTGTCGGTGACCCGGGCGCCGTGCCGGCTGCCCTCGCGACGGTGCTGGGCATCGCGCCGCAGAGCGATCTGCCGCTGATCGACACGGTCGCGGACACGGTCGCCGGGCGGCGGATGCTGATCGTCGTCGACAACTGCGAGCACCTGCGGGGTTCGGCCGCCGACGCGATCGGGGCGATCCTCGAGCGAGCCGGGCACAGGAAGGTGCTGGCAACCTCGCGCGAGGCCGTCGGCGTGCCCGGTGAGTGGGTCACCATCGTGTCTCCGCTGGCGACCAAGGGCGGCGTGAGCTCCGATGCCGTCACCCTGTTCGTGGAGCGGGCCCGCTCCGCACGCCGCGACTTCGACCTCCAGGACCCGCAGACCGCGGCGGCGGTGATCGAGATCTGCGAGACGGTCGATGGGCTGCCACTCGGCATCGAACTCGCGGCGGTCCGCCTGCTGGACCGCAGCGCACCGGGTCCGGAGCGTCAGCTCACGCTGCGCCACGCCGTCGAGTGGTCCTACGACCTCCTGTCCGACGACGAACGATCGCTGCTTCGCACCGCTTCGGTGTTCGCCGGCGGCTTCGACCTGTCGAGCATCTGCGCCGTCGTCCGCGAAGCCGACGAGATCGACGTCCTGCGGCACCTCGACTCCCTGGTGCGCAAGTCGCTCGTCGTGGCCGACCATTCCGCTGCGACGACACGATACGCGCTGTACGAGACGATCCGACAGTTCGCCGAGGATCTCCTTGCAGATGCCGACGAGCTCGAAGGAGCGCGAGACGCCCATGCTGCGCACTTCGGGCGCCGGGCGGTCGAGGAGTGGGGGCGATGGAACGGGCCCCGGTGGCGCGACACCGTCGACTGGGTGGAGCTCGAGCTCGACAACCTCCGTGCCGGGTTCCGGTGGAGCGCCAAGCGCGGCCAGATGGAGGTGGCGACCGACATCGCCGCCCACGCCGCGCTCATGGGCTTCTCGGTGGAACTCTTCGAGACCCTCGCCTGGGCCCCTCGACTTCCCCGCCTGTACGCGGCGGCCGGGTATGCGTGCTTCGCCGGGCGGCCCGAGGCGGCCCGCCGAAACGCCCGCCGGGCCACCGAGCTGGAGGCTGACGATCGCTACGACCCATGCGAGCCGGGGTACTCCATGTTCATCGAAGCGCTCGGTCAGGTGTACTGCGGTGACCTCCGCCGCTACATCGAGCTCACCGGCGAGGTGGCGGAGCGCTACGGTGCCGAGCGTGGGTACGGCCTGGCGTCCTACGTCGACGGCCTCCAGTCGGCGGGTCGCGTCGACGAGGCTCTCGCGCTGACCGAGCAGTCGGTCGCCGCGGCTCGCGAGCTCGGCAACCCGTACTGGATCGCGTATGCCCTCTGGATCGCGGGCATGGCCTTCTCGAGGTCCGACTCGCGGCGGGCACTGGCGGCGTGGGACGAGGGCGTCGCCTTCGTGCGCGAGCACCGGGTGCACTTCTTCGAGGGCTTCCTCGCCCGCGACGCAGCACGCCTGCACACGTCCGACGGCGAGCCCGAGGCGGCACTGGTGCTGTTCGGCGATGCCATCACGTCCTTCCAACGGGCCGGAAACGTCCCGCAGCTGATCATCACGCTCGCGAGCGTGCCCGCACTGTGCGAACGGCTGGAGAGGTTCGAGGCGGCCGCGACCCTCCTCGGCGCGATGTCACGGCAGGAGTCGAGCTTCCACCACGTCCCCGAGCTGGCCGGTCTCGAAGGCCGGCTCGCCTCGAAGCTCGAGCCCAAGCGGATGAGGGAACTCGTTGCGAAAGGGGCCGGCTTCGAGCTCGACGTCGCCGCCGTCTACGCCCGCCAGCAGATCGACGCTGCCCGGCGTGACCCGAGGCCACGCATCCGGGAGGAGCGGCCCGGTGGCCTGAGCCGGCGTGAGCTCGGGGTGCTCCGTCTCCTCACGGAGGGGCGGACGTCGGCTGAGATCGCCACCGAGCTGTTCATCTCGACCCGTACGGCCGAGCACCACATCCAGAACATCTACACGAAGATCGGCGTCTCCAACCGGGCCTCGGCCACCCGCTGGGCCGTCACCCACCACGTCGTCACCGGCTGACGTCGACCGCCCGATCTCCAGTTCCGGACCGGCGCCACGACCACCCTCAGAAATGGGTAGATCTGCCGATGCAGGCGCCAGAGGCATTCTCGACACTTGTCCCACGCCCACCACCGGCAGGCGACAGGTGGATCTGACTGATCCGTGACCAGAAGGAGACCGAGATGATCCTGGCGACGACGACGGTCGAGGACGTCGACCGATTCCTGGAGGTCTTCGGCACCAAGGGCGCCGAGAAGCGCGCGCTGCACGGCTCGAAGGGCTCGGCCGTGTTCCGCGACCCGACCGAAGAGAACCGCGTGTGGGCGCTGTTCGAGTGGGACGAGCAGGGCTGGGCCGCCTTCGTGTCCGACCCCGACGTCCCGCCGATCCTGAAGGAGGCCGGCCACCTCAGCAAGCCCAGCCCGGCGACGTTCCTCGGTCAGTACAAGTCGTAGGGGACGACGATGACCAGCACCATCGATCGCTCTGCGCGGGTCGGGGTCATCACCGACCAGACCGGCGCGCTGTCCTTCATGGGTATCGCCAACGTCAACGTGGCCCGGATGGTCATCGACGACATCAACTCGAAGGGCGGTCTGCTCGGACGTCCCGTCGAGCTCTTCATCGAGGACAGCGCCACCGATGACGCCGCGGCGCAGACCGCGGCGGCTCGGCTCGTCGAGGCCGACGTCGACGTCGTCGTGGGCGGGATCTACAGCTCGACCCGGCAGGCCATCAAGGTGCCCGTGGTCGACGAGGCCGGGAAGCTCTACCTGTACCCGGAGCAGTACGAGGGCCAGGAGTGCCACCCGCTCATCTTCTGCACCGGGCCGGTGCCCGCCCAGCAGGTCGAGCCGTTCCTCCCCTGGCTGATGCAGAAGACCGGGGCCACGACCTTCTACATGCCCTCGGCCGACTACATCTGGCCCCACACGCTGAACAGGAAGGTCCGCGAGGTCGTGACCGGCCGGGGTGGCAAGATCGTCGGCGAGGAGTACTTCCCGCTCGATCACGTCGACTACCGGGACGTGGTGGCCGACATCATGGCGACGGGCGCCGACGTCGTGTTCAACACGATCGTGCCACCCGGTCTCACGCCGTTCCTCGCCCAGTTGCACGACGCCGGCTTCATGGCGCGAGGCGGGCAGGTGGTGTGCACGTACTTCGACGAGAACTTCCTGAACCTCGTGCCGGCCGAGCACGTCGAGGGCCTCTACGGCTGTCTCGACTACTACCGGGACGTGCAGGATCCGTTCAGCATCGAGCTCCTGAACCGGTACGAGGCCCGGTACCCGGGCAGCGCGATGTTCACGGCAGGCTCGGCGTGCACCGGTACCTACCGGGCACTGAAGATGTGGGAGTCGGCGGTGAACGAGGCGGGCTCTCTCAAGCAGCACGACATCATCGCGGCCCTCGACCACGCCCGCATCCCACAAGGTCCAGGCGGACCCGCCGAGATGGTGCCCGGCCAGCACCACGTGCGCATGAACATGTACATCGCCCGGTCCCAGAGCGGCACGTTCAAGGTGGTCGAGAACCTCGGCCACATCGATCCCAAGGAATGCGAGGTCCCGCCGAACTGACACGCGCCGGCAGGTCCCGAGGACCTCTGGCGGCTGGAGCGCCGGTACCGGCAGAGCCCGGTGCCGGCGCTACCATGTCCGCACGACGGTCGAAACGCCTCGGGAGGTCGTGATGGACCAGCTGGCAACCCTGGAGTACGCGATCGGCGAGCTGCGCCGAATGGTGACAGCCCTCGACGACTCGGAGCTGGACACCGTCACCAATTGCGAGCCGTGGACGGTCCGCCGGCTGGCCAGCCACGCGCTGAACAACCAGCTCCTGTGGGCCGGGCTCGTGACGGGCGAGGAGACCGTGAGTTCCGAGGACACCATGGGCGCCGTCCCCTACGACGGCGACCTCGCGACGTACGCGGACGAAGTGGCCGAGCGGAGCCTGGCGATGTGGAAGACCCCGGGCGTATTGGCCGCCGCCCACGCCACGCCGTTCGGAGATCTCCCCGGGTCGGTGGTGGTGAACTTCCCGACGATCGACGCGTTGTGCCACGCCTGGGACCTGGCGGCGTGCCTTGATCGTCCCCTCGAGTTCCCGCCCCAGTGGATCCCCGCGGTCACGGCCGTGGTCGAGGCGACCTGCACCGACGCTGCCCGAGAGCACGGCCTGATCAAGGACGTCGCCCCGGTGGCAGCCGATGCCGGCGACACCGACCGCCTGATGGCCAAAGCCGGGCGATCCCGGGTGACAATCCCGGCCCTGAGCGAGCGAGTGAGGAGCGGCCAGAACGCCTGACCTGAACGCGTGCCGATGGTCACGAGGCGCCCGCGCCGGCCGCAGAAGGCGCGTAACGACGGATCGGTGCTCGCCTCTGCACCGTCATCCCTGCCAACACCTGCCCCGTATCGGGGCAGGCTGAGGGCGAACTGATCGATGGGTCAACCGGCACAGGCGTCCACCCTGCTGAACCGCGCCGCACGCCCTGAGGAGATCGCCGAGGT
>VBHE01000188.1:9293-10273 GCA_005889515.1 Chloroflexota bacterium | reverse complement strand
AATGCCCGGGTTCATCATGGCGGCTCTCGACCCCATCCAGGGTGACCAGCCCGACGGCGATATCTCCCACGCCGCGCCAGTTCAACGCTTCGGGATCATGTCCAGCACGCGCTCGTCGAAGTACACCATCCGGCTCTGAGGCAACAGCAGCACCCGCTCGGGCGCGAGCTGGGCGACAAAGTCTGCGTCGTGGCTGACCAGGATCACCGTCCCCTCGTAGTGCTGGAGCGCCGCGAGCAGCGCCTCGACCGACTGCGGGTCGAGATTGTTGGTGGGCTCGTCGAGGAGGAGGAGGTTGGCACCCGCCACCATCAGTCGCGCCAGCGCCAGCTTGGTCTTCTCCCCGCCCGAGAGGGTTCCCGCCTGCTGACCCGCCATGTCACCCACCAGGCCGAAGTGGCCCAGGATGGCGCGCAGCGCGCCCTCGGACGAGGCCGGCGCGGCGCGGCGGATGTTGTCCAGAACCGACAGCGTGGGCGCGATGTCCTCGTGCTCCTGGGCGTAGAAGCCCAGGGTGACGTTGGCTCCGAGCCGAACCCGGCCGGCGTCGGGCACCTCACGCTCCGCGAGGCATCGCAGCAGTGTGGTCTTGCCGGCTCCGTTCACCCCGACGAGAAGGAGGACGTCGCCGCGCTGCACCTCGAAGTCGACGCTGTCGAAGACTCGATGCTCGCCGAAGGACTTGGCGAGGCCGGCCACCTCGAGCACCTGGTCGCCCGCGCGCGGCGGCTGCGGAAAGCGCAGCCTCAGCTCGCGTGGGCGTACCGGAGGCGCATGCTCCGCGAGCCGCTCGCGCAGGGCGTCGATGCGCCGCTGCAGGGCGCGCCGCTTCGCGGCATGGGTGGCGTTCCCCTTCGCGAAGATCTTCTTGGTGTCCTCGAGGCGCACGGCTTCGTGGGAGATGTTCCGGGCGGTGTGAGCCCGCTGGGCCTCCGCCTCCGATCGCTGGCGCAGGAAGTCGGAGTAGGTCCCCTGGTAGA
>VBHE01000188.1:622-9255 GCA_005889515.1 Chloroflexota bacterium | reverse complement strand
ACGTCGTGGCTCACCATCAGCACCGTCGACCGGGTGTCACGAAGGAACTCCATCACCCACCGCTTCGCCGTCATGTCGAGGTGGTTGGTGGGCTCATCGAGGATGAGCAGGTCGCCACCGGCGAGCAGCAGGCCGGCCAGGTCGAGGCGCCGGCGCTGCCCGCCGGAGAGAGCGGCGACGGGCGTGAGCAGCACCTCCTCGTCGAGACCCACTCCGCCGGCGATCCGCTCGGCCGTCGCCTCGAGCTCGTATCCGCCCGCGAGGGTGAAGCGCTCCTGCAGCTCGCTGTACCGGTCGATGAGGCGGTCGAGCTCCTCCCCCGTCGCCTCCGGCATCAGCGAGGTCAGCAGGTTCATCTCGTCGTGCACCGCCGTCAGCGGGCTCCTCTCGAGGAGGTACTCCATCGCCAGCTGCGGATGCGCGCCCACCTCCAGCCACGGGGTCTCCTGCCGCAGATAGGCGGTGTGCGGCGGGATCCGGACGCTCCCGGCGGTGAGGCTCCCCTCGCCGGCGATGGCACGAAGGAGCGTGGTCTTCCCCATGCCGTTCGCCCCGACCAGGGCGACCTTCTCGCCCTGACGGACGAGGACGCTGGCACCGTCGAGCAGCACACGGTCACCGATCTCGATACGAGCAGCGGAGAGAGTGAGCATCGCAGGCGGTGGTCCTGAAGTGGCGGTCGGGTGTCAGCGCCCTGTCACCATCGGTGCCGGCGGCGGTTTCGTGGGCACGACGGCATGGCAGGGCTGTGACAGCTGAACCGCAGTTGGGCCGAGGCAGGTCGGCGACCCCAGGGTACCAACTCCCTCCTCACCCGCATCCACCGCTCTCCGGAGTGGGTACCCTTGGCCGCCACAGGAGGAGCAGCCGAGATGCCGACGTTGTGAGCGAGGCGACCCCCGACCGAGCCCGGGTGCTCGTGACCGTCATGGTGGACATCCCTCCGCTCGAGGCTGCCGTGCACCATCCTCAGCAGGGCGAATGCCAGGTCATCCTCGCGCCGGTGGAGTACGAGCACGCCGTCCGGTGGCTGCGCCTCGGCCTCGTCCGAGCGACCTGGACCAGGCCCGACGCCGAGGTGGTCACCAGAGAGCCGTCCCGGATCGCTGTCCAGGTCCCTCGGGAGGCCGTCGACGCGGTCGTCGCCGACGTGCGCGCGGCCAGTGCGGAGTTCCGGCGCCGGGTGGCCGCGATGCCCCTGGCTGAACTCGTCGTCGACCACCGCGCCGAGGCCACGCCTTTCATCGAGGAGGCCGGGGTCGACGTCCGACTGCACTCGGTCGATACGCTGCTCCTCGCAGGCATCCGCCTCGCCGTCGACGGAGACTGGGTGGAGGTGGCGTGATGATCCCCGGCCGGACGTACGTCGCCCCGTCGACGCTGCACGGACGGGGGGTGTTCGCCGCCGTGCCCATCGCCGCCGGTGAGGTCATCGAGGTATGCCCGGTGCTGCGCTTTCCGGCGGCCCAGCGCGAGCACATCGACGCGACCCTGATTGACGAGTACTACTTCGACTGGGATGGGGACGGCGCGATCGCCCTCGGCCTGGGCAGCCTGTACAACCACGCGGACGAGCCCATCGCCGAGTACATCAAGGACACGGCCAACGACGTGGCCCCATCGCCGCCGATGAGGAGATCACCTTCGCATACGATCCGGTGCTGCCCGACGGCGGGTGATGCCTGCGGGCTCAGCTGTCCGGCTTGCCTCCCGCTCGATGCTTACCCGACCGATCGGTCAGCCGGCCCACCGGCTCTCTCCGATGCTGGGCGACGTTCGTGGTGCCGAAGGCTCGATCCGGCCTTAAGTAACTGAGAGTTGCATTTCAGGCACGCCGGGTCATAGAATCACCCATCAATGTGATTCTTTAGTCACATCTGGCTACCGTTGAGGGCCGGAACCCAGGGCGCGCAGCCAGGAGGCGGGCGATGGAGGCGAGAGCAGGGCGATGACCAAACCACGGACGACCACGTATCTGCGCGGGCTCGTGATGGGCGCCGGCACCGCGGTGGCGGTCGCCGCCTGCGGCGGTGGCGGCACCGCGGGCAACGCGGCGGCCGATCTCAAGGGCGGGTCCGCGGTCGCCGCGGCCCCGAACACGAACGTCAACCCGCAGAACGCCGCCGGCGGCGCGGCGCAGAACCAGGCCGCCGCCGGCAACCCGGCCGGCTCGGCGCCGCAGGGCGCCGCCGCCCCGGCCAACGCCGCGGGTGCCCAACCAGCCCCGGCGAACGGCAGGCCCGGCGCCGCCCTTCCCCCGCCGCCGGGTGTTCCGAAGCCGGGCGTTCCGGGCGCCCCGGCGCCCGCCGCCGGGGCGAACTTCGCCTCGGACGTCGGCGTCACCGCGACCCAGATCAACATCGGCATCATCAACATGGCCTCGGCCAATCGCAGCCTCGGGCCGCCGATCGCCCTGGCCAGCCAGCGCATGACCGACGCCACCGTGCGCTACATCAACGAGAACGGCGGCGTCGCCGGGCGCAAGCTCAACCTCGTCACCTGTGACGACGGCGGCGACGTGACCCGCGCCCGGGCGTGCTACGAGAAGCTGAAGACCCAGGTCTTCGCCTTCGTGCCCTCCGAGACCTTCGTCACCGACACCATCCACGACACCCTCGCCAAGGACAAGGTTCCGTGGATGAGCTGGGGTTGGTTCAAGAGCGAGTACTCCGATCCCTACATGTTCCCGTGCCACGCGAACGGCGAGCGCGAGGCGAGCAACGTCGCCAAGTGGATCGCGAACAACGCCCACCCGCAGACGGTCGGGATCATGTACCTGAACGTGACCGAGGACATCCACGCCGCCGACATCGCCGCCGGGGTCTTCCAGCAGCACGGCATCAAGGTGGTCCAGCGGATCGGCCAGGAGTGGGACTCTCCGGACGAGTCGCAGCACGTGCTGGCGATGCGTGTCGCCAACCCCGACGCCATCGTCTCCTTCTCCTGGCCGGCGCCGGTGGCCAAGTTCTTCCACGACGCCCAGGGCCAGAACTGGACGCCGAAGCTCGGCTTCTTCGCCAACCACCTCACCGGTGACCCCGGCTACGGGACCCTCTTCGGCGACTACATCAAGGGCCACGTCACCACGATCACGTCGTGGGTGGTGCCCGGTGCCCAGGGGCAGAGCTCGGCCGACGAGAACCTCCCCGGGCTCAAGTTCTGGGAGATGCTCACCAACAGGTACACCGGGTACGACATCGTCGGCATCCACACCAAGTACGCGCTGGGCCATCACATCACCCAGTCCAGCATCGCCTGCACGCGGATCCTCGCCGACGTCGCCCGGTCGCTCGGACCGAACCTCACCCGGGCGCGGTTCATCCAGGCGCTGGAGACCCAGTCCTTCGACACCGGGATGGGTGTGACCCTGAGGTGGCCGCACGGCGACCACGGGCAGGAGCCGTACTCGTTCAACCACGAGTACATGTACCAGTGGACCCAGGGTGACGCGGACGGCGGCTTCGGCCTGAAGCGTCTGCTCCCCGACCCGGTCAACGCCTAGCCAAGCCTGAGCCCGGGGGCATTCCGCCTCCGACGAGAGTCGCCCCCGGGCTCCATTCCCCCAGGTGGTGGGTCATGTTCCTGCGAGACGCACACCAGGTTCTCGTCGTCGACGATCAGACCATCCTCCGCGCCGGGGTTCGCACCGTCCTCGAGAGGACGGGCGAGTATCACGTCCTCGCCGAGGCGAGCAGCCTCGGCGAGGCGGAGGTGCGCCTGGGCACCCTCCCCGACACCACCCGGATCCTGGTCAGCGACATCCAGCTGCGCCGCGAGTGGGCGTTCGATCTCATCCGTGCCGCGCGGCGGCGCGAGCGTCCGCTCGACGTGGTCGTCCTGACCGAGTGCCTGACCGGCTGGAACCTGCGCTGTGCGCTCCAGGCCGGTGCGCGAGGGTTCCTTCCCAAGGACACCGCCGGCGGCAGCCTGGTCGATGCGCTGCGGTGCGTGCAGGACGGCGGCGTGTACCTCCATCCACGGTTCGGCATCACCGCCGTCGACGCCGTCCGCTCTCAGGGCAGCGCGGAGCGGCTCGTGTCCGAGGAGCGCATGCTCACGCTCCTCGCCGGCGGCCTCAGCGACCGGGACATGTCGCGGGTCACCGGCAGGCCGCGGGGAGCGATCAACCGGGAGATCTCCCTGCTCCGCCGGCGTCTCGGCGTCTCCAGCCGGGCCGCCGCCGTCACCGTGGCCCTGCGCCGCGGCATGCTCGCCTGAGAATGTGACTAAGAGTTGCATTCTGGACATGTGATCCACTAGAATCACCTCAAGAATGTGACTTAAAAGTCGCAACCAGCGTCGAGGAGGAGCATGTACCCCGCCGTCCACGCTCAGGTGGCGCCCGATCGGCCCGCGGTGATCATGTCGCCCGGCGGCGCGCGGGTCACGTACGCGGAGCTCGACGAGCGCAGCGCCCGGCTGGCCGCGGTCTTCCACGGGGGCCCTGCAGAACGACGTGCGCTGGGCGGAGGTGGTCTGGGCCTGCCTGCGCAGTGGGCTGTACATCGCGCCGCTCAACTGGCATCTCACCGCCGCCGAGCTCACGCCGCTGATGGAGGACGCGGCGCCACGGGCCGTGGTGACCTCCGCCGGGCTCTACGCGACGATGCGCGAGGCGGTGCAGGCCGCGCGGCTCCCGGTCGCGCCGCTGTGGCTGGTGGCGGAGGCGGACGAGGTCTGGGGCGGCTCGTCGCCCGCCGGCGTCCTCGACCACGACCTCGCCGTGGCCGGGACGCCGCGCGACCCCGGCCTCATGGAGACGCTGGGCGGGCGCCTGCTCTTCAGCTCCGGCACCACGGGCCGGCCCAAGCCCTTCCGTGTCGACCCGATCGACGTGCACCCTGCCGAGGCGCGCATGCGCCTGGGCTCGCTGCTCGCGAAGCTCGGGTTCACCTCGGGTGATGTGACCTACCTGGCGACGGGTCCCTCGTATCACGCCGGCCCCTTCGCCTTCCTGCAGGCCGTCCACCAGCTGGGAGGGACGGCGGTGATGATGTCCCGCTTCGACGCCGAGGGCGCGCTGGCGGCGATCGCGCGGCACCGCGTCACCCACAGCCAGTGGGTGCCGACGATGTTCATCCGGATGCTCCGCCTTCCCGAGGAGATTCGCCGGCCGCACGACCTCTCCTCGCACCGCGTCGCCGTGCACGCCGGTGCACCGTGCCCGGTCGAGGTCAAGCGGGCCATGCTCGACTGGTGGGGCCCGATCATCCACGAGTACTACGGGGCCTCCGAGGGCTTCGGCAGCACCGCGATCGGCCCCGACGAATGGCTGGAGCATCCCGGCTCGGTTGGTCGCGCCGTCGACGGCGAGCTCTTCATCGCGGACGTCGAGGGACGGGAGCTGCCCTCCGGTGAGGTCGGCGTCGTCTGGTTCCGGCGGTCCGGGGCCGCGGGCACCGCCGGCGACCTCGGCCACGTCGACCCCGACGGCTACCTCCACCTGACCGGCCGGGCCAGCCAGGTCATCATCAGCGGCGGGGTCAACATCCATCCGCGGGAGATCGAGGACCTCCTCGCCCTGCATCCCGCCGTCACGGATGTCGCGGTCGTGGGCGTGCCGCACGACGAGTTCGGCGAACAGGTCAAGGCGATCGTGGAGCCCACCGAGGATGCGCATCCTGGTCCGGATCTCGAGCGCGAGCTCGTCCGCTACTGCCGTGCGCGCCTTGCGCATCACAAGTGCCCGCGATCGGTCGACTTCGTCGATCAGCTGCCGCGCAGTGAGGCGGGAAAGCTGCTGGTCGCGGAGCTTCGAGCGCGATACTGGCCGGCGGCGCAGTCCGCGGGGACGCGCTGATGGAGCTGCTGCTGATCCGGCACGGGCAGCCGCATCGTGTCGGCGAGGGCAACGGCACCGGCGCCGACCCCGGGCTCACCGACGAGGGTGTGCGGCAGGCGACGCTGCTCGGCGGCTTCCTCGCCGCCCGCGAGTGCGGCGTGATCTCGGCGGTCTACAGCAGCACCCAGCGGCGCGCCGTCCAGACGGCGCGGTACCTCGCCGACCGTCTCGAGGTTCCCCATCACCTCGACGAGGCGCTCCTCGAGTTCGACCACGGTGCGACCTTCTACACCCCCGTCGAGGACCTCAAGATGACCTCGACGGAACGGTGGCAGGCGGTCGAGGAAGGCCGCTGGGGCGATCACGTCTTCGACCTCCCCGGGTTCCGTGCCCGGGTGCACGACGCTATCGAGGGGATCATCGAGCGACATCCGGCGACGTCGATCGCCGTGGTCTGCCACGGAGGCGTCATCAACTCCTATCTCGGTGAGGTCCTGGATGCTCCGCGGCTGATGCTCTTCAGCCCCGACTACACGTCGGTGACGAGGATCGCCGCCGCCCGCTCGGGTCACCGCCAGCTGCGCGCCGCCAACGAGACGGTGCACCTCGATCCACTGGTCGCCGCCGAGATCATCCGGCATCTCCCGGCGGCCCCCTCCCCGATGTCGATGCCGGATCCGTTCTCGGGAGAATGCGCCGTGGCCCTGGAGATCGCGCCTGATGAGCGCATGCTGATGGTGCTGCACATCCTGCGCCTGGGAGGGTTCGTGCCCGCTCAGACGATCAGCGAGCGCAGCGGCCTCGATGTCCCGGTGGTGGAGGAGGTGCTCGCGACCGCCTCGCAGGACGGCCTGGTGAAGGAGCGCAGTGGCCGCATCTCCGGCTGGTGCCTGACCCCGGACGGGCGGACCGCGCACCTCGAGCTGCTCGCGCGCGAGGTCGAGGCGATTGGCGCGCAGCCGGCGGTCGAGCGGCTGTACGATCGGTTTCTCGAGCTCAACGAGCCCTTCAAGCAGACGTGCGCGCGGTGGCAGATGCGGACCGCCGAGGACGGCACCGCGTCGCCGAACGATCACAGCGACGCCGACTACGACGGCCTGGTGATCGGTGAGCTCGGCGCACTCCACGACCGCACCCTGTCCCTGACCCGGGACCTGACGGCGGAGCTTGGCCGCTTCGGGCGCTACGAGCGGGAGTTCGACGCGGCCTGGCGGCGGCTCGCCGGTGGTGACCGCCGCGCCTTCGCCGCGCCGATGTCGGCCAGCTACCACGACCTCTGGATGGAGCTGCACCAGGACCTCATGTGCACGCTCGGCCGGACACGCAGCGCAGCGGACGGGCACTGAGGTGATCTTCTCCTTCTTCCACGAGCACGGTGTCGCTCCTCGCGGGCTCGCCGACCTCCTCGGCGGCAAGGGCGCCGGCCTGGCGGAGATGACGACGACGCTCCGGCTGCCGGTGCCGCCCGGGTTCACGATCGCGGTGCCGGTGTGCCGTGAGTACCGAAGCGGTGGCTGGCCCGAGAGTCTCGATGCGGAGCTCGCCGAGCACGTGCGGAGGCTCGAGGAGCGGATGGGGCGCGGCTTCGGTGATCCCGGCGACCCGCTCCTGCTCGCGGTGCGCAGCGGTGCGCCGCGCTCGATGCCGGGGATGCTCGACACCGTCCTCAACCTGGGGCTCGACGACACCACGGTCGAGGGCCTGGCCACGGCGTCCGGCGATCCCTGGTTCGCCTGGGACAGCTACCGCCGCTTCCTGACCATGTACGCGGGCACGGTGCTCGGCGTCCCCGCCGGGGTGCTGCCCGAGCATCGCGGCGACGGGAGCCGCGACGCCGCACGTGCGAAGGCGGAGGTGCGGAGCATCCAGGCGGCTCTGGAGTCGGCCGGGCATCCCGTTCCCGCCGACCCCGCGGCCCAGCTGAGGGGCGCGGTCGAGGCGGTGTTCCGCAGCTGGGACAGCGCCCGCGCCCGCGCCTACCGGGCGCGCGAGGGCATCGACGAGGAGCTCGGTACCGCGGTCAACGTCCAGGCGATGGTGTTCGGCAACCGCGGGAGCGATTCGGGGACGGGTGTCGTCTTCACCCGCGATCCCTCGACCGGGATCGACCAGCCATTCGGCGACTACCTCCCCTGCGCCCAGGGTGAGGACGTCGTCTCCGGGGCGGCGCGCACCCTGAAGGTGGCGGCTCTCGGCGGGCTGATGCCGGAGGTGGACCGCGAGCTCCAGCGCCATCTCCGCCGGCTCGAGGTGCACTACCGCGACATCTGCGATGTCGAGTTCACCGTCGAGAACGGGCGCCTGTGGATCCTGCAGACGCGGATCGGGAAGCGGAGCGCCACCGCCGCGGTCCGCGCCGCGGTGGCGATGGTCGCCGACCCGGCCATCGCGCTGAGCAGGTCCGAGGCGATCGGCAGGGTTCCCGCGGAGCTTCGCGAGCGAGCTCGTGCCGACGCGCTGACCGAGGCGCGCAACCGCCTCGCGCCGGCGGAGACCACCTCCGGTGCGCCGGTGGCCATCGGCCTCGGCGCCTCGCCGGGACGCGTGAGCGGCCGCGTCGTGCTCAGCGCCGACGCCGCCGCCGAGAGCGACGGCGACGTGGTCCTCGTGCGGCCGGAGACGAGCCCCGAGGACGTGCAGGGCATGTCGGTCTCCGTGGGGCTGCTCACCAGCCGCGGCGGGCTCGCGAGCCACGCCGCCGTGGTGGCGCGGGGTTGGAACATCCCCGCCGTCGTCGGCGCGGACGACCTCGTGGTCGGCGACGCCGACGTCCGCAGCACCGGCGGACGCGTGCTCTTCGCCGCGGGGGACGTGATCACCATCGACGGCGGGACTGGACAGGTGTGGCTCG
>VBHE01000188.1:0-594 GCA_005889515.1 Chloroflexota bacterium | reverse complement strand
TGCTCGAGCAGGTGCTGCCCGAGCTGCGGACGCTCGAGAGCTGGATTGCGGAGACGAAGATGGGCTACTGGATGTTCTATGACCGTACGTCGGCGACCTTCCCGCTGTACTCGCGGGCCAACGTCGGCGAGGTGTTCCCCGACCCGATCACGCCGCTGAATGCGACGACCGGGTTCCTGGCGAACCTCGAGCCGGGGTGGCGCGACGCCTTCGTGGCGACGGGAGCGTGGGACCACGACCTCTACGACCCCGAGGTCGAGCACAATCCGATCGCCTGCTTCGAGGGCTACCTGTACATCAACATGTCGCTGATGCGGCTGTTCGGGGTCCGGGTACCCGGGTTCTCGCCCGAGGCCGTGGATCTCCAGTACTTCGGCGACATGCCGGGCATCCCGTCCTACGAGAGCGAGAGGCGGCCGTTCGACGAGAGCCCCGCGCACAGCGAGCGCGCGGGCGCATGGCTGATGGGAAAGGTGCTCGGCGCCACCGACCTGTCGGAGCTCGACGCCGAGGTCACCGAGATCGTCCGCATCCGCCGGAGCCGGCCCGACATGGCCGCGCTGACCGACGAGCAGCTGATCGAGCGGATCACCT
>VBHE01000187.1 GCA_005889515.1 Chloroflexota bacterium | reverse complement strand
CCTCCTCGCCGGTGGCGGGCTCGCCGCCCTCGGCGAGGGCGGCGCAGAGCTCCCCGGCGACCACGACCACCACCCCGGCGGACGCGCCCTCGACCCGGACGTAGCCGGTGAAGGCGCTCCACTCCAGGGTCTCGAGCAGCCGCAGGAGGTCGACGAAATGGCCGCTCAACCGCTGGTGCACCGGCGCCCCGGCGGGCAGGGGATGGGGGTCGGCAGCCGTCGCCGGGGGTGGCGGCCCCGCCCGGGTGGAGCGCGCGAGGGGGGGCTCCGCCCTTCCGGGCAGGGTGATCGCCCGGAGTGGTGCCGCCGGCCTCGGTCCGGTGTCGGCGCGCGCCCGCCGGAGGCGGACCGCCCCGGCGCCGGCGAGCACCACCGTCGATGCCAGGGCGCCGGCGACCGCGGAGCCGCCGGTCACGGGGTCGGGATGGAGGGCCGCCGCGGCGCCGAGCAGGGCGAGCCCGATCACCGTCCGGGGGAGCAGACGGGCGAGCTCGGCGCGGCGCTCGGCGGCGCCGGCGGCGCCGGCGGCGGTGGCGAGCACGGCGATCGCCGGGGCCGCAGCCACGGCGAGGGCGGCGAGCCCGAGCGTCTCCGCGACCGCAGCCGCGGGGTCGCCGCCGGGAGCCTCGACCAGGGCTGCGAGGGCGGCGAGCAGGGTGACCCCGAGGACCCCGCCGAGCAGCCGGGTGGGCGGTGAGGCCGGCTCGCCGGCCGCGAGCGCGCCGCCGTCGAAGACCGCCACCCCGAGCGCCGCGGTCACCCCGGCGGCGACCAGCAGCGGTGGACCGGCCGCCGACACCAGGAGGAGGGCGCCACCCCCCGCGGCGACGAGCCCGGCGGTGTCGCCGAGGAGGCCGAGGAACAGGAGCCCCCAGAGCACCGAGCGGAGGGTCGCGATCCGGCGCCCGGCCACGGGGCGCCGTGCCGGGTCCGCGGGGAGGACCGCGCCGCCGAGGAGCAGCCCGCAGAGGAGAACGCCGAGGACGAGGAGGAGGAGGCGCCCGCCACGCTCCAGCGGGCCCGGCCGGGCGGCGCCGGCGGCGGCGGGGGCGGCGACGGTGAAGCGGTACTCGCCGGTCTCCCGGTCGCCGTCGGAGCCGGTCACCGCCCAGCGCACCCGCCAGGTCCCGTCGGGCAGCACCGGCGGCTCGACCGCGAGGGTGCCTCCGGAGACCGTCGACGGCCACGGGGTCGCCCGGCCGTCCGGGCCGACGAGCACCACCGAGGAGCGCGCCGGGTCGAGGACCTCGGTGAAGCTGACGACGATGCGGCCGGGTGTGACCGGCGCCGAGGTCCCCGACGGCGGCGTCGCCCCGACGAGCAGGGGATGGGCGGCCGCGGGGACGGGGAGCAGGGAGAGCGCGATCGCAAGCGCCAGGACCGGCAACCTCGCGTACCGCATCGACCCTCCCCGCTCGGCCCCGGCCTGCCCATCGGTGGGACCCCGCCGCCCGCTCCCGACAACTTGACACTCTATGTCAGGCCTCCGGGCCGTGCAAGGCCGCGAGCGCGAGCGCGCTCGCGTACATGACCGCCGCGGCGAGCCACGGCCCCCAGCCGGGCAGGGCCGACGGCGCGACGACGTGACCGGGTGGCGGAAGCACTGTGGTGGGGTATTCTCCCGGCATGTCCGGCGGACGGCGCCGCCTCTTCGCTCCCACCGTCGCGGTCCTGGCCCTCTTCGGGACCTGGATCGGGCACAGCCTCGAGTACCTGCGCGTCGGCGGACGGGCCGGGCTGCGGGCGGAGCTGGTCGGCTCGGTGCACGTGTACATGCTCCCCGTGGGGGCGATGCTCATCGGCCTCGCCATCGCCGGCGGGATGGGCTGGTGGCGGGCCTGGCAGGCGCTCGGTCGCGGGCTCGACGCCGCCCGCGCCGCCCTCGCCGACGCGCTCCGCGGCCACCGCGGCGCGGCCGCCCCCGCCGGCGTCGCGCCCTCCTTCGCGGCGCGCTGGGGAGCCCTGGCGCTGCTCCTCGCCGGCCTCCAGGTCGGCCTCTACGTCGTCCAGGAGAACCTCGAGGCCGCCGCCGCGGGGAGGGCGGAGCCGGGCCTCGGCGTGCTCCTCGGGATGCATGCGCCGGCGCCTCTGGTCCACCTCGGCGTCGCCGCGCTCCTCGCCGCCGTCATCTCCGGCGGCGGACGCCTGCTGCGTGGGCGGGCGGAGCGGCTCCGCGGCGTCTCCCGGCTGCTCCGCGTCCTGCTCGCGACCCTCACCCCGAGGGTGACGCCGGCCGCTCCCGCCGCGAGGTGGTGCCCCTCCCCCCTCGAGCGTCTCGGACGGCAGCTCTGGAGGCGGCCTCCCCCGGTCTGGATCCTCGCCCGCTGATCGCGGCGAAGCGCGTCCGCGCGCCCGCCGGCGCGAGATCCGAGACACGAGGAGATGAAGAACGTGCCGTCGTTCGCCGCACGTCCGCACCGCTGGTCCCACCGCGAAGCCGTGTTCGCAGTGCACGACATGCTCCGCACCGAGCTCGCCGCCCTCGACAGGGGCATCGGCGACCCACGTCCGAGCGCCCTGCTCCGCGCCGAGCTGCTGGCGGCGCGCAAGCGCGTCTACGAGACGCTCCACCCCAGCAGCCGCCACGGCGGCGCCCCGGGACGCGCCGGCGGTGGCAAGGCACCGCGCTGCGACCGGACCTCGCCGCCGGTTCGCTCCCATGCCGCCGACGCGGCGCTGCGCACCGGGCTGTCGGAGCGCAGCATCCGACAGCTGGTCCAGATCGCCGAGGGCATCCCCGCCTCGCTCCGTGACCTCATCCGCGACACCCCGCTCGCCCGCCGCCAGCGCCTGCTGCTGGAGGTGGCGCGCGCCCGCCTCGACCCCGAGGAGCAGCGCCGCCGGGTCGGCGCCGCGCTCGGCAGGCGGTCGCTCGCCGGGACGTAGGCGAGCCGGTCCCGACACCGGCGCGGCGTGACGGAAACGTCATCGCCGCGTCGTCGGGGCGTGATCGGCGGCGCAGGAATGGGTCGGCACACTCCGTTCCATCCACGAGGACGGGAGGAACGGTATGCGCTGGCGCGGTGGCAGGCTCACGATAATCGTGAGCGCGCTCGCCGCCGCGTGCCTCGGCGGCACCGCGCTCACCTCGGTGATCACCGCGCGCGGCAGCGGCCACGACGCACCGGTCCAGCCCACGATCGTCGAGGCTCCCGCCATCCTCGCGGCGCCGGCGGCGGCGCCCGCCGCCACCACCCACGACTGTACCCCGGTCAGCACCACCCCTCCGCCACCGCCGCAGTCGCTCCCGGGCCACATCGACACCTTGACGGTCGGCGGTCACACCGTCCTCGCCGACGTCCCCGGCGCCTACGCCGTGCTCCCCACGACGCGGTTTCCCGTCGTGTACTTCCTCCACGGCTCGCCAGGGGCGGCGTCGGACTGGCTGGGCTCCGGCTCGTCGCTGCCGGTCATCCTCGACAACCTCTACAGGAACGGCCAGCTGATGCCGATGATCGCGGTCTTCCCCGACGACCAGGGGGTGACCGCGGACGACTCCTGGTGGGGCGACGACGCCGTCGGCGACTCGGTGGAGAGCTGGCTGGTCGGCGACCTCGTGCCCACGGTCGACGCCCGCTACCGCACCATGGGCGCGGCGTACCGCGGCATCGCCGGGCTCAGCGCGGGTGGCTTCGGCGCCGTGAACATCTCCCTTCACCACCCCGGCGCCTTCAGCTGGGTGGCGAGCTACTCGGGGGTGTTCACCGCGCCGGAGGACCTCTTCGGCGCAGGGTCCGCGGCGAACAGCCCGCAGCTCACGGTGGCGAGCCTGCCCGCGCCGGAACGCACCCCGCTCTACCTCGGCGGCGGCGCCGACGACACCGAGTTCCTCCCCGACACCCAGAGCTTCGTCACCCTCGTGCGCTCGCTGGGCTGGGCCCCGCTGGACACCGAGGTGGTGCCCGGCCCGCACGGCTGGCAGGCGTGGCAGGTCGAGGCGCAGGACAGCCTGGAGTGGCTCGGCGGGCTCTGGGGCGTCGACCTGCTGCACATCCCCGTGGCGCCGGCGATCCCCATCCCTCGCGACGGCTGCCCATCCTGACAGACCTGGACGGCGCCACCGCGGGTCTGTCGGAGTCCAGGGATCCTGACCTGCTAACGGTTCAGCGAGTGTGTCACGCCGTTGGGTGAGAAGGAGCGT
>VBHE01000186.1 GCA_005889515.1 Chloroflexota bacterium | reverse complement strand
GGCCTGGAACATCCTCTCGCAGTGCGAGCACCACCACAACCGCCACCACGACGGGGAGTTCGACATCCGCCGGACCCGCGACGGCGACCTGCAGTTCCTGAGACGCGACGGGACGCTCATCGGCACCGCCACCGGAGGCCACTGGAAGCGGCCCCGAAGCAGGGTCGGTCCGTGATCACCGCAGCGCCCACCCGCAGATCGCGCGACGCGAACCAGCTCCACCACCGCGCGCCCCACACAGAACCGCCGTGCACGCCCCACAGAACAGACCAGAGGAGAGAAGCCTACCGCCGCGCCGCCGCCACCCTCTCCGCCTCGCGCTTGCTGTCGCGCTCCGCCATCGCCTGCCGCTTGTCCCAGAGCTTCTTCCCGCGGGCGAGGCCGATCGCGAGCTTGATGCGGTTGCCCTTCACGTACATCCGCAGCGGCACCAGGGTGAGCCCCTGCTGGCGGACCTTGCCGTCGAGGTACTCGATCTCCCGCCGGTGGAGCAGCAGCCTGCGCCGGCGCAGGGGATCCTGGTTCGCACGGTTGCCCTCCGCGTAGGGGCTGATGTGCACCGACAGCAGCCACGCCTCGCCGTTCTCGACGCGCACATAGCCCTCGCGGAGCTGGGTGCGGCCCGCGCGCAGCGACTTCACCTCGGTGCCGGTGAGCTCGACGCCGGCCTCGAAGGTCTCGAGGATGAAGTACTCGTGACTGGCCTGGCGGTTGCGCGCCAGGGTGCCGTCGGATTCCGCCTTCTTCTTCGTCGCCATTCAGCGCGGCTCCGGGGCCGCTTCGAAGCCCGCGATCTCGGCCTCGGCGGCGGCGACCGCGGCCGCCGCCGCCGATCCCGCCTCGGGGCCTCCATCCCACCGCTCGAGGCGGACCACGCCGGTCATCGAGAGCCGCTCGCGCCAGCCCGCCTCCTCGAGCATCGGCCGGGTGCGCAGCTGCTCCGGCCATCCCAGGCAGAGGTAGGCGACGGGGATGACGTGCGGGGGGATGCCGAGCATCTCGCGCAGCTCGCCGGTCTTCAGGATGCTCACCCAGCCGACGCCGAGGCCCTCCGCACGCGCCGCGAGCCAGAGGTTCTGTACCGCGCAGCAGGTGCTGTACACGTCGGTCTCGGGCTGGCTGTTGCGGCCGAGGACGTGGGTGCCTCCGCGGGTGGGGTCGCAGGTGACACAGATGTTCACCGGCGCCTCGAGGATGCCCTCGAGCTTGAGGGCGAGGAACTCGCCGCGGCGGGGCTCGTCGTAGAAGCAGGCCGCTGCCTGGCGCTCCCGGAGGTAGAGGCCGTGCACCCGCGCGCGGGTCTGGGGGGAGCGGATCACGGTGAAGGTCCAGGGCTGCATGAAGCCGACCGAGGGCGCACGGTGGGCGGCGGCGAGCACCCGGTACACCAGGGCGTCGTCGACCGGGTCGGTGCGGAAGTGGCGGACGTCGCGGCGCTGGTGGATGGCGCGGTAGACCGCGCCGCGGTCGGCGTCGGCGAAGCGGTGGCGGTCGGGCGCGGTCACGTCGCCGGCGCGCGGCGGCCGCGCAGGTACGCGGCGGCGTCCATGGGGCGGCGGCCCGGCGGCTGGACCCGGTGCACCGCGTAGACGCCGTCGCGGGTCGCGACCTCGGCGACCTGCCGGTCGGTGCGCAGCACCGTCCCCGGCGGCCCGGCGTCGTCGCCGCGGGAGAGCGGCCGGCCGGCGAGCAGGCGCACCTCGGCGCCGCCGAGCGGCGCCACCACCCCGGGCCAGGGGTCGAGCGCCCGCACCCGGCGGTCGACCTCGGCGGCGCCCGTCTGCGACCAGTCGACCCGGCCGTCCTCGCGGCGCAGCCGGGGGGCGAGGGTGGCCGCGGCGTCGTCCTGGGGCTGCGGCTCGAGGCCGCCGAGCTCGAGGGCGCCCAGCACCTCGACGAGCAGCTCGGCGCCGAGCACGGCGAGACGGTGGGTGAGCTCCGGCGTCGTCTCGGTGGCGCCGATCGGCGTCCCCCGCGTCACGTACACCGGGCCGGTGTCGAGCCCCGCCTCCATGCGCATGATCGACACCCCGGTCTCGGCGTCCCCGGCGAGGATCGCCGCCGCCACCGGGGACGCGCCGCGCCAGCGGGGCAGCAGTGAGGCGTGGACGTTGACGCCGCCGAGCCGCGGCGCGGCGAGCAGCGCCGCCGGCAGGATCTGGCCATAGGCGGCAACAACCAGCGCGTCGACGCCCAGGGTGAGGACCTCGGCGGTGGCCTCGGGCTCGCGGACCCGCTGCGGCTGGAGGAGGCGGAGCCCGCGCTCGCGGGCGAGGTCGCCGACCGGCCGCGGGGCGGGCCGGCCGCGGTCTCCGGGGCGGTCGGGCTGGGTGACCACCGCGGCGACGTCGCAGCCCGCGTCGAGGCAGGCGCGCAGCGAGGGGACGGCGAAGCCGGCGGTACCGAGAAAGGCGATGCGCAGCGCCACGCCGGTGACGCTAGACGGCGAGGGTGACCGTCTCGCCCTCGGTGGCCTCCTCGTCGGCCGCCTCCGCGACCGGGCGGAGGGTGTCGAGGCTGGTCAGCCTGTCGACGAACAGGACGCCGTCGAGATGGTCGATCTCGTGCTGGATGGCGCGCGCGAGCAGGCCCTCGCCCTTGATGCGCACCTCCTTGCCGTTGCGGTTCAGCGCCTTGATGGTGACCTTCTCGGCGCGCGCCACCTCTCCGATGTAGCCGGGGACGCTGAGGCAGCCCTCGTACCCGATCTGCTCGCCGGAGGAGCGGACGACCTCGGGGTTGGCGAGGGTGTACAGCTGGTTGTCGACCTTCATGACGATGACCCGCAGCAGCACGTCCACCTGGTTGGCGGCGAGACCCACCCCGGGCGCGTCGAGCATGGTGTCAACCATGTCGTCCATCAGCCGGCGCACGGATTCGTCGACCTTGGGGACCCGCCGGGCCTTGAGCCGCAGCCGAGGGTTGTCGCGGGTGATGATCTCGAGAAGCGCCACGCTGAACCTCAGAGGGCGGGATCGACGTCGATGCTCCAGCCCCGCTCTGTCGGGAGATGGGGGAGGGCCCCCTCCAGGGACGCCCCCCGCACCGTGATCTGCCAGCGGTACTCACCCCGAAGGCGGTGCAGGAAGGCCGGCGTGGGTCCGAGGACGTCGACACCCAGGCCGGGGGTCAGTGTAGCAGAGAGCTTTTCCGCCGCCCGGCGGGCACGCCGCTCCGCCTCCGCGTCCTCGCGGTGGGCGCAGGTGCACACGCAGAGCCGGCTGTAGGGGGGGAATCCGGTGGCCTTGCGGATGCGGATCTCCTCGCGCGCGAAGCCGAGGTAGTCGTGCCCGAGCGCATGACGCACCGCGTAGTGGCCGGGGCTGTACGTCTGGAGGATCACCCGCGCGGGCTCGCCGCCCCGGCCGGCGCGGCCGGCGACCTGGGTGAGCAGCGAGAAGGTGACCTCGCCGCTGCGGTAGTCGGGGAGGTGGAGGGCGGTGTCGGCGTTGACGATTCCGACCAGCCGCACCCCGGCGAGGTCCCAGCCCTTGGTGACCATCTGGGTGCCGATCAGGCAGTCGGCCTCGCCGCGGGCGAAGGTGTCGTAGATCTCGAAGTAGGTATCGCGCCGCTGCACGGTGTCGCGGTCCATGCGCAGCAGCCGCAACGCGGGGAAGCGGTCGTGCACCTCGCGTTCGAGCCTCTCGGTGCCCATCCCCAGCCCGCGGATCGCCGGCGAGCCGCAGGCGGGGCACTCGCGGGGCGGCGGCCGCGACGCCCCGCAGTAGTGGCAGTCGCAGCGGTCGCGGCCCTGGTGGAGGACGAGGGCCACGCTGCAGTTGGGGCAGCCGAGCGCCTCGCCGCAGGAGCGGCAGACGATCACCGTCGCGGTGCCGCGGCGGTTGAGGAAGAGGATCGACTGCCCGCCCGCGGCGGCGCAGTCCTCCATGGCACGCTCGAGCGCGAGCGAGAGCGGGCTGCGGTTGCCGGCGCGCAGCTCCTCACGGAGGTCGACCACCTCGATCGGGGGCAGCGCCCGCCCGGCGATCCGGTCGGGGAGGCCGGCGAGCTCGAGGTCGCCGCGGTGGGCGCGGAAGAAGGTCTCGAGCCGGGGCGTGGCCGAGCCGAGCACCACCGCCGCGCCGCAGAGCCGGCCGAGCTCGAGGGCGGT
>VBHE01000185.1 GCA_005889515.1 Chloroflexota bacterium | reverse complement strand
CTGGCAGGCCCTGGACCGAGTACGTGGTCTTACCCGGCCCATCGATGAGCTCGCCCTTGAAGAACGTCTTGCTGGCGGTCTGGTCCTCGTAGATCGACACGTTGTGGGGAATGCCCCTGTCCAGGTTGGTGAAGTCGATCGTGAACGCCTGGTTGGCGGGCGCGGCGAGGCACTTCTTGTCGAACTTGCTGTCGAAAGACGTGATCGACAGCTTCGTGCCGTTGGGGCTGCAGGTGCCGCCCGCCGCCTTCGGTTGAACCGCGGCTGCCAACGACCCGCCACCGGTCAGGACCAGCATCGAGATGGCCGCCACCACAGGCAACCACAGGTGCATGCGGTTCGAGCGTCCCCGCATCAACTCAACCTGGGGCAGTCAGCCGGCGGGGCCTGCGTGAAGTCGACCGCCGTGATCGTGTTGCCGATGACCGGCAGCGGCGTCGTGGGGGAGGTCACGTACATGGTCCAGAGCACGACCGTAGTTCTGTTCTCGGCTCAGCGAAGCTGGGTCGGGCACTCCGACGGCGGCGCCTGCGTGAAGTCGAAGTGGTCGGGATTGCTGTCGAGGACCGGCAGCGGTTCGCCGTGCCTCAGGTTGAACCCGAACAACGTGATCACCGCCGGTTCGTTGCCCTCGACGACCCCCAGGTGGCGGTGCACCGGGTGGATCCAGGCATCGCCGGCGTGGTACTCCTCGACTTTCTCGCACTTCCCGTTGCGCGGTGCGTAGAAGGCCCACGTCCCCTTGGTGAGGATGGCCACGTGGGGGGTGTGCGCGAACCAGCCGGTGCTGAAGCCGGGTTGGAGGGTCACCGTGGTCATGAAGGCGTCTTTGCCGGCCTCGACTGGCAACTCCTGGGAGGCGCCGTAGGCCTGACCGCCGGCGTGAGATTGCTCGAAGTAGGGCGAAGGATCGCCCCGGAACGACTTTCCCGTGGAGATCCCGTTGGCCACGATGGCGGCGGCGAACCCGGCACAGGGCGGTGCCGCTTCCGTCGGCCCATCCACGAGCGGTGCCCCACCGCCGTGCGGGAGCCCGGTGAAGTTGGCGAGCAGCTCCACCGGCTGCTGCCCGACGTTGTGGAGGCGGAACTTGCCCGGCGGCAGGACGAGTGCATTCCCGGCCGTGAGATCCCCGCTGGCGCAGCCCTCGGCCTGTTCGACCTTCAGCGAACCCTTGGTGATGGCCAGCGCCGTGGTGCCCGGGCCGGTCCGCCAGCCGGTGTCGCCGCCGGGCGCCACCATGTAGGTCGACGACAGTACGTCGTGACCGGTTGGGGCGACGACCTTGGCGTTGGCGACCTGCTGGGCGCGCCCGTATTCCGTGGAGCTGAACTGCCCCGTAGGGGGCGTGGCGGACGCGACGTTCACGGAGGCCAGGACGGCAACGGTGGCGAAGACGGTGGACAGGCCAGGGAGTTTGCGCATCGAAATCTCCTCATCTTCCCGCTAGCCCGCGAGAGGGTTCGTTGTCCCTCCCCCCGCCCGTCATGCTACGACTTTGGCGCGTGAGGAACAACGGAACGAAAACAACGCTTTAGGAAACCTCTGCCCTATCGTCGCGTCTCGCACCTCCGAGCAGCCTCAGCGCGGCCCGGTGCCGCGAGGATGCCAAGCAGGGCCAACGCCCGGGACCAAGGATCGCGGTGAGCATGAAGGCTCCATACGCGAGACCAACGGCCGCGCGCCGGCCCTCGGCGAGGCCGATCATGAACAGGTCCATGCCCGTCCCCACGACGAGAAGCGCCACCCCGGCGGCCGCCAATGAGACCCCGCCGGCGACGAGGAGTCGCTCGGGCGTCGACCGAGCTGGACGCCGGTCCCCGGACACCTCCCAGGCGTAGCCCGCGATCCCGACCATACTGACTGCGAGGAGGGCCACCACGAGCAGCACCCGCCAAATCGTCTCACGCCGACTCGCATCCTGGCTTCCCGTCTGTCTGCCCTGTCAGCACCCGCTCCCACGGCTCCGCCCCGGGTCCAGGCAAGGAGCTGGGTGACCACAGAAAGCGGCGCCGGACACGGGCGAACAGTGGCGGCCGAAGTGGACCCCAATGGACGTTCTCGCCGAGCTGAGTACCACCAGGGCGGATGGTCCCGGACGACCGGAGGGCAGCTGAAAAACCCGGTGTCGTCAGTTCGATCCTGACCCTCGGCACCAAGCGGCACGTCGAGGTGATCGCCGAGTTCTCGGGTGCTCAGGACCACGACGGTGCATAGCCGCCAGGAGCGAGCACCGTCGATCACTCCACGGTGCGCGAATCTCTCCCGAGGCCCCCGGGGGCGGCGAAGTCAGCCGCGACGGCAGAGGCAAGGCAAAGAGCCAGGCAACAAGCAATGATGGGGGGCATAGCGTAGCGCAGGCCGTTGGAGACCGGCGACAGGAGTCAGTCGGAGCGACGCCGGTGCAGATGCTGCCGAACCACGCGCAGCCACCTTGCGTGGGCCGATCTGGCCGCACCCCCTCCCACCGGGCTCACCCCACGGCCCTGGGGGCCGATGAGCGGCGGGATCCCGGCGTCGGGCCTCGACCCGCCGGCGCCGGCCTGGTCCTTCGGGTGCTCCAGTCGCTTGAGGCGCGCACGTGCGGATCGGAGGTGCACGTCCGCCGCTGCCAGGCGCACGCGCAGCTCATCGCGCTCTCGCGTCACCTCCTCCAGGCGCTGCCGCAGAGCTGCCTCGGAGTGGTGTGATGCCGTTGCGGCGCGGAGCGCCGGCTCATCCATCTCGTCCTCGTCCGATCCCCTCCGCGCACGCGAACGCTGGGCGAGCGACTGCAGCACACTGTCGATCGAGCGCCACTGGTCGTGCAGCTCGGTGTCGATGGCGGTCGCCGATCGCTGACGGCTCATCGGTCACCCCCCGCAGAGGGCAGTGTGCTCCTCCCGTCCTCGGTCGAACGGCGGAAGCTGCTCACTATCGTTCTCATGTTCGTCCGGCAGACGCCGCTGGGGCAACACCCCACGTCGTCCACCCGCCAGGAACGCTCGGCTCTCCTCAAAACTTGCGGCCACGGAGAGAAGGACGTGGTGATGGATCGACGCAGCCGACCCGCCACCGCGACCGGTGAGCCGACGCCCGCGCGGCACGGCGGGGCCGAGGGTGGTGCGGACGACATTGGCGGAGGTTCGAGTGGGCGCTGGTCGCCTCCCGTGTCGCCGAGGAGCGCGGCGATGACGATTGGGCTGCCGGCTCTGAGTACCCAGAGTTGTTGAGCCACGTGCGGCGTTGCGCTACTTTCGCCCGCGAGTCTAGAGAGGCCACCCTGTACCACGCCACGGTTCGTCGACCTACCCCGGAAAGCCGGCAATGATGTCTTCGAGGCCCAACCGCCCCGCGTCCGTCGAGGGATGGCCGGCGGGCACCTCGTCGCCCTCAGCCGGCCGGACGAGCTCGCCGAGTTGCGCGCTCACCCGCTGCGGCCTTCGGATCTCCGACGGTAGTTGCGCGCCACCCGGACCCGGTTCCCGCAGAGGTGGGGGGCGCACCAGCGGCGCCGTGGATTGACGGCCGCGAACAGCAGGGTGCAGCCGGGTCCCGCGCAGCGCCGCAGCCTGTCCCGGTGCGCGCCTCCGAGCAGCTCGATTCCCGATCGAGAGATCTCGGCGAGGAGCGCGACCCCGGAGCCGCCTCTCGTCCGGCGTCGGGGGCGTCCGCGCGCTGTCGGCCCTGCGTCCTGCGACCACTCGAGCTCGAGATACCGTGCGCCCTCCCGGCTCGCCGCGTTCACGGTTCGGAGCTGCGCGCGGGAGGGCGCGGTGCCGTCCAGGGCGGCGGTGAATAGCGCGCGCAGCGCCTCGCGAAGCGCTCTGAGGTCCGCCATCCCGGGGAGCTCGAGCGCGTCCGCCGGCAGACGGTCCGCCTCCGCCCGCAGCCAGTCGCGGACCCGCGCGGGGGTTGCGACCAGGTCGCCGCCGTAGGCGGGCGGGACCAGTGTGTTGACCAGGTCGAGCGCGAGGGGCTCACCGAGCAGCAGGAACGACGCATGGTGCCGGTTGCGGGGCGTGGACATCATGGTCATACTAATGCCACCACACATTAGGAGAGAAGCGCCATGCCTGACGTGAAGATGGTGGTGATGTACCCGCAGCCGGCGGATATCGAGGCCTTCGAGAAGCGGTACGTGGACGAGCACGTGCCCATGGCCGTCGAAAAGCTCGCCGGCAAGACCAAGCTCGTCGCCACGAAGGTGCTCGGAGCTCCCGGCGGCACTCC
>VBHE01000184.1:9326-9871 GCA_005889515.1 Chloroflexota bacterium | reverse complement strand
GCCCAGCACAGCAGAGGCGCCGGCGGGGAGCGTGAGCGAGAGGATCGCCTCGTGAACATCCTGATGATCGCCCCCCAGCCGGTCTTCTCGCCGCGGGGGACACCGATCAGCGTCGTCAACCGCTGCCGGGCGCTCTCCGCCCTCGGCCACACCGTCGACCTGGTCACCTACCCGCTCGGCGAGAACGTCGACATCGACGGCGTCCGCTGGCTGCGCGCCCCGCGCATCCCCGGCATCCGCTCGGTGAAGATCGGCCCCTCGGCGGCCAAGCTGCCGCTCGACGCCGCGGTGCTGGCGCGGGCGACCGCCCGGGCGCTCCGGGGCCGGAAGAGCTACGACGTCGTCCACACCCACGAGGAGGCCGGCGTCTTCGGCTGGTGGTTCAGCCGCCTGCTCGGCATCCCCCACCTCTACGACATGCACAACGGCCTCGGCGTGGTGCTCACCAACTACGGGCTCGGCGAGCGCCATCCCGTGGTGCGCACCTTCGAGTGGCTGGAGCGGAAGATGCTGGGCAGCGCCCGCTCGGTGATCGTGGTCTTCCC
>VBHE01000184.1:5709-9293 GCA_005889515.1 Chloroflexota bacterium | reverse complement strand
GTCGAGCCCCGTCCCAACATGCGCATCGCCGCGGCGCTGCGCCGCGAGTGGGCGCCGGCCGGCGAGCCGGTGGTGCTCTACACCGGCACCCTCGAGCCCTACCAGGGCATGCCCCTGCTCATCGATGCGATGGCCCAGGTCAGCCCGATGCCGGACGGCCGGCGGCCGCGGCTGGTGGTCGTGGGCGGCCGCCCCGACCAGGTCGCCGAGCTGCGTGCCCAGGCGGACGCCCTCGGCCTCGGTGACCGGGTCCTGCTCACCGGGCTGCGCCCGCCGCAGGAGATGACGACCTGCATGGCCGCCGCCGACGTGCTGGTGTCGCCGCGCTCGAGCGGCAGCAACACCCCGCTGAAGATCTACTCGTACATGCACAGCGGGCGGCCGATCGTCGCCACCCGGATCGAGAGCCACACCCAGGTCATGGACGACCTCTCGGCGCTCCTCGTCGAGCCCGACCCCGGCGCCTTCGCCGCGGGGATCGACGCCGTGCTCCGCGACCCCGCGCTCGCGGCGCGGCTGGGGACGGCCTCGCGGGAGCGCGGCGAGCGCCACTTCAGCATCCGCGCCTTCGTCGAGGGGACCGCCCGCGCCTACGTGAAGCTCGGCGCCCCCTATCCCGACCCGCACACCCTCGAGGCGGCGGTCCGCAGGCTGGAGCCGGCGGCGGTCCCCGGCGGTGGGAATGATCTCGACGCCGACGTCGCCTGACCGAGCGGACAGCAAGAAGAGCGCTCCATTCCCGTTGTTCCGTTGGAGGGCCGCGTCGATCACGCGGCGGGACGGAGGCCGCCTGCACGCGCGCGGCGAGGAGACAGCCTGAATGTGCGGCATCACCGGATACGCGACCCTCGACCCACGCCGCGTCGGGGCCGTCGACCTGCGCGCCATGAACGACGCCCTGGCCCATCGCGGCCCGGACGACGAGGGCCTCCACGTCGCCGACGGCTACGGCCTCGCCCAGCGCCGCCTCGCCATCCTCGACCTCACCCCCGCCGGCCACCAGCCGATGGAGGGCCCGGCGGGAACCTGGATCACCTTCAACGGCGAGATCTACAACTTCCACGAGATCGCCGACGAGCTCGCCGCCCACGGCGTCGGCACCCGCACCCGGTGCGACACCGAGGTGATGCTCCTCGCCCTCCACCAGTGGGGGCTGGAGGGCGCGCTGCGCCGCTTCAACGGCATGTTCGCCTTCGGCCTCTGGGACCCCTCCTCGCGCACCCTGACGCTGGCGCGCGACCACCTCGGGGTCAAGCCGATGTACTACTACGCGGACTCCGAGTGCATCGTCTTCGCCAGCGAGCTGCGCGCGCTGGAGCGGTGGTCGGGGATGCCCCGGGCGATCGACCACGAGGCGGTCGACCTCTACATCGCCTACGAGCACGTGCCCGCGCCGTGGACGATGTGGCGCGGGGTCCGCAAGCTCGAGCCCGGCAGCTGGCTGCAGTGGCGCGACGGCGTGGTCACGACCCGCCGCTGGTGGGAGCTCGAGTACACCGGCCACATCGCGCCGGCGCGCTCGCTCGACGACTGGGCCGAGGAGTGCCGGGCGCGGCTGCGCCGTGCCACCGAGCTGCGCATGATCTCCGACGCGCCGCTCGGCGCCCTGCTCAGCGGCGGCATCGACTCGAGCGCGGTCGTCGGGCTCATGGCCGACCTCGGCCACACTCCCAAGACCTTCTCGATCGGCTTCGACGACGCCTCGTACAACGAGGTCGAGTTCGCCCGGATGGTGGCGGCCAGCCCCGAGCTCACCCTCGAGGTCCTCGAGCGCGCCTTCGACGAGCCCCTCGCCGACGTCAGCCTCATCCCCACCTACGCGGTCTCGCGGATGGCGCGGCGCCACGTCACGGTGGTGATCAGCGGCGACGGCGGCGACGAGGTCTTCGCCGGCTACGACTGGTACCGCGCCGCGGCGCTCGCCGACCGCTACGCGCGGATCCCCGGACCGGTGCGCTGGGCGGTCGACGCCGCGTTGCGCCGGGTGCCGCCGACCGCCAAGAAGAAGGGCCTCGTCAACAAGCTGAAGCGGTTCAGCGAGGGGGTGCAGGGTGCCGCCGGCCTCGAGCACCTCGCCTGGCTCATCCACGCCCACGCCGACGAGAAGCTGCGCCTCTACCGGGGGCCGCTTTCGCCGCTCGCGGAGGCCGGCGCCCCGGAGCGCCTCGGTCGTTCGCTGCTCGACGCGGCGCGCGCGGTCGAGCCGCTCTCCCGCCGCCAGTGGGTCGACATCGCGCTCTGGCTGCCGGACGACATCCTCGCCAAGGTCGACCGTGCCTCGATGGCGGTGGCGCTCGAGGCGCGCAGCCCCTTCCTCGACTACGAGGTGGCCGAGTTCGCCGCCCGCCTGCCCGCGTCGATGCACCTCGACGGCGGGGTGCGCAAGCGGGTGCTGCGCCACGCCATCCGTCCCCTGGTGCCGGCGGAGATCCTCACCCGGCCGAAGGAGGGCTTCTCGATGCCGATGAAGCACTGGCTGCGCGGCGAGCTCCAGCCGATGATGCGCGACCTGCTCACCTCGAGCTCGGCGTCGGAGTGGTTCGACACCGGCGAGTGCACCCGGCTGATGGACGAGCACGTGAGCGGCCGCTTCAACCACGCCCATCTGCTCTGGACCCTGGTGGTGCTGCAGCGGTGGCGCGAGCGCAGCGCGAACTCCGGCGCCCTCGCCGAAGGCGCCGCATGACCGGTGCGCCGCCGCGCGCCACGACGACGGCGGGCTGGCGGGTCCGGTCGGAGCAGGCGACCCTCGCGCTCGTCTCCGCGGTCGCCGTGGGCCTCATCGCCGGGGTGATCGCCGGGCTCCACGGCCGCGGCGACGTCGCCGTCCAGGTGGCGACCGCGAAGGCCGCCGCCGGCGGCGCCGAGGTGGTGCCCGCTCCGGCGGTGGTGATCGACCCCCAGATCAACAGGTCGGTGGTGTTCGTGGTGGTCCACGGCCACGCCGTGCGTCAGCCGGTGACCGCGGCTCCGCCCCCGCCGGGGTCGACGACCGTGACCGTCCTGACCGGGCTCTCCCCCGGTGCCGTGGTGGTGGTGACGCCGCCACAGACCCTCCACGACGGCAGCGGCGTCAGCACCACGCCGTACTCGGCTCCGGCCCCGAGCACCCCCTAGGTCACATACGCCCCGTTCGAGCGGGCGGGGACGGCGCCGACCGCGGCGGGCAGGGTGAAGCGGAAGGCCGAGCCTCCACCCTCCGCGGGCTCGACCCAGATGCGGCCGCCGTGGCGCTCGACGACGCGGCGGCAGATGGCCAATCCGATCCCGGTCCCCGGGTACTCGGTCTGGGGGTGGAGCCGCTTGAAGACCATGAAGATCCGCTCGGCGTGGCGCTGCTCGATCCCGATGCCGGTGTCGCGGACGCTGAACAGCCACTGCCGGCCGTCGCGCTCGGCGGCGATGGCGATCTCGGGCCGCCTCTCGCCCCGGAACTTGATGGCGTTGGCGATGAGGTTCTGGAAGACCTGTGCGAGCTGGGTGGGGTCGCCCTCGACGACCGGGAGCGGCCCCGCGGTCACCCGGGCGCCGGCCTCCTCGATGGTCGAGCGCAGGTTGGCGAGCACGCCGGCGAGCACCGCACC
>VBHE01000184.1:1435-5650 GCA_005889515.1 Chloroflexota bacterium | reverse complement strand
CGAAGCCGAGGAACTCGTCGGCCTCGGTGGTGAGCTGCCCGCGGTAGCGCCGGTCGAGGAGCTGGAGGTAGCTCGCCACCATCCGCAGCGGCTCCTGGAGGTCGTGGGAGGCGATGTAGGCGAACTCCTCGAGGGCGGCGTTCGAGCGCTGCAGCTCTCGGGAGCGGCGGACCAGCTCCTGCTGGTCGCGGCGCCGCTCGGTGACGTCACGGCAGATGGCGATGGTGGTCTCCCCCGGCTCGCCGCTCAGGAACCTGCCGGCGATCTCGACCTCGACACGCCGGCCGTCCCCGGTGAGCATCCCGGTCTCGAAGTAATCGGAGACGTGCTGTCCGCCCATGCGCGCCGCGACGCGGTCGGCGGCGGCCGCGCGGTCCTCGGGGGCGATCAGCCCCATGACGGCGGGGAGCAGCTGGAGCTCATCGAGCGAGTGGCCGGTGATCCCGCAGAACGCCTCGTTGGCGTACACGATCCGCCCGTCGCGGGTCAGGACGAACCCCTCGCCGAGGTCGCTCATCGCCGAGAGGATGCTCTCGTTGCGCCGGGTCTGCGCCGCGAGGGCGTCGAGGAGCCGGGCGCGGTCGAGCGCGGACGCCACCGAGACGGCGTACTCGCCGAGGCGGGTCACCTCGTCGCCGCCGAACACCGGGGTGAAGCTGCCCGGGACGATGACGATCATCCCCGGCTCGCCGCGCAGCGGCAGCGGGGCGACCGCGGCGATGCCGTCGCCGCCCGGCCCCGTCGTCACCAGCCGCGCTCCGCCGCTGGGGTCGAGGGTGACGAGCTCGGCCGCGGTCGCCTCGTCGACGTCGCGCGCGGCGAGCAGCTGCCGGCCGGGTCCGAGGAGCAGGCCGCGCTCGGCGCCGACGAGCCGCAGCGCCCAGTCGAGGGAGTGGTCGGCGAGCTGCCCGGGGTCGCTCTCGAGGAGCAGCGCGGCGGTCGCCCGGCGCAGCGCCGACTCCTCGCGGTCGCGCCACAGCCGGCGCAGCCAGCCGGGAGGGGCGAAGCCCACGTAGAGGAGCGGGACGGTCGCGGCGCCGAGGATCGAGAGCGCCAGCTGGTAGCGCAGGTTCAGCAGCAGGCTGGGCCCGGCGAAGATCCCGATGCCGATCGCCGCGACGAGGAGGACCACGAGCGCGGTGTAGCCGCTGCTGAGCGCCCGCAGCCGGGCGCGCTGGAGGAGCGGCCGGCCCCGCGAGGCGAGCCAGAAGCGGGCGGCGGGCTCGACGACGCAGCCGCTCCAGAGCAGCACCATCCCCCACACCAGCGCCCACTGTCCCGCGGTCGGCGCCGGCGACAGGCCGCTCGGCAGCCGCACCGCAAGCGAGCCGACGCTCACCGCGACGAGCGCGACGAAGAGCCCGGCGAGGCCGATGCGGGAGGTGCGCATCACGCTGTGGCGGAAGAGCGCGAGCGCGTACCCCGAGGCGAGGAAGGCGGGGACGGTGAGGTGGAACACCCAGTCCGCCTGGTACCCGGTCACCTTCTGCACGCGCCCGATGACGCTGAGCGCGCCGAGGAGGCCGATGGCGCAGGCGAGCAGGGCGCGCTGCACCGTGGGTCGCCGCACCCAGGCGACGACCGTGAGCAGGGTGATGACCGCGTAGCCCGCGGCGGAGATCCAGGAGATGACGTTGATGGCCTGGCTCATCGCCCAACCCCCGCGGGGATCCGCCACCGGGACAGCGCCTCATCGGCGGGCAGCGGACCGCCCAGGTGATAGCCCTGCACGAGGTCGCAGCCGAGGGTGCGCAGCAGCTCGAGCTGCTCCTGGGTCTCCACCCCCTCGGCGACCGTGGTCATCCCCAGCGCGTGGGCGAGCCGGATCACCGCCATGGTGATGGCGGCGTCACCGCGGTCGCGCCCCAGGCCGGAGACGAAGCCGGCGTCGACCTTGATGATGTCGATGGGGAAGCGCTTGAGGTTCTTGAGGGTCGTGTACCCGGTGCCGAAGTCGTCGACGGCGAGGAGCACCCCGATGGAGTGGAGCGCCTCGAGCGCCTCGACGGTGGCGTCGATGTCCTCGATGAGCGCGCTCTCGGTGATCTCCAGGCAGAGGTCCCCGGGGGGGAGCGCGCAGGAGCGGAGCGCGGCGACGACCTGGTCGGCCATGGAGAGGCTGCGCAGCTGCCGCGCGGAGACGTTCACCGACATCATCAGCGGACGGCCGGACGAGGGGTGGTCGAGCCACCGCCGCGCCTGGGCGCAGGCCTCGTCGAGCACCCATGCTCCGAGCCGCTCGACGAGCCCGGTCTCCTCCGCGAGCGGGATGAAGCCGGCCGGCGCCACCAGCCCGCGGCTCGGATGCTGCCAGCGGACCAGCGCCTCGAATCCGACCAGGTCCCCGTCGGCGTGGACGACCGGCTGGTAGTGGAGGCGGAAGTCGCCGTCGTCGAGCGAGCGGCGCAGCGCGACCTCGGTCTCGAGCCGCTGCACCGCGCGCTTGTGGATTGCCTCGTCGAAGAGGAGCCAGCGCGCCCGTCCGTGCTCCTTGGCCCGGTACATGGCGGCGTCGGCGTTGCGGATCAGCGACTGCGCCGACGGGTGATCGGCGGTGGCGAGGGCGATGCCGATGCTCGCCGTCAGCACCACCGCCGCGCCCTCGAGGTCGTACGGAGTCGCCAGCGCGCCGGCGATCCGCTCGGCGATGGCGAACGCCTCCTTCTCGTCCTCGAGGTCGGTGCAGAGCACGGTGAACTCGTCGCCGCCGAAGCGCGCCACGGTGTCGCCGGGGCGCAGCACCGCGCTCAGCCGCTCGCCGAGACCGGTGAGGACCCGGTCGCCCGCGGCGTGGCCGAGGCTGTCGTTCACCACCTTGAAGCGGTCGAGGTCGACGAACAGGACGGCGATCGTCGACGACCGTCGCGCGTTGCGCACCAGCGCCTGCTCCAGGCGGTCGACGAAGAGGGCGCGGTTGGGCAGACCGGTGAGCGGGTCGTGGAGCGCCTGGTGGGCGAGCGCGATCTCCGCGCGCTTGCGCTCGATGGCGTAGCGCAGCGCGCGGGTGAGCAGCTGGCCGTCGACGCGGCCCTTGATCAGGTAGTCCTGGGCTCCCTTCTGCAGCGCCTCGACGGCGATGCCGAGGTCGTCGCGCCCGGTGATGACGATGATCGGCAGCTCCGGCGCGAGCAGCTGCAGCCGCTCGACCGCCTCGAGGCCGTCGGCGTCGGGGAGGCTCAGGTCGACGAGGACACAGCCGGTCCCGGGAAGGCGCTCCCAGGCGGCCTCGAGCCGGTCGACGTGCTGCAGCTCGAAGAGCCCGTCGGCGGCGTCGTCGAGCATGAGCGCGACCAGCCGTGCATCGCCGGCGTTGTCCTCGATGAGGAGGATGCGGTGGCCCAGTTCCGGGTCGGAGGTCTCGCTCATGACGGGGGAAGCTGAACCAGCCTCAACCAGAAGTTCTCGATGCTGCGGACCGCGGCGATGAAGTCGTCGTAGCCGATCGGCTTGCTGATGAAGCAGTTGGCGTGCAGGTCGTAGGAGCGCAGCACGTCCGCCTCCGCGGACGACGTGGTGAGGACGATCACCGGGATGCGGTGGAGGTCGGGGTCGTTCTTCAGCTCCTCGAGGACCTCGCGGCCGTCCTTCTTGGGGAGGTTGAGGTCGAGGAGGATCAGATCCGGCCGTGGAGCGTGGAGGTGGTCACCCACCTGCCGGGCGAAGTCCATGGCCTCCTCGCCGTCGTGGACGACGTGGAGCTGGTTGGCGATCCTGCCCTCGCGCAGCGCCTCGAGGGTGAGCCGGACGTCGCCGGGGTTGTCCTCGACGAGCAGGATGTTGACCTCGCGCTCGACCGTGCTCATGGCAGGTCACTCTATGCGCGCCCCGCCGATCGGGCCATCAATCGATGTGAAGACTCGTGAAACGTCGCGGCGGTGGACGCGCTCTGTAACGGATCGGTTGCGCCGTGGCACGAACCTGACGGAGTCGTATGGTTCCCTTCGTCGGCTCTTCGACAAATGGCAAACTCATCGCGAGGTGAGGACGCAAAGCCACGGATCTCACCGAGATCGCCGGGTTACCGAAAAGGGTCACTGCGGGCCGACGGCCACAGGCCGGAGGCTGCCATGGCACGGGTTCTCGTCGCGGAGAGCGATGAGCGCGCTCGCGGATTCCTTCAGCAGGCGCTCGAGCTCGGCGACCACGAGGTCACCGCGGTGGCGTCCGGGCCCGAGGCCATCGAGGAGCTCGGACGGCGTCCGTTCGACCTCCTCA
>VBHE01000184.1:0-1404 GCA_005889515.1 Chloroflexota bacterium | reverse complement strand
GCTGCCTGATCCTCGCCGGTCCACCGATGCGGACGCGACCATCGAGGCGATGGAGGCCGGGGCGGTGGGCGTGATTCCCAAGCCCGCCCGGGTCAAGCAGGTGCTGCTCCACGTCGCTCGGGCGGCCGAGCGTCGCGAGCTCGCCCGGATGGCGCGGCGGGCTCGGATCATGGATTCGATCCTCGAGCGCGCCGGCATTCCCCTCATCGACACCGACCCGGATGCGGTTGGTTCTCGCCCCCCCTGGTGGGTGGACTCCGAACGCAGCCCAGACAGGAGTCACAACCATGCTGAGCACCACCGATCTCACCGCGACCGCTGAGGTCGTCGGTCGCCGCTGGCAGCGGGAGATCCGACCGGAGGGGCCGCGGCGCACGAAGCGTCACTGCGGGGCGGTGATCCTCGAGGTCACCGCGGCCAGCCTGTCGTGGCAGGGCGTCGACGTCCTGCTCCGGGAGGTCCTGACCGACACGATGGGGCCGGACGCCTCCTACGAGCTGCACACCCATCGCGAGCCGGTGGGCGGCGGGGTGCGGGTGCTCACCATGCTGGTCTGGGACGTCGGCCCGCTGGCACTGACCGTGCTCGCCCGGCGCCTCGAGCTCGCGGTCGAGACCACGGTCGCCTGGGCGTCGGTCGACACCGGGTGCGCGGCGGGGCGCGACAGCGACCCCGAGCAGCTCCTGGTCCGGGCGCGACGGGCGCTCGCCCGCCGCCGGGCGGAGCGCGTGCGCCGCCGGTTGAGCGTCGGGTCGGCGGCGCGGTAGGCGGGACCTGCGCCTCAGCGGGTGACGATATCGACGACGAGGGTGGGGGAGGCCGCGTTGCCGGCGAGGCCCAGCCCCCAGCTCACCACCCCCTCGAACGACCCGGTCTGGCGCGCCTCGCGGAGCTGCACGAGCCGGGGATGGAGGTCGGTGGGGCCGGCGTAGGCGGGGGTGCCGGCGACGCCCTGCAGGCTGATCCGCACCCCGGCGACGCCCTCGAGGGTGACCGGGCGGCCGCTGGCGTCCTCGAAGAAGTCGGGCGTGCCCTGGGGGATGACCCGGTACGACGTCGGTGCGGCGCTGAGCCGGATCACGAAGCGGTCGTAGCCGGCGTCCTCGTGGGAGGCGGAGGCGACGTCGACGACCCGCGCCAGGCCCGAGGCGCCCGGGACCGTTCCCTCGACCGGGGTGCCGCTGCACGGCGGCGGGGCCGGGGTGGCGCTCCCCTGGACGTCGGGCGCGGCGGTCGCGCCGGCCGTGGCGGCGGTCGCGGTCGTCGCCGCGGCGACCGGCGGCGCGGTGGCCGGGAGGGTCGCCGCGGGCGCGCCGCAGCCGGTGGCGAGCGCGGCGGCGAGGAGGGTGGCGGCGATCCAGGGCGTGGCGGTGGGCTGCATCGGCGCCTCTCCTCGGCCGGTCG
>VBHE01000183.1:4560-9242 GCA_005889515.1 Chloroflexota bacterium | reverse complement strand
GGCGGCGAGGACGAGGAGCGGATGCGCCGCATCCTCGCCCAGTACCCGCTGCGCCGCCTCGGGCGTCCCGAGGACGTCACCCCGATGGTGCTGCTGCTCGCCTCGCCGCTCTCCGGATGGATCACCGGCCAGGTGATCTCGGTGAACGGCGGCTACGCGATGGTCTGAGTGTGTCCGTGCTGGGGACGAGCGTCCCCCGCAAGGAGGACGCCCGGCTGCTCACCGGTCGCGGTCGCTATGTCAGCGACCTGCGTCTCCCCGGAATGCTCCACGTCGCCTTCGTGCGCAGCCCGCTCGCCCACGGGCGCATCCGCGGCGTCGACGCCGACGCCGCGCGGGCCGCGCCGGGCGTGGTCGCGGTGGTGACCGGCGACGATCCCGAGGTCGCGGGCCGCGAGCTGCGGGCGCGGTCGTCGCTGAGCTCCTACGTCGAGACCGCCCAGCCGCTCCTCGCCCGCGACCGGGTCCGCTTCAACGGCGAGGCGGTCGCCGCGGTCGTCGCCACCGACCGCTACCTCGCCGAGGACGCCGCCGACCTCGTCGTCCTCGACGGCGATCCGCTGCCGGCGGTCGTCGACGCGCGCGCGGCGTGCGCTCCCGGCTGCGCCGCGGTGGTCCACGAGGAGGCGCCCGACAACGTGCTCGTGCGCCGTCGCTTCGAGGCCGGCGACGTCGACTCCGCACTCGCCGCCGCCCACCTCGTGGTCGAGCGCGAGCTGCGCACCAACCGCCACGCGGGGGTGCCCCTCGAGGGACGTGCGGGTGTGGCGTCCTGGGATGCCGGCGACGGAACGCTCACCCTGTGGAGCGGCACCCAGATCCCCCACATGATCCGGCACGGGATCGCCGAGCTGCTCGGCCTGCCGGAGCGGCGGGTGCGGGTGCTCGCCCCCGACGTCGGCGGCGGCTTCGGGGTCAAGGCGTCCCTGTATCCGGAGGACGCGCTCCTCTGCGTGCTCGCCATCCGCCTCGGCCGCCCGGTGCGGTGGGTGGAGGACCGGCTCGAGCACCTGCTCAGCGCCAGCCATGCGCGCGACCACGTCTACCGGGTGCGCGCCGGGCTCGACGCCGACGGGACCGTGCGCGCCCTCGACGCCGACGTGATCTGCAACGCCGGTGCGTACTCGCTCTGGCCGTACACCGCCGCGCTCGAGCCGCTCATGGCCGGCGGCCTGCTCGCCGGCCCGTACCGCGTCGACCACTACCGCTGCGAGGTGCGCGGGGTCGCGACCAACACGGCCCCGTCCGGGCCCTACCGCGGTGTGGCCCGTCCGGCCACGGTCTTCGTCATGGAGCGGATGCTCGACATCGCCGCCGCGGCGCTCGGGCTCGACCCCGTCGCGGTGCGCCGGCGCAACCTGGTGCGCGCCGAGGACGTGCCCTACACCTCGGCGACGCGCCTGGTCCACGACTCGCGCACCTACGGCGCCTGCCTCGACGCCGTTCTCGAGCGGCTCGACTACGCCGCGGTGCGCGACGAGCAGCGGCGGATGCGCGGCGCGGGGCGTGCGCTCGGGGTCGGGCTCGCCGTGTACAACGAGCTGACCGGGATGGGGAGCGCCGCGTCGGCGGGGCCGCGCATGCCCTTCCGCACCGGCTACGAGATGGCGACGGTGCGACTCGATCCCGAGGGTGGGGTCACCGTCCTCGCCGGGACCACCTCGCAGGGCCAGGGGCTGGAGACCACCCTCGCGCAGATCGCCGCCGACGAGCTCGGCGTCGCCTACGACGACGTCGATGTGCGGATGGGCGACACCCAGGGTCCCTACGGGTTCGGCGCCTTCGCCTCGCGGCAGGGGGTGATCGGCGGTGGCGCCGTGCTCCTCGCCGCCCGGGCGGTTCGGGACAGGATCGTCCAGATCGCGGCGCACCTCCTCGAGGCCGCCGAGGCCGACCTGCGGGTGGAGGACGGACGGGTGCGGCCGGTCGACGCCCCCGACCTGGGAATCTCCATCGCCGACGTCGCCCGGGTCGCGTACCACGAGGCCCACCGCCTGCCCGAGGGGATGTCGCCGGGCCTGGAGGAGACGAGGACGTACGACCCGGTGCGCGGCACCTTCGCCGCGGGCGCCCAGGCGGCGGTCGTCGAGGTCGACCGCACCACCGGCGAGGTGCGGGTGCTGCGCCACCTCTGCGTCGAGGACGCCGGCCGCGTCTACCACCCGGCGATCGTCGCCGGGCAGATCGAGGGTGGCCTCGCCCAGGGGATCGGCGGCGCCCTCCACGAGCACCACGTGTACGACCCGGACGGCAGGCTGATGACCGCGACCCTGATGGACTACCTGCTCCCCGCCGCGACCGACGTGCCCGCGTTCGAGGTGGGCCACGTCGACGATCCCGCCGCCACCGTCACCGGGGCACGCGGGGTCGGGGAGGGGTCGACCCTCGGCGTCGCCGCCGCGCTCGCCAACGCCGTCGCCGACGCGCTCTCGCCCTGGGGTGTGGAGACCAACACGCTCCCGCTGACCCCGTCCCGGATCCACGCTGCGCTCGAGGAGGCGACGTGATCCGCACCGAGCGGCACGACCGGGTCGCGCTCGTCACCATCGACCGATCCGAGCGGCGCAACGCCCTCGACACCGAGCACTGCCGGCTCCTCCACGAGGCGGTGCACGGCGTCGCCGGCGACGGTGCCCGGGTGGTGGTCATCACCGGCGCGGGGCGGGCGTTCTGCGCCGGCGCCGACCTCCAGGGAGTCCACTCCGAGGAGTTCCGGGTGGCGCTCAGGGCGCTGCTCGACGGGCTCCCGCTGCTCCCCCAGCCGGTGATCGCGGCGGTCGACGGTCCCGCGCTCGGCGCCGGAACCGAGCTCGCCTGCGCCGCCGACCTGCGCGTCGTCGGCGCCGGCGCGCGCTTCGGCGTCCCCGCGGCGCGACTCGGGCTCGCCATCCACGAGCGCAGCGTCCGCCGCCTGGTGCGGCTGCTCGGCGAGAGCCTCGCCCGCTCCATCCTCCTCGCCGCCGTCGAGGTCGACGCCGAGACCGCGCTGCGCACCGGCTTCGCCCACCGCGCCGGCGGCCTCGACGCCGCGCTCGCCTGGGCGGCGGAGATCGCCGGGCTCGCTCCGCTGAGCATCTCCGCCCACAAGGTCGCCCTGGAGCGGATCGCGACCGGCGACGGAGGCGACGACCCCGAGATCGCCGCCGCGGTCCGCGCCGCCTGGGAGAGCGACGACCTCCGCGAGGGCCTCGCCGCCTTCCGAGAGCGCCGACCGCCCGGGTTCGAGGGCCGGGGATGAAGCCGGCGCCGTTCCGCTACGTCCGTGCCGGCTCGGTCGCCGAGGCGGTCGCCGAGCTCGCCGCCGCGGGCGGCGACGCCAAGCCGCTCGCGGGCGGGCAGAGCCTGGTGCCGCTGATGAACCTCCGCCTCGCCCGTCCCGCGGTGCTCGTCGACCTCAACCCCATCGCGGAGCTCGAGCGGCTCGAGGTCGAGGACGGCCGGTTGGTGATCGGCGCCCTCGTCCGCCACCGCCGCCTCGCCACCGACCCGCTCGTCGCCGCGCACGCGCCGCTTCTCGCCGAGGCGGCGCGCTGGATCGGCCACGGCGCCATCCGCGCCCGGGGGACGATCGGCGGCAGCCTCGCCCACGCCGACCCCGCCGCCGAGCTTCCCTGCGCGGCGGTCGCCCTCGGCGCCGAGCTGAGCGTCGCCGGGCCGGGCGGGGCGCGCACCCTCGCCGCCGCCGCGCTCGTCGACGGTGCGTACAGCACCCGCCTCGCCGAGGACGAGATGATCACCGCGGTGCGGGTCCCGATCACCGCGGGACCGGTGGGGTGGGGGTTCGCCGAGATCGCGCGCCGCCACGGCGACTTCGCCCTCGTGCTCGCGGCGGCGACCGCCGTCCCGGGGAGGGCGGTGGTCACCCTCGGCGGCGTCGCGAGCGCACCGCTGCGGATCGACGGCGAGCTCGACCCCCAGCAGCGCGAGGAGGCGATCGCCGGTCTCGCCGCCCGCTGCGTCGAGCTCTGCGAGCCCGCCGGCGACGTCCACGCCACCGCGGACTGGCGGCGCGCCATGGTCGGGGTGGTCGCGACCCGCGCGCTGCGAGACGCACTCCGGTGCTGACCTTCACCGTCAACGGCGAGGAGCACCGGCTCGAGGTCGAGCCCCGCCGGCTGCTCGCCGACGTGCTCCGCGACGACCTCGGGCTCACCGGCACCCACCTCGGGTGCGAGCAGGGGGCCTGCGGAGCCTGCACCGTTGCAGGCGGAGGGGGCGGAGGTGCCCACCGTCGAGGGGCTCGCCCGGGGCGTCGTGCTCCACCCCCTCCAGGCGGCGTTCCGCGACCACCACGCGGTGTAGTGCGGCTACTGCACCCCCGGGATGCTCCTCGCCGCCCTCGACCTCCTCGCCCGCAGCCCGGCGCCGACCGCCGCCGAGGTGCGCGAGGAGCTGTCGGGGAACCTCTGCCGGTGCACCGGCTACGGGCGGATCGTCGACGCCGTCCTCGATGCCGCCGCCCGGACGGGCGCCCCCGCTTCAGCCACGGTTCATCCCGCCGAGGCTCAATGACGGGGCCGCCCGGCGCGCGCTGACACCTCGTTGCGACGGGCGGCATCCCGTTCCCCATGGCCGGGGCGCGCGGCCGGCCCACCCGGCCGGCGCCTCCGGCCCGAGCGTCCGCTCAGGCGGCCGCGGCGGGGCGGCAGACCCGGCAGGGGCGGTATCCGGCCGCCCGAGCC
>VBHE01000183.1:0-4466 GCA_005889515.1 Chloroflexota bacterium | reverse complement strand
CCCGTCGCTTCGCCTCGGGGCCGCCGCCGCTGTACTGGCCGGGCCGCCAGTCGCCCTGGACGACCCGGTGGCAGGGGATGACGAGGGGAATGGGGTTGTGCCCGAGCGCGGTGCCAACGGCGCGGACCGCGCCCGGCCGGCCGATCTCCCGTGCCACCCATCCGTAGGTGCGCACCTCGCCCCGCGGGATGGTGCGGGTCGCCTCGAGCACGTCGCGCTGGAAGCCGGTGAGGCCGCCGAGGTCGACGGTGACCCTCCGGCCGTCGCCGCGCAGCCCGGCGTCCACCGCGGCGGCGAGCCGCTCGGGCAGCCGCTCCGCGCGGTGGACGGCGCGACCCCAGCGGCGGAGGAAGAGCTCCTCGAACTCCGGGGCGTCCTCGCCGCGGTGCACCGCCACCACCCCGGCGGGACCGTGGGCGACGAACACCGGTCCGAGCGGGCTCTCGGCCGCGGCGTACCAGTACCCGAGCCCGAGCTCCCGAAGGACCGCGGGCAGCAGGGTCCCCGGCGCCCGGCGCCGGCCCAGCTCACGCAGGCCGGACTCCACCACGTCCTCGCTCATCACACCTCCACCTCCGCTCCCATGCGGCGCCGCAGGGCGACGAGCCCGCGGTGCACGTCCGACTTCACCGTCCCCACCGGGCGGTCCAGCACCTCGGCGATGCGCGCGTAGCCCAGGTCGTGGGCGAAGCGCAGCAGCACCGCCGCGCGCTGCTCCTGCGGGAGGCACACGAGCGCCTGCCCCAGGCGTGCCCGGTCGGCCCGCCGCATCGCCTCCGTCTCCGGCCCCGGCGCCGGGTCGGCGCCGTCGGGCGGCCGGTCGAGGAGGACGAGCTGAACGCGGCGGCCGCGCAGCCGGTTGCGCAACGCGTTCAGCGCGATGCGGAAGAGCCAGGGGCGCAGCCGCAGCTCCCGAACCCGCTCCGGGGGATAGCCGGTCAGCGCCCGATGGGCGCGGACGAAGGCGTCCTGGACCACCTCCTCGGCCTGTCCGGGATCGCCGCCGAGGCCGGCGACGAACGCGAACAGGGCGTGCTGGTGCTCGACGACGACGTCCTCGAAGACGCCGTCGAGGTCCTCGGCGAGCCGCTCGGCGAGCGAGCCCGCGGGCCGCGGACGCCGGCTCACGGCGAGGTCCTCATCGCGGGTCGCAGTGTGGGCGATCACGTCCCCTCAACACCCGGCGGCCGCCGCCGGGTTGCACCCCCCGCGTGCAACCCTTGGCGACGCGGAGCGGGTTGGAGAGCCGTGCGACACGACTCACAGGAGGAGAGGAGATGGACACGGCTCTGCGCGGAGCGCTCTGCTCGCGATACGAGACCACGGTGGGGGAGGTGTGGGTGATCCACGACGGCGCCGAGCCGCTGGCGATCCGGCGCGGCGGCACCCCCGAGGAGGTCGAGGCGTGGTGCCTCGGGGAGGTTGGGGTGGTCCCCGAGCCGGCCCCCCTGCCGGAGGCGGTGCGCGGGCTCCTCGCCGCCGCCGCCGCCGGCCGTGGAGACTGGCGCCCGCGGCTCGACGGGCTCGGCGACTTCCAGCGGCGGGTGCTGCTCGAGACCTGCGAGATCCCCCCGGGCGAGACCCGCAGCTACGCCTGGTTGGCGGCGCGAGTTGGACACCCCGGCGCGGCTCGGGCGGTGGGCAGCGCGCTGGCGCGCAACCCGCTGCCGCTCGTCGTGCCCTGCCACCGCGTGGTCCGCGCCGACGGGCGGATCGGCGACTACGGCTGCGGCGGCCCCGCCGCCAAGCGCGCCCTCCTCCGCGAGGAGGGCGTCGCCCTCTGACCGCCACCTGGATCGACACTACGAGCGCAAGCTCGACGGCCTGCGCGTCGTCGCGGTGCGCGACGGCGACAGGGTCGAGCTCTGGTCGCGCGGGCGCCAGCGCTTCGACCACCGCTTCCCCCACGTCGTCACCGCGCTCGCCGGCCTCCCCCTCGACAGCGTCACCCTCGACGGCGAGATCGTCGCCCTCGAGGGTGACCAGACCAGCTTCTCGCTCCTCCAGCGGCCGGGCTCGACCGCCGAGCCGGTCTACTTCGTCTTCGACGTCCTCCACCTCCGCGGCGAGGACACCCGCGCCCTCCCCCAGGCGGAGCGGACCTCGCTCCTGCGGCGGGTGCTCGAGGAGACCCCGGGCCTCCGCCGGGTCGACACCCTCACGGGTGACCCGGCACAGCTCCTCGCGCGAGCGTGCGAGCTGGGCTGGGAGGGGGTGATCGCCAAGCGGGCCGGCGCCCCCTATCGCTCCGGGCGCTCCCACGACTGGCTCAAGCTCAAATGCACGGCGAGCCAGGAGCTCGTGATCGTCGGCTGGACCGACCCGCACGGCGCCCGCACCCACCTCGGCGCGCTGCTCGTCGGCTACTACGAGGGTGACCGGCTCCGCTACGCGGGGAAGGTCGGCACCGGCTTCGACACCGCCACCCTCGCCGACCTCCACGCCCGACTCCGGAAGCCCGCGCGGGAGAGCCCGCCGGTCGGCGACCCGGTGCGGATCCGGGGTGCCCACTGGGTCGAGCCCCGGCTGGTGGCGGCGGTCGCCTTCACCGAGTGGACCGGCGACGGCCGGCTCCGCCATCCGAGCTATCAGGGGCTCCGGCCCGACAAGGATCCCCGGACCGTCGTCCGGGAGCGACCCGTCTCCGCCTGAGTCGGCGGGCGGAGCCGGGTGCCGTATCGTGAGGGCGATGAGCATCGAGCCGAGGCGTCCGGACGCCCTGGAGCCGCTGGCGCGCACCTTCGTCCGCTGCGTGCCCGAGCACCCCGCCGACGACGGGCTCTTCGGGCCGCGCTCGGTCGTCTGGCGGGTGCACCGCGACCGCAGCTTCCTCGTCGCCGGGGTGCGCTCGCTGATGATCCAGGCGCTCCATCCCCTGCCGATGGCCGGGGTCGCGGAGCACAGCGACTGGCAGCGCGACCCCTTCGGGCGGCTGGCCGCCACCAGCGGCTATGTCCTCACCATCACCTACGGCGAGCGCGCCGCCGCGCTCGGGGCCGCGGCCTGGGTGCGCGACGTGCACACCCGGGTGCACGGGGTCGACCCCGTGACCGGGCTCGCCTACAGCGCCGAGGATCCGGCCCTGCTGCTCTGGATCCACGCCGCGATGGTCGACTCCATCGTCGCGATCACCCAGGCGTACGGGCGCGGGCTCGACGCCGCCGACGCGGACGCCTACGTCGCCGAGATGGTGCGCTTCGCCTCGATCCTCGGCGTCCCCGAGGAGGTCATCCCCCACGACGTCGGCGCGCTGGCCCGCTATCTCACGTCCGTCGACATCGTCCAGGCGACCCCGGCGGCGCACGAGGCGATGGCGATCGTCCTCGATCCGCCGGGTCTCGACGAGGACACCCGCGAGCTCTGGCACGACGTCGGCCGGGTCGCCATCGGCACCCTCCCCGTGTGGGCGCGGGAGCTGTACGGATGGGAGGCCCCGCCGGCGGAGGAGCTCGAGCGCGAGCCGGTGCGGCAGCTCATCGGGGTGCTCGACTTCGCCTTCGAGTCGCTCCCCGGCGTGCTCGAGGCGCGGCGCCGCATCGAGCTGCGGATGCGGGCCGCGTGAGGGGGGATGTGGCAGGGGAGAGGCCCCCCGCCGGCGGGCGCGTCAGCGCCCGGAGGACGAGGGCTGGCGCGGTCCTGGCGACCGCCGGCGCCGCCGCGGGCGCCACCCTCGGCGCGGTGCTGCTGCGGCGCCGGGTCCGTCCCGGCATCGCCCGCGCGGTGCTGGAGTCGCGTCGCGAGCGCGGCGCGGCGATGGCCCGGCTCGTGCTGCGCGTCGGGGGCCGCTACGCGGCCCGGTCGCCGCAGCTCGTCTTCGCGTCGGTCGAGCGCCGTCGCGAGCTCCGCAACGACCTCGCGCTGCGCACCGCCGACGAGGTCGCCGAGGAGCTCGGCTCGATGAAGGGCGCGCTCATGAAGCTCGGCCAGATGGCGAGCTACCTCGACGACGGGATGCCGGAGAGCTTCCGCACCACGATGGCGCGGCTCCAGCACGACGCCCCGCCGATGAGCGCCGAGCTCGCCGCCGCGATGGTCCGCGAGGAGCTCGGTGACGCACCCGGGCGCGCCTTCGCGCGCTGGGACCCGCTGCCCTTCGCCGCCGCGTCGATCGGCCAGGTGCACCGCGCCATCACCCACGACGGCCGCGCCGTCGCGGTCAAGGTGCAGTACCCGGGCATCGCCCGGAGCATGGAGTCCGACCTGCGCAACGTCTCGCTGCTCCGCCGCGTCGCCGCGAGCGCCTTCCCCGGCCTCGACACCCGGGCGATGATCGAGGAGCTCGGCGAGCGGATGCGCGAGGAGGTCGACTACTGCAGGGAGGCGGAGAACCAGACGCTTTTCGCCACCTACTACGAGGGCCATCCGTACATCCACATCCCCGCGGTGCTCCCCGAGCTCAGCACCGCACGGGTGCTCACCGCGGAGCTGGTGAGCGGGGCGCGCTTCGACGAGCTGCTCACCTGGCC
>VBHE01000182.1:16257-19442 GCA_005889515.1 Chloroflexota bacterium | reverse complement strand
GTCGTCGGCGCCCGCCGGGCGGATGACGAACTCGCGCCCGGCACGGGTCCGGCCGGTGCGCCGGAGCAGGGGCGTCGCCGGGATCATCCCGCGACCGCGCGGGAGCTGGCCGGGACGACGGCGAGGTCGCGGCAGAGGCGCTCGTGGATCCGCGCCGAGATCCCCCGGGCGGTCATCACGGTGACGTGGCCGTGGCCGTACGACCAGCACTCCGTCCCCCAGGCGGCGGCGAGGGCGCGCACCGGCGCGTCGCCGACGATGAGGTCGTGGTCGGCGCTCACCAGGGTGATCCGGTCGCCCGGGGTGCGCGGGGTGAGGAGCCGCGGGGTCACCGGCGCCATCGCCGTCTCGAGGGCGGCGCGGGCGGCGACCGCGTCGGCGCCCCAGGGACCGCCGCCGCCGGGGCGGACGCCGAGCTCGCGGCGCAGCCGCGCCGGGGATCGTTCCAGGGTGAGCTCGGCGAGGTCGCACGGCGGGGTCACCGAGACCAGCGACTCCAGGCCGACATGGGCGGCGAGCAGGCAGCCGACGAGGCCGCCGAGGCTGAAGCCGAGCGCCCCGACCGCCGGGGTCAGCTCGCTGCGCAGCCAGGCGACGACCGCGGCCGCGTCCTCGGTGGCCTGGCGGAGCACCGCGCAGGTGTGCGCCGGGTCGGTGCTGAAGAAGCCGTGGCCCGCACCGTGGCGGGGGGAGCGCCGGTGCATGTGGAAGGGCAGCTCGATGCGCGCCGCGCTCAGCCCCCGGCGGAGCAGCAGGCGCATCTGGTGCTCCTCGTAGACCGGGCTCGGAGCCGCATAGCCATGGAGCAGGAGCACCACCGGGGCCCCGGGCCGGGGATGGATGGCCACCCGGCCGAGCACCCGCCCGCCGTCGGGCAGGTCACTGGGGCCCGAGCTGGGAGCGGTGATGTCGAGGAGGTGGTCCGCGCCCCGTCCGCGCCGCCGCATCGCCGGGAGCGCCGTCACCCGAGCGGGGTCGAGCACCGCGCTCGCCGCCCAGAAGTCCTCCACCGCGAGATGGGCCGCGACCGCCGGACCCGAGTGCACCCCGATCCGTCCGAGGCGCCAGCGGACGGCGTGGTCGACGGTCTGTGAGAGGCGGGCCACCGGGCCGATCCGTTGCATCGAGACAGCGTACCGCGCGCCACGCCCGCGGCCCGCCGGCTGTGGGGTCAGGGCTGTCCGGCGCTCCGCGGCCGCCGTGGCGGGAGCGGACGGTAGAGGTCGTGGCGGCAGACGTTGCACACCAGGAAGGCGCGGGGCACCTCGGAGCGGCAGCGCGGGCAGGTGCGACGCCGCGGCGAGCTCGCCACCCAGAGCACCCCGAGGACCACGTTGCCGAGGAACCAGGCGTGGCCGCTGAGCGGGGTTCCGGTGGCCATCGCGATCATCAGCAGGGCGTTGAACGCCGCCGCCAGCCACGTCAGAGCCCACATCCTGGGGAGCATCCGCTCCGTCCCTCCTCGGATCATCGGGGCCCGCCGCTGGGGCGCCGCGCACCTCGATGTTCCCCCTCCCCGGCGCCGTCGCTGCGACGTCGCGGGGACGGAGGTGTGACGGATCGGTGACGGTGGCTATCGGGCCGTCGCGTTCCCCCAGATCGACACGTTCTGCGCACCTCCGGGGCCGTCGTCCTGGACGGTTGCGTAGGCGCTGTGCTGCCCGGTGGTGCGCGGGTGGAACTGGATATAGAACTGGCAGAGCCCGCCCGGCCGGACGGTCGCCCCGGTGCAGCTGTTGAAGACCAGGCTGTACGACCCCGAGAAGTCGTTGACGAACACCGAGTGCACGTGGAGCGGTGCGTCGCCGTAGTTCTGCACCGAGACCGAGCGCTGCTGCACGCTGCCGACCGGCTGGCTGCCGAAGCTGACGGACGACGGGAAGATGGAGACCTGGGGACCCCGTGCGGCCGCCACCGGCGCGGCATCGAACGCGGCGGCCCCGAGCACCATGGCGGCGACGGGGACGGCGAGAACCCGCCTCATGACCAACCCCCTCCGATCGAGTGAGAGACGTGGCTCGAGGATACCGACCGCAACCGTTCGGGGCCGCGACCGTGTTGGAGGAAGGTGAGGGCGGCCGCGCCGCCGACGCCGACCGGAGGATCGCCGATGACCACCACCGTCGCCGGGTGCGCCGGGGCCGTCGCCTGGGCCGAGGCCGAGCGCCCGCATCTGAGTGCGCCGAGGTCGTCGCCCTCTACGCCGACGACCGCCGCTTCCGCAGCCGCGTCGACATGGCCCGCCACCGCTTCGGGCTCGGCGAGTACAGGTACTTCGACCACCCCCTGCCGCCGCCGGTCGCCGAGCTGCGGGAGGCGCTCTACGCGCCGCTCGCGGAGATCGCCAACCGCTGGGCCGGGCTGCTCGGCGATCGCACCCGCTTCCCCGCCGGGCTCGACGACTTCCTCGCCCTCTGTCACCGCAAGGGCCAGCGCCGCCCCACCCCGCTCATGCTCCGCTACGAGACCGGCGGCCACAACACCCTGCACCAGGACGTGTACGGGGAGGTCACCTTCCCGCTCCAGGTGGTGATCGGCCTCAGCGCCCCCGGCGAGGACTACACCGGCGGCGAGCTCGTGGTCGTCGAGCAGCGCCCGCGCTCGCAGGCGCGCGCCACCGCGATCACCCTCGCCCGGGGTGAGGGGGTGCTGATCGCCACCCGCGAGAAGCCCGCGCGGGGGGCCCGCGGGCACTACCGGGCGTCGCTGCGCCACGGAGTCAGCACCGTGACCTCCGGGACCCGCTCGACCCTGGGGATCATCTTCCACGACGCCCCGTGACCGGGTCCGCAGGAGCGCTACGAGGGCGCGGCCACCGCATCGATGGCGGTGCAGCGTGCGACCCCGCCGAAGGCCCAGACGCCGGCGAGTCGCTCGACGCTCACCTGACCGCCGCACCCGGCGCAGCGCGCGGTGAAGCGCTGGCCGTTGCCCTTGCCGGACCCGGCGAACCCGCTCAGCCGGTGCCCGGCGGCGGACGCGAGGGAGCCGGCGTGAGCGAGCGCCTCCAGCAGGGTGGCCGTCGATGCGGGCAGCACCTCGACGGAGAGCCCGTCGCCGTCTGCGCCGCGGGGCGGTGCCAGCACGACGTGGAGCGCGGCCGCGACCTGGTGACCACCTCCCACCCCGAGACCACCTCGACGTGCTGCCCGCTCCATGCCCACCGCGGACGCTCACCATTCTGG
>VBHE01000182.1:12760-16094 GCA_005889515.1 Chloroflexota bacterium | reverse complement strand
TGCGCGGCCACGGCACGGACCCGGAAGTCCCAGAGCAGGTCCGCGGGGACGCGCACCGAGTCGCTGTTGTCGGGGAGGAGGACGAACTCGAGGACGAGGGCGACCACCACGGTGAGCGCGACCGCGGTGTGGCGCAGCGGCTCGTCGGCGCCGCGCGTCCGCAGGAACAGCGACAGCCGCCATGCGCTCCACACCGCGAGCGCGCCGATGGCGATCGCGAGCGTGTAGCCGAGGGTGCGGTGGTCGATCGTCGCCGGGTCGCCGACCCCCGGAGGATTCGCCGGGTAGCGGATGAAGGGAAGCAGGTAGAGCCCGGTGAACAGGGCGGCGGCGAGGGCGAGCGATCGCCGCCACGGCGTCCCCGGAGCGCCCCGCCGTCCGATCACGAGGAAGACGATCGCGAAGACCCCGCCGACGCCAAAGCCGAAGAGGGGCGTCGCCAGCACCAGCCCGAAGCGCTGGGTGCGGCGCGAGTAGACCTCCGGCGCCGGGGCCGGGACCTGCCGCTCGGCGGCGGCGACGTCGCCGTGGTGGTCGATGATCGCCTGGTTCAGCGCGCGCTGGTACTCGCTCGTCACCCGCTGCGAGTCGAGGGTGATCGCGCGGTCGATGACCGGCTCGGCGACGAGCAGGGCGAGAAGCCCGACCAGCAGCCCGGCGACCAGCCCCGCGACCACCCCCCGGAGGAGATGGGCGCGCACGCTCATCAGTGGCAGGGGAACCCGAGCAGGTGCCGCCCGTCGTGCATCAGCTCGTGGACGTAGTTCATCGAGCGCGACGCGGCGCCGAGGAGCGGCTGGAGGAGCGCGCCCTGGTCGTACCCGACCGCGTACACGGCGAGGAGGAAGACGATCACCGCGGGCCACGCCCACCTGCTGATCACCGGTGCGGCGGGCGTTCTCGCTACGTTGGGATCGGCCAGCGACATGGTGCTCCTCCTGGGGTCAACCGCCCCCTGCCAGAAGGGATCGCCGGCCTCAGTATCCTGGCTCCCGGGTCGCAGCGCCCCTCGGCCTTCCAACCCCGGCGGGCCGTGACCGTGGTGAGGGGAACTCTCCGGCTACAGTGGCGGGACCGCGTCGGCTTCCGACCGACTTCCTGAGGACGACGTCGACGGCAGGGGACGGTAGCAGGACGGGAGGGCGCCGTCCAGCGGCGCCGGCCGGAATCTGGACAGGAGGCTCCGCCGTGGACTGGAAGCTCGAGCTCGTCGTCGTCCCGGTCTCCGACGTGGACCGGGCCAAGGCCTTCTACATCGAGCAGGCCGGGTTCGGCCTCGACGTCGACCACAGCGCCGGCGAGGACTTCCGCATCGTCCAGCTGACCCCACCCGGCTCGGCCTGTTCGATCACCCTGATGCGGAACACCGGCGCCGCCGGCTCGCTGAGCGGCCTCCACCTCGTGGTGCCCGACATCGGCGCCGCCCGGGCCGAGCTGGTCACCCGCGGCGCCGACGTCAGCGAGGTCTACCACTTCGGGGAGCGCGGTCAGACCCCCGGCCCCGACCCCGAGCGCCGCGACTACAACTCCTTCCTCAGCTTCAGCGACCCCGACGGCAATGGCTGGCTGGTCCAGGAGGTGCGCCGGGCACCGTGATGCGCGCGCTCCGGGTGCGGTGGTGGGTGCGCCTCGTCCTGGCAGTCGTCATCGAGCTGACCGCCGCGGGCATGCTCGCGACCACCTGGATCCGCCGCCAGGTCCGTCGCTGAGCGCACCGGCGTGCCGAGCCCGGGATTCGAACCCGGACGGGGAGGCCCCAGTGGTTTTTAAGACCACCGCGTCTACCATTCCGCCAGCTCGGCGCAGCCGCATCGTACGCGAGCGGCGAGCCGGCTCCGGGAGTTCAGCGCACCGCGCGCCGGGCGGGGACATACTTCCGCCTGATGGCCGCGAACGTGCCCCCTCCCTCCGAGCCCGGCGAGGGGCGGAAGCGGGGCAGGCCCGGGTCGCTCACCGGGGTGGCGAGCATCGTCCTGCTGGTCGCGCTCGGCGTCCTCTTCCTCCCCGGACCCGACGTCTGGCGGTACCTCGGGGGGACCCTCTTCGTGGCCGCCGCCGCGGTCCTCATCATCGGCATGGACCGGCGCTGACCGGACGCACGACCGAGGGTCCAGAAGGCCAACCCGCCGTATACTGGGACGAGCGTATGTTCGGCCAGGATCCCGACGCCGCCTACCGCCGCAGCCAGCGCAGCACCGGTCTGCCCGTCCGACCCACCACGGTCGCCCGCGGGCTCGCGCTGCGCCTGGTCGACGCGGGCGAGGACCCCCACGAGCGCCGGCACATCGGCCAGCTGCTCCTCGACGAGCTCTGCGCCGCGGCCGGGGTGGGGCGGGTCGAGCTGGTCGTCGCGGACCGGCGGCAGGTGAACCAGCACGATGGCCGCCGGCTGCAGTCGAAGACCTACGGCTACTACCGCTGCTGGTTCGAGGAGGGTGAGGTCTCCCGGGCGCGGATCCGCATCTACCACCGCACCGCGGTGCGCGGCCAGGTGGTGGCCGCGAAGGTGTTCCTCAACACCCTGCTCCACGAGTGGGTCCACCACTTCGACTTCAGCGCGCTGCGGATGTCGCGGTCGCCCCACACCGCCGGGTTCTACTCGCGGCTGCGCGCCCTCGCCGACGCCCTCGCCGTGGGCATGGTGCTGCCGCCGGATCCCGACGACCGCACCGCGCCGGTGGGCCGGGCCGCCCGCTCGGCGCCGCGGGGCCGGCGCTGGGGCGGGTGACCGGGGGCGCCGGGGGGGACGGCGGCCCGGCGGCGGAGCGGTGGCGCGCCGCGCTCGAGGCGTGGGCCCTCCCCGAGGCGATCCTCGCCCAGGCGCCCGAGGACCCGTGGCGGCTGCCGGTCGAGCCGTTCCTCGCGGTGGCGGGCGCGCCGCTCAGCGTCTCCCACCGCCGAGCCCTCGAGGCGCTGCCGCCCGGCGGCCGGGTGCTCGACGTCGGCGCCGGCGGGGGAGCGATGTCGCGTCCGCTCGCCGCCGCGGGAGCGCACATCGTCGCCGTCGACACCGCCGAGGAGATGCTCGCGGCGAGCGGCGCCGCGACCACCGTGCTCGGCCGCTGGCCGGACGTGGCACCGGTGGCGGGCATCGCCGACGTGGTCGTCTGCGGCCACGTCCTCTACAACTGTCCCGATCTCGCCGCCTTCGCCCGCGCCCTCGGCGCGGCGGCGCAGCGCCGCGTGGTGGTGGAGATCACCGACCTGCATCCCCGGGTCAGCGCCGAGGACCAGGCCCTCTGGCACCACTTCTGGCAGCTCGAGCGCCCCGAGGGGCCCGGCTGGGAGGACGCGGTCGCCGTGCTCCGCGAGGTCGGGATCGAGCCCGCGGTCG
>VBHE01000182.1:4171-12742 GCA_005889515.1 Chloroflexota bacterium | reverse complement strand
GGCTTCCGCCGCCGCCTCTGCCTTCCCGCCGAGCGCGACCGCGAGATCCTCGAGCTGCTCGGTCCCTGGCTCCTTCACGAGGACGGACGCTGGCTGGTCGGCGGCCGTCCTCGCGGCCTGGTGACGCTCTGGTGGGACACCGGCTCGCAAGAGGAGGACGCGCTTGGCGTTTGAAGGGATGTCGCAGGGCGCGCCGTTCGCGCCGTGGTAGCGTGAGTGAGGGGAATGGCCACAATCCTGGTCGCGGAGGACCACCCCGACCTTCTCCGCATGATCTGCCTCGTTCTCGAGGGGAGCGGTCACCGGGTCGTCCCCGCCAACGACGGTGTCGAGGCGGTGCGACTGGTCCGCGAGGGGCTGCATCCCGACGCGTTCCTCTCCGACTTCCGGATGCCGGGGACCACCGGCCTCGACACGGTGTTGGAGATCCGCCATCTCCACCCCGAGCTCCCCTGCCTGATCGTGACCGGGGACGAGGGGCTGTGGCGCTCCGCCGACAGCCTGGCACTCCTCGACATCGAGGTGGTGCGCAAGCCGTTCGCGGTCCCGAACCTCGTCGCCGCGGTGACCCGCGCGCTCACCACCGAGCACGCGACGATCACCGGCCGGGTCATCGAGCATCCCTCGACCACGCAGCCCGCGGAGCACGTCGCCACCGACTGACCGGTGGTGACACTCGGCCCTTGTCGCACCCTCGTGAGCGCGCCATGATGACGCTCATGAGCACCAAGAGCACCCTGTCCGACGACGCGCTCCTCCCCTCCCCCGCCGGTGCCGGGGCCGCGGCCGGACAGCCGGCCATCACCCCCTGGCTGCAGCGCGACGATCAGCGCCTGACGAGCCAGCTCGCCGAGCCCCAGCGCACGTGGGTGCTCGCGGTCTGCGAGGCCTCCCATGCGAGCGGAGGCGCGCTGACCCCCACCGAGGTGGTGCGCGCCGCGGTCGACTGCGCCATGCGCGAGCACGGCGACCCCACCGCCGCGGCCGAGGCCATCGCCGCAGGCTCCTAGGCCCGGCTCCTCCCGGCGACCAGCGCGGCGATCCGGCGGCGCCGGCGGAGGAGGGGCAGGGGCAGGGGCAGGAGCAGCGAGGTCGCGAGCGCGGGTCCGCGGCTCAGCAGGCCGAAGGTGCTCAGCGGCCAGATGCGCAGCCGCGCCCGGGCGATGATGTTGTTGCGCGGGATCAGGCCGAGGTACCGCGAGTCGAGCGACACGTTGCGGTTGTCGCCCATGACGAAGTACTCGTCCCTGGGGATCAGCAGTGCCTGGGGCGTCTTGGTCGCTTTGCCGTTGCTGTCGCAGCACATGTCGACGTCGGTCCAGGGGTCGGTCGTCTGGTTGGGGAGGTACGGTTCGGGGAGGACCTGGAAGTCCTTCGCGCCCGCGGGCTTGATCAGCACCGCGGGGCGGGGCTGCCCGTTGACGACGTGGTACGTGCCGTCGATCTCGATGGTGTCGCCGGGGACGCCGATGATCCGCTTGATGATGTCCCGATTGACGTCGCCGGGCTGCTTGAGCACGATGATGTCGCCCCGCTCGGGCGCGTGCAGGTGGTAGGTGAGCTTGTCGGCGAAGAGCAGGTCGTTGTTCTGCAGCGTCGGGATCATGCTCGGGCCGTCGACGCGCACCGTCTGCAGGCAGATGGTGATGACGACGTAGAGGGCGACCGCGAGAGCGAGCACCTCGAGGAGGTCGCGGACCAGCTTGCCGCCGCCGCTGCCGCGGCCGCCTCCCCCTCCCTCACCTTCGTACGGCGGCGGCGGGGTGGCCTCGGGGGGCGCGGGCGGATCGGCGAGCTGCGTCATCGGGCGCGATTATCCGCCTGCCCGGGCCGCGGGGCGGGGCTCGGTGACGACGGCGACTCAGCAGCGTCATCATCGAGCGACGCGGCGGGCGGCCCTGCGGGGCCCCATTCGAGGTGAGCCGATGCGGGTCGAGGTCGTCGTCGAGGTCCCCAAGGGCAGCCGGAACAAGTACGAGATGGACCACGAGACCGGGGCGATCTGGCTCGACCGCGAGCTCTTCACCGCCACCCGGTACCCCGCCGACTACGGCTTCGTCCCCCACACCCTGGCCGAGGACGGCGACCCCCTCGACGTCCTCGTGCTCGTCGACGAGCCCACGTTCCCTGGCTGCCACATCAACGTGCGGCCCCTCGGCCTGTTCTGGATGCAGGACGAGGCCGGCCCCGACGCCAAGGTCCTCACCGTCCCCACGACACCACTTCTTCGACATCTACAAGCAGCTCGAGCCGGGGAAGCGCACCGAGACCCTCGGCTGGCTCGACCGCGCCGCCGCCCAGCGGGAGATCGAGGACTCCCGGGCGCGCTACCGCGCCGGCCGCGCGTAGACCTCGACGCAGACCAGGGTGGAACAGCTGCGCCCGGTGAGCTGGTGGCCCGCCGGCGGGGGGACGGGCGCGTCGTCCCGGGCGGCGACGACCCGCACCGTCTGCGCCCAGTCCGGGAGGACGGGCATCAGCGCCCCCGTCGGATAGGCGGCGCCCCCCCAGAACCAGCCCACCGACGCCGCCGGGACGTGGGTCCGCGAGGCGGTCGTCGGGTCGGCCTCGGCGAGCAGCTGGAGGTAGGTGCCGGGGGCGGCGAGGACGACGTCGTCGGGTCCCACCCGGCCGCGGAGCGCGGTGGCGACGGCGCCGACGTCGGGGCGGGTCTGGAGGAAGGCGGCGAGCAGCGCCGCCGCCGCCATCCCCGCCACCGGAAGCGCCGCGACCGGTCGCAGCCAGGCGAGCCCGAGCCCGAGCAGAGGGACGAGCGGCGGCCAGAGCACGCTCGCGTACCGGGCGTCCCAGATCGGGCTGCGCAGGCTGAGCAGGCAGAGGATGCCGATGCCCGCGAGCCCGGCGACGGTGAGGTACCAGCCGCCGCGCCATCCCGTGCGCACCGGCCGGGCGAGGCCGATGAGCACGACGAAACCGGCGAGCGAGGCACCGACGAACGAGCACGTCTGGGCGCCGACGAGCAGGGTGTGCTCGGGGAGCGCCTTGTCGACCCCGGGCCCGGCGAGGAGCTGGGTGATGATCCCGAGCGTCGGCGCCGGGCCGAGTCCGGAGGCCCAGAACGGCTGGCCGGCGTGGTCCGCCTGGGCGTGGGCGAGCGGCAGCCAGGCGGCGAGGGGCACCGCGCCGGCCGCGACGCCGGCGAGGACGCGCGGCCAGGCACCCCGCTCGCGGAGCACGAGCGCCGCCGCTGCCAGGGTCGCCACCACCGCGACGGCGTCGAGGTAGTGGGTGAGCAGCGCCGCCGCCGTCACCGCGGCGAGGCCCGCCAGCCGGCCGCGGTCGGGCCGCTCGAGCGCCCGCCAGAGCACGAGCGCGAAGGTCATGACCAGGGTCGCGGCGAGCGCGTACATCCGCGCGTCCCGGGAGGGGATGACGAGGGACGGGAGCGCCGCGCAGACCGCGGCGGCGCCGAGCCCGGCGGCGTCGCCCCCGAGGCGGCGGCCGAGAGCCGCGGCGACCGGGATCGCGGCGGCGCCGGCGAGCGCCGAGGGCAGCCGCAGCAGCGACGGGCTCGAGCTCAACGCGGTGGCGACGTGGTCGAGGACGTAGCTGAGCGGCGGGGCCGAGTCGTGGCGCACGACGTCGAGCATCCCGCCCCAGGACCGGCGCGCCACCACCGCGGTGAAGGCCTCGTCCCGGGAGATCGGCTGGCGGCCGAGGAGGACGAGGCGGGCGGCGAGGCCGGCGGCGCCGATCGCCGCGAGCCCGGCCGCGTACCCGGAGAGACGGACGCGGGGGCGGGCGGGGCTGGCGACCCGCTCGGCGAGGAGGGTCATCCCGCGGTCACGGCCCACACCCTCGGCACCCCCGCGGGATCGCGCTCGGCGACGACCGCGCTGCCCGCCGCCGCGGTCCCGAGGGCGGCGGCGAGGGTGCTGCGGCGCAGCGCGAGCACCACCGTCCCCGGTGGAGGGCGGAGGCGGTGGCCCGGCGGCGCGACCGTCACCGCGCCGCCGGCGTCGAGGAAGCGCACCACCAGGGCGCGGTAGTCGTCGAGGACGACGACGCTGCCGGGGTGGGCCGCCGCGAGGCGCGCCGTCCGCGCCGCGACCGGCCGGTCGAAATAGGCGGTCGTGCCCAGGGCCGCGGGGATCGCGATCAGCGCCGCCGCGACCACCGCGGCGAGCCCGCTGCCGCCGCGGCCACCCAGCCGCCGGCCGGCGTCGACCGCCTCGGCGACGCCGAGCCCGACGAGTGCGGCGCAGAAGGGGGCGAGCCCGAGGGCGCGCAGGAAGTGGGGCGCCCCGCCCTCGGTGGCGACGAGCGGGGGCAGGAGCATCAGCGGCACGCCCGCGAGCACCAGCCGCATCCCCGGGTCCCGCCGCCCCCTCCAGCAGCGCGCCGCACCGGCGAGCGCGAGCAGCAGCGCCGTCACCGGGAGCAGGGGGAGGCCGCCGGCGTCGTGGCGGGGGTTGGGATCGCCGAGCACCCCGAACATCCCGAGGGTGCGGAGCACGTGGGTGACGAGCGCCACCGGTCCGGGATCGCCCGAGGCGGCGCTGACGCTCAGCCCCCGGCCGAAGTAGGAGACGGGGTCCATGACCGCGGCCACCGCGATGGGGAGGGCGACGACCGCGTAGCCGGCGACCGCGGCGGGCACCGCGCCGCGCATCGCCCGCCACTTCTCTGGATCGGACCGGCGCAGCCAGAGCAGCCACGCCGCGGCGACGAGAGGGAGGAGCTTGAGCGGCTGGTAGGTCCAGAGCCCGAGCCCGCAGGCGGCGCCGGCGATCAGCGCCCGGCGGCGGCACGCCGGGCGGCCCCCCCAGGCGAGGAGCGCGGCGACGGCCAGGGTCCCCACCAGGGGCACGAGCACGTTGCGCATCCCGTCGCGGTCGACCGCCACCAGCCAGACCGACCCCGCGGCCCAGGCGGTGCCCCCCACGACGGCGGCGGTGCCGAAGCGGCGCAGCGCCAGCGGGGTGACCGCCACCGCGAGGACGCCGAGGATCCCCGCGGTGGCCCGGAGGGCGACGACGCCCGAACCGGTGAGGTGGAAGACCGCCGCGACGATGTAGGCGAAGGTGACCTCCCGGCCCCCGTCGTCGGCGAAGAACAGGGGGTGGAATCCGGGCTGGTGGAGGATCCGCCAGGCGTCGAGGCCCTCCGCCGCCTCGTCCTGGAAGAGGCCGCCGGGCTGGTCGCCGAGGCGCGCGAGCCGCAGCGCGGCGGCGGCCGCGACGAGCAGGACCAGCGCGGCGGCGACGAGCATCCGCCGCCCCCACGGGCGCGCCGCGACCGAACCCGGCGCGTGGGCCGGGGCCTCCGCGGGAGCCGCCTCGGGGGCGGTGGGAACGAGCGCCGCCATCGGACGGACAGGATGACGGAGGCGCCGGGCCCACCGCCGGACGGCGGCCTCGACCACGCGACAAAGTTGGACTCCGGGTCTATACTCGGGAGCCAGGGTCAGGGAGAGGCGGGGGTCGCGACATGGCGGATCCCGACCGCGGCGGCGGACGCCGCCGGCTGCTGCGCCGTCCGGTCCTGGTCGTCGCCGCATGGCTGGTCGCGGCGGCCGCGACCCTGCTCGCATCGCCGTCGCTCACCACCGTGGCGGTGCAGGACGAGACCGCCCTCCTCCCCCACGGGGCTCCCTCGCAGGCGGCGGGCCGCCTCCTCCACCGGCTCTTCCCCCACGATCCCTCGCTCGACTCCGCGCTCATCGTCCTCAACCGGGCGGGCGGCCTGACCGCCGGCGACCGGGGGTACGAGGCCCGGCTCAGCGCCGACCTGGCGTCGCCGGCGATGGCGTCCACGGTGGCGAGCGTGGAATCGCCGACCGGGGTGTCGCACCTCTCCTCGGTGCTCACCTCACCGGACGGCACCACCGCGCTCCTCGTCGTCGGCCTCCGCGCCGCCCCCTTCACCGGCGGCGCCGACGACGCGGTCGCCCGGCTGCGCCGTCACCTCGACGCCACCGCCCCGGCGGGGCTGACCCATCACCTCGGCGGCGTCGCCGGGCTCAGCGCCGACGAGACCGAGGCGGTCACCGCGAGCTTCACTCGGACCGCGGTGGTCTCGGTGCTCCTGGTGCTCGCCATCCTCCTGTTCGTCTACCGCTCGCTCCTCGGAGCGCTGGTCCCGCTGATCACCTGCGGGGTCGCCTTCGCGGTCTCGCTGGGGAGCATCGGCATCCTCGCCGGCCACGGTCTGCAGGTGTCGACCCTCGCCACCACCCTGATGGTGGTGATGGTCTTCGGGGCGGGGACCGACTACTGCCTCTTCCTCGTCTCCCGCTACCGCGACGAGGCCGCGAGCGGCGACCGCGCCGCGGCGGTGCGGCGCGCGCGCCGCGCAACCGGACCGGTGATCGCCGCCTCGGGGGCGACGGTGATCGCGGCGTTCCTCTCGCTGCTCACCGCGCGGATGGGCGTGTACCGCACCATCGGCCCCGCCGCGGGCATCGCCGTCGCGGTGACCGTCGCCGCCGGGCTCACCCTGACGCCGGCGCTCCTCGAGCTCCTCGGAGGACACGCGTTCCGGGAGCCGGTGCGGCACCGGTCCGGCGCCTGGCCGCGGCTGGGTGCCCTGGTGCGGGCCCACCCGGTGGCGGTGAGCCTCGCGACGGTGGCGGCGCTCCTGCTCTGCGCCACCGGATTGCGCGGCTTCCACCAGTCCTTCGACCTCTCCCGCGAGCTGCCTCCGTCCGCCGACTCGCGCCAGGGCGCGGAGACCCTCGCCGGCCATCTCCCGACCGGAGAGCTCGCCCCGATCGTGCTCGCGGTGAGCGGCGACAAGCCGGTGCGCGGCGCCGCCGCTCTCCAGGCCGTCGACGCGCTGACCGATGCGCTGCGGGCGCTCCCCGGCATCGCCGAGGTGCGCGCGGCGGGGCTCGACGGGATGGCGGGGCTGCGCGCGCTCGGGCTCGATCCCAACCGGGTCGACGTCACCCCGCTGTACTCGGCGATGGCGTCGCCGGGCGGCCTGCGACTGACCGGCCCGGTGCTCGGCGCCTACCCGCAGCTCGCCGCGCCGCTCGACTACTTCGTCGGGGCCGACGGCGCCTCGACCCGGCTCCTGGTGATCGCCCGTGGCGACCCGTACGCCCCGGCCGTGCTGCAGCTGCTGCCGCGAGTGGAGTCGACCGCCGCGTCGACGCTCGCCGGCGGGCCGCTGTCCGGCGCCCACCTCGCGGTCGGCGGACCGCCGGCGCTCTTCGCCGACATCGAGCGCCTCGGCGCCGACGACTTCCACCGCGTGGTCGCGGTGCTGCTCCTCGCCATCCTCGTCGTGCTCACCCTGCTGCTGCGCTCGCCGGTCACCCCGCTCTACCTGCTCGCGACCGTGGTGCTCTCCTACGCCGCCGCGCTCGGGCTCACCGTCGCCGTGTTCTCGGGTCTGCTCGGCCAGGGCGACCTCTCCTTCTGGGTGCCGCCCTTCCTCTTCGTGATCCTCGTCGCCCTCGGCGCCGACTACAACATCTTCATCACCAGCCGGATGCGCGAGGCGCTCGACGGCGGCGCGACCGTGGCCGAGGCCGCGGTCCGCGGGCTGGCCGAGACCGGGCCGGTGATCTCCTCGGCCGGGCTGATCCTCGCCGGCACCTTCCTCGCCATGGTGATCGTCCCCCTGCCCACCCTCGCCGAGATGGGCTTCGCGGTCACCGTCGGGGTGCTCATCGACACCTTCGTGGTGCGTCCCCTGCTCGTGCCCGCGCTCACCGTCTGGCTCGGCGCCCTCGCGTTCTGGCCGGGATCGGCACGAACCCGACCCCGGCGGGCACTGCGAACCGGGGTGACGGCCGCGCAGCTCGGGCTCGCCGCCACCGTCGCCGCCGTGGTGCTGACCGGAACTCAGCTCGGCGAGAGCCTGACCGCGGGGCGCGTCCCCGGGTCACCCGCGGGGAACCCGACGCTCGCCGGGGTTCCGGCGACCGCCTCCCCGCCCCCGGCCACCGCGCCCGACACCGCGAGCGCGCCCCCGGGGGCGCCGCCCGCGGCGGCGCCGGCGTCGCACCCGGCCGGGGCCGCCACCGCGGCGGCGCCGCGCGCGCCCGCACCCGCCCCGCTCCTGCCGCCGGTCACCGCGGTGACGCGCATCGCCATCCCGGCGAGCGGCGGCTGGCCCTTCCACCTCGAGGGCACCCGGCGGATCGGGGTGGTCGGCTCCTCACAGCCGTTCAGCGAGGACGTGACCACCCAGGTGTCGCGCAGCGGCGGCAGCGAACGATCGCCGGTGATCCGGCTCACCACCTCGTCGAACGCCGGCACCGAGGACGACCAGCGGCTCTACACCCCCGGCGGCGTGGAATGGCTGTCGACCCAGGGATCGACGACCGGCCTCGCCTTCGGCGGCACGTTCCAGCCACCGCTGCTGCTCCTCGCCTCGCCGGTGCGCCAGGGCGCGAGCTACGCCGCCGACTGGTCGACGGGGGACACCCACGGGCACACCACGACGACGGTCACCGGAACCCGCACCGCAACGGTCGCCGGGCGCGCATATCACTGCACGATCACGGAGTCGGACTCGACCTTCAGCGGCGAGGTCAGCGGATCCCGCCACGTCACCTCCTGCTGGGTCGGCGAGCTGGGGATGTCCGTCTCCGACGTC
>VBHE01000182.1:0-4143 GCA_005889515.1 Chloroflexota bacterium | reverse complement strand
TGGACGCGGCCGAGGATCTCCGGCAGGCGCGCGACCACCCGGGCGTCGATGAGCCCCTCGAACAGGTAGGTGACGATGTCGGGCTCGGCGAAGATGTTGAGGTCGGGCGCGACCATCCGCGAGTAGCCCTCGAAGAGCACGAGCTGCCGGGCGATGAGGATGAACTCCCGCGGAAGGGTGAGCCGGTGGTGCAGCGCCACCGAGAAGACGTCGATGAGCAGCCGCGGATAGGAGATCTCCGAGAGCGAGCGGTCGAGGTGCTGCTGCACGATCGCGGCGACGTCGCGCCCCAGCGCCTCCTCGTCGACCGGCCCACGGCTCAGCCCGGCCTCGAGGAGCACCGCGCCGACGCCGCGCGAATCTCCGCGGAGCACGGCGTTGCGAATGGCGCGGGGCAGCGTCTGGCAGAGGACGTGGCGCAGCCTGGGGTCGAGCTCGCCCATGATCCCGAAGTCGAGCAGGGCGATGTCGCCGGTGGTGGTGTAGAAGATGTTCGCGGCGTGGACGTCGCCGTGGAAGAGCCCGTGGCGCAGCGCCGATTCGAGCCAGGCGCGCATCGCCGCCATGCCGACGTCGAACACCGCCTCGCTGCCGAACCGGCGTGCGGCGACGTCGATGGGATCGCCGTCGACGTAGCTCATCACCAGCACCGCCTCGCTCACCATGCCGTCGATCGCCTCGGGCACCTGGATGCGCGGGTTGCCGCCGCCGGCGTGGAGGTTGCGGCCGAACTCCGCCATCCTCCGCGCCTCGATGCGGAGGTCCATCTCGACGCGCAGCCGGGTGGCGAAGTCCTCAGCGATCGCGACGGGGCTGATCGTCCGTCCCAGCGAGCCCGCGCGCTCCAGCGGGAGGGCAAAGAGCTTGAGCAGCCGCAGGTCGCGCTCGACCCGGCCGCGCAGCCCGGGACGCCGCACCTTGACGGCGACCTTGCGGCCGTCGTGGAGCCGGGCCCGGTGCACCTGGGCGATCGACGCGGCGGCGCGCGGCCGCTCCTCGAAGGAGGCGAAGAGCCGCCCCATCGGCGCGCCCAGCCCCTCCTCCACCACCCGGCGCACCGTCGACGGACGCTCCGGGGGGACGTCGTCGAGGAGCTGGCGGAACTCGTCGCAGAGCGCGGCCGGGAAGATGCCCGGGCTGGAGGCGACGAGCTGGCCGAGCTTCACGAAGGTCGGGCCCAGCTCGACGAAGCTCTTCCGCAGCGCCCGGGCGAGAGCGACCATCCCCTGGTCGCGGGGGCGGAGCACCAGGAAGGGCCCTCGTCGGGCGGTGCTGAGCACGCCGTTGCGGGTCAGGGTGAGCCCGACCCTCCCCAGCCGCACCGCGTCGAGCGGCGAGAGCCGGCGCAGATCGATGGCGACGTCGTGCGAGCTCGTCGCTCCTCCTCCCTCTCTGATGGCGGTCAGCGGGCGCGCAGACCTCGGTTGAGCAGGCCGGCGACGAGGTCGCCGACGCGGCCGGCGTCGAGGGACTCGTGGGCGACCAGGTAGTGGAGGCCGGTGACCGTCACCGCCCCGTAGATCAGGGCGCTCGTCGCCTCCTCGTCGACCGACGAGTCGATCGAGCCGTCAGTGCGTCCCTCGGCGAGGAGCCGCGCCACCGGGAGCAGGAAGGCGTCGCCGATGGCGACGGCGAGCTCGGGGATCCGCCCGGCGCGGCTGATGTCGGCGAGCAGCACCCGGCAGGCGTGGGGCCGGGCGGCCATCACCTCGAGCTGGGCGCGGACGATCGCGTCCAGCCGGTCGAGCGCGGTCCCCGGGCCGGCGATCGCCCGCGTCACCGCGTCGGCGACGTCACGCAGAAGGCTGGCGAGCAGCCAGGAGAGGATCTGCTCCTTGCCCTGGAAGTGGTAGTAGAGGGTCGCCTTGGGGATGCCGGTGACCTCGGCGACGTCCTCCATCCGGGTCCTCTCGAAGCCCTTCTCGGCGAAGGCGGAGACCGCCAGCTCGAGCCGCTCGCGCAGCGGGGCGGGCAGGGGGCGCAGGGTCACACCCCTAGTTTAGACCCCAAGTCCAGCCCGAAGGCGGGGCCGTGCCCGCCGGTCAGGGCCCCGCGGGGTCGCGCGGGTCGTGCCAGTTCCGGTAGCTGCGCCCGGAGACGTTGGAGCTCCAGCTCTTCGCCTTGATCACCACCGGTGTCCCCGCGCAGCCCGGCTGCGGATAGATGCGCAGCTCCTGCAGGGTGTCGGGGTCGTTGTTCAGCGCCGAGCCCACGGTGGCGTCGTCGCAGGTTTCGTCCTGAACCGACGTGAACGTGCCGCTGTACTGGGCGCCGCTCCAGATGCACACCTCCTCGGTCGGGCACTGAGAGGCGTCGGCGTGCGCGACGTGCGCCGCGGCCGGGATCCCGCCGGCGACGAGCGCGAGAACGCTGATGAGAGACCGTACACGGAACGCAGGGAGATGATGCATGGCACCGCGACCCTAGCAACCGTCGAAAATCGCAGTCAACTCCTCGCCGGCGATATCAGAGCGCCGCTGCGCCTGCGGCGGGGAGCAGGTCGAGGGCGTCGCCCGCGGCCAGCTCGGTGACGGTGCGCACCGGCAGCCCGGTGGCCCGCAGCGCCTCGCGCGCGGCGAGCGGGCTGCGGCTCAGCAGGCCGCTGATCGCGCGGACGGGCAGCCCGAGGTCGTGGAGGATGTCGACACCCGACCGAGCCCCGAGGGCGTCGCCGGCGGCGAGGATGACCCCGTCCGCCTCCCCGCGGAGCACCTTGAGCAGCCGCGCGGTCTCCGGCATGAGCAGCCCGTCGGCGATCTCGAGGACGATCACCTCGCACCCCTCCACCGCGAGGCGGTCACGAATGCCGAGCATCGTCGAGCCCAGCCGGTCGCCGGGGTAGCCGAAGGTCGAGGGCATGCCGAAGTCGAGGAAGTCGAGCACCGAGACGGCGCCGGCGTCGAGGTACTCCCAGCGGTCCTTGCCGCTTCCCGATCCGGTCACCTTCCCGGCCCCGGCGCGCAGGCCGGCGCGCGTCCAGCCGCGGATCAGGGCCGCGGCGACCGTGGTCTTGCCGGTGTTCATCCCCGACCCCACCACCACCAGGGTCGGCGGCCGGCGCATCGGCGTCGCCGGGGCCGGCTGGGCGAAGTCCTCGGTGGAGAGCGGCACGCCGGTGGCGCCGACCAGCCCGCCGACGATCTCGACCCGGGTCGGCTCGCTGAGGGCGTCGTGGCTGGACACCACGCTGCCGACCACGCCACCGGCGGTGAGCAGGTGGGCGCTCGGGCTGTCGATGACGTAGCCCTCGTAGAGGTCCGTCGCGTACCGGTTGCCGAGCGCGCCGACGATCAGGTCGCCGCCGTACAGCCGCATCCGCCGCCCATTGCGACTCTCCGCGTGGTCGTGCACCCCGATCTCGGTGATCCGGCCGACGACCAGGTCCCCCGGCCGCGGCGGCCGGCGCCACTCTCCCATGGCCATGGAGACGCCGTGGGGCAGCGTTCGGGTCACATATGTCCACTTCATAGCGGCCGTGGCGGTCGCGCTCATCATCCCTTCCCCTCATCCCGGCGACCACCGGTCGCCGGCCATCCATGCTCCGGCGAGCGCCGCCACGCGTCGACCCCGACGGTACCCGCACCCCGGCTTTGTGTCAAATTACCGTGGCGATCTTGTCGTACTTGGTGTTCGCGGGGGTCGGAGATGACGGGGTCCGAGCTTCAGGTCGAGGTCGAGGCCGGCGAGGTCGGGTTCGAAGCCGCCCGGCTGGCGCGGATCCCGGGCCACTTCGACGGCTACGTCGAGGACGGCCGGCTGCCCGGCTGGCTGGCGCTGGTCACCCGCTTCGGGCGCGTCGTCCACCTCTCCTGCGGCGGTCACCGCGACCTCGAGGCCGGCCGCCCGGTCGAGATCGATACGCGCTGGCGGATCTACTCGATGACCAAGCCGGTGACCTCGGTCGCGGCGATGATGCTCTACGAGGAGGGGCGGCTCCAGCTCACCGACCCGGTCGCCCGCTACATCCCCTCCTTTCGTGAGACCCGCGTCTACTCCAAGGGCTCCTCGCTGAATCCGCTGACCGTGCCGATGGCGGAGCCGATGCGGGTCTGGCACCTGCTCACCCACACCGCGGGGCTCACCTACGGCTTCCACCACGCCCACCCCGTCGACGCCATGTACCGGGCGGCCGGGTTCGAGTGG
>VBHE01000181.1:4616-9959 GCA_005889515.1 Chloroflexota bacterium | reverse complement strand
GGGAGCCTGTGCCGGATGGTCGACGCCGCCGCCGCCCTCGTCGACGAGCGGCTCGCAGGGCCGCGCCAGGGAGACGGCGACGATGGGCGGGCCCTCGTCCTCGACGCTGTCGAGGGCACCTCGTGGTCCTCGCTCCTCGCCCTGGGTGCTGCCCTGGTCGGCGCCCGGCCCTGGTGGCCCGCCACGGTGCGGGGAGATGCGCGGAGCACGCTCCTGACCGGTCTGGTGGGCCGGCGGAGGGAGATCCACGACCGTCCTGGACGACGGCCGTTCCACTTCGCCGACGCCGGGCTCACCCTGCTCAGAACCTCGGTGGCCGACCTGCCGGAGATATGGGTTCGCTGTGACGGTGGACCGCACGGCTTCCTCTCCATCGCGGCGCACGCGCACGCCGACGCCCTGTCGATCGAGGTCCGCCATGGCGGCGTCGAGGTGCTCGCCGACCCGGGCACGTACTGCTATCACGGCGAGCCCGCCTGGCGCTCCTACTTCCGGCCGACCCTCGGGCACAACACGCTCGAACTCGACGAGCGCGACCAATCGAGTTCGGGCGGTCCCTTCCTGTGGTCCCGTCACGCGCACGGTCACGTGCTCCACCTCACCGAGGAGGACGATGCTCGCATCCTGTCGTGGACCGCAGAGCACGACGGGTACCGACGGCTCGACCCCCCCGCGGTGCACCGCCGGACGGTGCGACTCGACCGCTGCGAACGCCGCGTCACGGTGGTCGACCGGGTGCGGAGCGGCGGCCGTCACCGCTGCCGGCTGGCGTTCCATCTCGGTCCCGCCGTCCACGCCGATCTCAGCGGCGCCGTCGCCCACCTCGAGTGGCCGGTAGCAGGTCGGGGATCGGCCACCCTGCGGCTTCCCGAGCGCCTCTGCTGGTCAGCCCATCGGGGGGAGACGGATCCCATCGCCGGCTGGCACTCACCCGGATTCGGCAGGCGGGAGCCCGCGATCACTCTCGTGGGACGCGGTGTCTGCGGACCCGGGGACGGCGACATGGTGAGCGTCCTGGAGTTTCATCGGTGAGGAACCGGGAGTTCTGGACCAGGTACCAGCCCGGCTTTCGCACCGCCCGGGCGCCGATCGGGACCAGGGCGTTCTACGACGAGGTGACCGCGCGGCGGTACGCGCTCGAGCCGCACATCCCCGAGGTGGTCCGCTTCGAGCGGTGGTCGGGCTGCGACGTCCTCGAGGCGGGGTGCGGGATCGGCACCGACGGGGCGCGCTTCGCCGCGGCCGGTGCCCACTACACCGGACTGGACTTCAGCCCGACCGCCCTGGCCCTGGCCACGCGCCGCTTCGAGCTCGACCGCCTGCCCGGGCGATTCGTCGCCGGCTCGATCACCGCTCTTCCCTTTGCGGACCGCAGCTTCGACCTGGTCTTCTCCCATGGCGTCATCCACCACGTGCGCGACACCGAGGCGGCGGTGCGTGAGTTCCACCGTGTCCTGCGGCCGGGAGGGATGGCCCTGGTGATGGTCTACCACCGGCGGTCGATCAACTACCACGTGTCGATCATGGTGGTCCGGCGGGCGCTCTGCCTCGTGCTCGCGGTTCCCGGGACGACGTCGCTGGTGTCCCGCCTCACCGGCGAGCCGCCCGATGTGGTGTCGGGGCATCGGGCGCTGCTCTCCGCCCATGGGCTCCGCTATGTGCGTGACCCTGCGCTCTTCCTCTCCCACAACACCGACGGGCCGGCCAATCCGCTGTCCAAGGTGTACTCCGAGGACGAGCTGCGCGGTCTCCTCTGCGACGGCCTCCGCGCAACGTCGATGCAGGTCAGGTATCTCAACCTGCGCCTCTACCCGGGCGGTGACCGGTTCAGCCGCTCCGCCGTGGCCCGGTGGCTGGAGCGCCGGCTCGGGTGGCATCTGTACGTCGAGGCGGTGAAGGACGCCCCGCCCGTGGTCGCGTCCGCCGGCCGCGCCTGATCCGGCGCCGGGCGCTATCCGATCGTGCTCCCGGCGTCCTGGCTGTAGGGGGCCGCCTGCCACGCCGCGAAGCGCAGGAAGCGTCCAGCCTCGTACGCTGTGAACGCCCAGTCGCCCACGTAGTGATTGTTGCTGAATCGGTTGTTCTGCCCATACGCGATCGCATCCTGGATCACCGTGCCCTGGTATGGTGACCAGCTGGGGTAGGTGCCGAAGTTGGAGAGGATCGCCTGCTGACCGCACCCCGAGGTGGTGCAGCCGACGTCGGCGCGGTGGAAGACGAGCAGGTTGTCGTGCACGGAGATGTTCTGTGCCTTCCAGCGGCAGTCGGAGTAGTACGGCGCCTTGTCGATGGTGCCCTGGACGCAGGTGCTCAGGCTGGCAGCTCCTCCCAGGGTGCAGTACGAGCTGCTGGTGTTCGCCGGTGAGTTGCAGAAGCGGTCGGCGTTCTCCCAGATGGTCACACCACCCCAGTTGTCCTCGAGATCGTTCCCGGCCACCTCGAGGGTCGAGTAGGCGCCGGCGTTCACCCGGCTGTCCCCGCCACTCTCCGACAGGTAGACGGCGGCGACCGGGAAGTTGTCCCCTCTGGCCGCATACGCGGCGCCCTTGACCAGGGCGTTGCGCTTCAGGGTGTTGCTCGTGATCCTCGCGTTGTAGCTGATCTCGTAGAAGATCCCCTCGGCGGCGTTGTCGTCGATGTAGTTGCCGTCGATCAGGAAGCCGTAGTCGTCGGTGTCCGCCCACAGGCCGACGCTCCTGTTGTCGTGCACCCAGTTGTCGGTGACGGTGACGTTGTGAGCGTCCCAGAACTTTCCGCCGCCGGTGCATCCGCAGCCCGGGATCCGCGTCTCCCAGTCGTCTGTGTCGTTCCCAGCGACCTCGTTGTGGGTGAGCACGATCGCCGTCAGCGAACCCTGGACCGCCTTGTACATGCTGAAGCCATACTGACCGTTGTCTTGGAGGCAGTTGAACCTCACCGTGTTGCCGCTGCCGATGAACACTCCGGCGCCCGCGTTGTTCTGGATGGTGTCGTACTCGATCGTCCACCCGGTGCCGCCGTCGTGGTTCACGACGCCCTCGTCGCGGTTGGTGCCGGCGGCTCCGAAGTTCTGGATGGTGAGGTGGCTGATGGTGACGTTCGCCGCCTGCTGGGTGAAGGCGTAGCGGTTCAGGTGCTGGCCGTCGAGAACCGCCCCGGGTGCACCGACGTAGACGTCGCCGTCCTTGGGGATCACCTGGCCGTATGGATCGGTACCGACCGTGAACGTCCCGGGTGAGAGCCAGAAGGTCGTCCCCGGCGGTTGGGCCTGGGTCACGGTGTTGAGGTTCGCGCCGGGGTCGACCCGGATCGACCCGCCGGGCTGGATGGATGGGCCGCCGAGCAGGGTGGCGTTGCCACAGATCTGCGCTGGGGGTGCGGCGGGGTACCCTGCGCCCGGCGTGGGCGTCGGCGACGCCGTGGGCGAGGGCGTGGGGGTGGGCGTGGCCGTGCTCGCCGTGGGGCGAAGCGCCAGGGTGGCGGAGGCGGCGCTGGTGCTCGGAGGCGAGGTGGACCAGGTGCTGGCGCCGGTTGGTCCGGCCGCGCCGCCGGGCCTGGTGGCGACCGCCACCTGGGAGTTGGCCGAGTCGTTGACGGTGGCGCCGAGGGTGGCTCCCGCCGGTGCGTGGGCGACCGCCTGCCACGTGTTGCTGCCCTCGCCCAGCACCAGCAACGGTTGCGGCACGGTGCTGGAGACGCTGGGAGAGGTGAGCCCTGCGGCTCCCGCCGCCGCCTCGACCGGATGGGAAGGGTCCGCGCCCGAGAAGGCCATCGTGATCATCGAGACCTGCGTCGGCGGGTTCACCGAGGCGGCCGGGCTCGACTCGTTCGCGCCCGCAAACCGGGTGCAGGCCGCCAGCCGTGAGGCGCTCCCGTTCACGGCGTCCAGCTGCTTCGTCCATCCCTGTCCGCAGGTGATCGTGGTGAACGGATAGCTCTCCACGTAGGCGACCAGCAGATCGCCGCTCACGACGCCCTTTGGGAGTGGGGTGGTGGGTGCCCCGCCGTTGCCCGATGCGAAGGTGGTGGCGCCGCCCACCACCGCGACCGTCGAGGTGGTGACCGTCGCGGAGGCGCCGTGCTGCCCCAGCGCCCCCACCGACAGGGTCGCCGTCAGCAGTGTCGAGGCGGAGCCGCTGACGGCGGCCCGCGCCTCCACGCGGCCGGAACCCCAGGCCGCCCCGGCGGCCTCGGGTCTCGGTGGGGTTCGGCATGGGTGCCCCTCCTCCCGTCCGTAGAACGGAAACGATACGCGAAGCCGGTTCGGCGACCATCGGACATCCTCGTCGACAGCCGAGCCGACCACATGACATGCGGGTGCGGATGTGTGACGAGTGGGTGGCGACGCGGTGATGGCGCCGGTGCTGCACACATCCGACCGGTCGGCAGGCTTGACTCCGGGCCGTCGATCGGTCACTGTTCGGTGTTGTTTCGAGGGGCGGTGACTCTTGCGACTGTGGCAATGCCGGTGCATGCTCCACGAGTAGGCGGACGATTGTGCTGCGGCACGTGATGACCACCCTCCACACGTGACCGGACCCGCGACGGACGCCTCGTTGTCTCCGCACTCGTTGCAGGGTGTCGGCCACGGATCCGCCCACGACTACCGCGCGGGGAGCCCGCATCTCCGGCACTGGTCGCTGTACAACCGGCTCGTCTCGCTGCTTCGCGACGAGATCAGGATCATCGAGGGCAACGGCCTGCCGCTGACCGTTCTGGAGGTGGGCGCAGGGCACGGCGGCTACACGGAGCCGGCACTCGCCGCCGGCTGCACCGTCGTCGCGACCGCGATATGGGCTGAAACCACGATTCTCGGCGCTCTTCGACGAGGACGGCTCTCTGAGCATCCTCGGTGACGACGTCTTCTCCCTCGTCGTCTGCGCCTCGGTGCTGCATCACATCCCCGACTACGTCTCCTTCGTCGAGAATGCGATCACCAGGCACCTGGCCAGGGGAGGAAGCCTGATCACCGTCCAGGACCCCCTCTGGTACCCGAGCCTGAGCCCGAGCGACTCGTATCTCACCAGGCTGGCATACCTCTCGTGGCGGGCCACGAGGGGCGACTATATCGAGGGAGCCAGGACCCGGCTGCGGCGCATTCGTGGTTTTCACGACAATCGCAATCCGCGCGACGTCGTCGAATACCACGTCGTCCGGCGTGGAGTGGATCACAGCGCTCTGCTCTCCGCCCTCCGCCCTCGCTTCGACGCCGTCTCGCTGCTGCCCTACTGGTCGACTCAATCCGCCGTCTGGCAGCGGGTCGGGGAACGCCTCGGCAGAGCCAACACCTTCTCGATCCTGGCGCGGAGCTTCCGGCGCTGAGGCCGCCGATCGCGTCCCCGGCCCTGGCCGCCCTCGCGCTGC
>VBHE01000181.1:3353-4542 GCA_005889515.1 Chloroflexota bacterium | reverse complement strand
GTGCGGGAACAGCGCGCTGCTCGACGGCCCCGCCACCCCGCCGGCGGGCTCGGTGCGGGTGGATCCGGGGACCGACCTCGCCGACGTGACCGGAGCGTCCGACCCCGGCACCACCTTCTGGCTCGCCCCCGGCGTCCACACCCTGGGCGGGGGCGCCTTCGACCAGGTCGTTCCCAAGGACGGCGACTCCTTCGTCGGGGCGCCCGGCGCGATCCTCGACGGCCGCCATCTCAACCGCTACGCCTTCACCCAGCACGCCCGCGGAGTGGCCATCCGGAACCTCACGATCCAGGGGTTCGGCACCGCCGGAGGTAACGCCAACGAGGGGGTGGTCAATCACGACGGCGGCGGCGGATGGACGATCGAGCACTCGACGATCCGAGGCAACGCCGGTGCGGGGCTACTGGTGGGAAGCGACGACGTCGTGCGCTACGACTGCCTGACGGGGAATGGACAGTACGGGCTCAGCGCATACGCGCCGAGCGGGGTCGACCACCTCCTCATCGACCGCAACGAGACAACAACACCGACGACTGGGATCACCGGATCCGGGGCTGCGGCTGCGCCGCCGGTGCCAAGTTCTGGAACGTCCGGGGTGCCACGATCGCCGGCAACTGGGTGCACCACAACCGGGGCGTGGGCCTGTGGGCGGACACCGACAACGTCGCATTCCTCGTGGCAGGCAACGTCATCGAGGAGAACGATGACGAGGCGATCGTCTACGAGATCAGCTACAACGCCGTCATCCACGGGAACACCATCCGGCGGAACGCCCTGGTCAAGGGCAGGGAGTACGCCGCCAGGGGGGACACCTTCACCATCGCCGCCATCTACATCTCCGAGAGTGGCGGTGACCGGCGCACGGGCGGTCCGATCACCTCGCTCGACATCAGCGGCAATCACCTGGAGGACAACTGGGGTGGGGTGGCCCTCTGGGAGAACGCCGACCGCTTCTGTGGGTCGCCTGCCAACACGAGCGGTGGTTACTGCACCGTCGGCGGTGCCGCCACCCTCACGACCTGCGTTCCCGGGACCATCGATGCCGCTCCGTACGATGCGGACTGTCGCTGGCGGACGCAGAACGTCTCCGTCCGCGACAACGACTTCCTCCTCGACAGGGCGGCGATCGGGTGCAGGGACGACCCGTGCGGGCAGCAGGCGCTGCTCTCCAACTACGGGACCTATCCCT
>VBHE01000181.1:0-3257 GCA_005889515.1 Chloroflexota bacterium | reverse complement strand
TCACCGCCTACGAGCCGGGCAGGATGCTCGACTTCACAGCCTGGCGCGCGGCGCCCTACGGACAGGACCTGGACAGCAGCATGTCGTCCGGGGGGTGACCCCGGCCGAGCTCGCCTCTAGTACGCGCCCTGGCCGCTGAGCACGGCCGACAGGGTCTTCCACAGCACCATGACATCCATGCCGACGGACCAGTTCTCGATGTAGTAGAGGTCCAGCCGGACGGCCTCCTCCCACGACAGGTCCGATCGGCCGCTCACCTGCCAGAGGCCGGTGAGTCCCGGTTTGACGAGCAGACGCCGTCGCGCGTCGGTCTCGTACCGGTCCACCTCGCCGGGGAGCGGGGGCCTGGGGCCGACCAGGGACATCGACCCGTCGATGACGTTCCAGAGCTGGGGAAGCTCGTCGAGGGAGTACTTGCGCAGCCAGCGGCCGAGGGGGGTGACCCGGGGGTCTTGGCGGACCTTGAAGAGCGGCCCGTCCTGCTCGTTGAGATCGTCGAGATCCATGGCGTCGGCTCCGGCGCACATGGTCCGGAACTTCCACATCGCGAAGCGGCGGCCGTTCAGCCCCACCCGGACCTGCCGGAAGAACACGGGACCGGGACTGGTGAGCCGGACGGCGAGCGCGAGGATGGCGAGAACCGGGGCGAGGAGGATCGCCAGCACGACCGCGGCGAGGCGGTCGATGATCGCCTTGAGCAGCCGCCGGGCGCCGGTGAAGGCCGGCTCCTCGACGTGGAGGAGGGGCAGCCCCGCCACCGGACGAGCGACGATCCGCGGCCCGGCGACGTCGGTGAGCGCGGGGGCGACCATGAGCTGGATCCCACTGCCCTCCATCTGCCACGAGAGCTCACGCAGATGCCGGCTCCCCACCGCGCTGGTCCCCGCGACCGCCAGGGTGTCGGCATCCACCGCGTTGGCCACCTCGAGCGCGTCGACGGGCCCGCCCAGCACCGGGATCGCCCCGCCGTCGACCTCGACGATGGAGGGCCCGCCATCGAGGCACGCCCCCACCACCTCGTATCCAGCCTGCGGCGAGCGTCGCATGTGGCGGATGAGATCCCGGACCTCCGCCGGCGATCCCACCACGACCACGCGGTGGAGCGGATGGCCTCCCATCACATGGCGTTGCAGCACGGTGCGGGCGCACCCTCGCCCGATCACTGTGAAGGCGGTGACCAGGGGCACGGTGATCGCGACGAAGCCTCTCGACACCTCCAGCCTGCCGGCGAAGTCGAGGAAGGCGATGGCCGCGAGGAGCCACACGCCCGAATTGACGATGCGCCGGAACTCGTCGGGGCCGGTGAGGAGGCACCGTCGGTCGTAGCCGCCGGCGAGCAGGACGGTCAGCGACCAGACGGCCGGGAGGCAGCTCACCAGCACCACGGAGGGCACGCCTCCGCTGTCAGCCGGGTGCTCGCCGAAGCGCAGGACGACGCCTGCCAGGGCGGCGATGGCGGCGATGCCCACGTCGAGCGCGCCGAGCATGAGGAGGACGGCGCGCAGGCGGGAGTCGGAGTGGCGTGGCCGAGCGGCGGTGGCGTGGTGCGCGGGTCCGGTCAGCGGTTGAGGCGGCGCCGCGTCGTACCGCCATCCGGTCAGGTCGGCGTACCCGAGCTCGCGGCCGGCGATCGGCGTCGGGCTCCGGCGAGGCCGACGATCGGCGCTGTGGACCGCCACCCCTCTCTCTTGCTCGCCTCCAGTCCGGTGCCCGACGCTCAACGACAGGGCGTGACAAAGCCCGTCACGACGTGACGCGCGGCGTCACCGGGAGCTGGTCGGGGCTCCAGGCCTTGTCCTGGCGCGCTCGAGACGGGAGGAGCGGAGGATCCTCGTGCCGACCGTCGCCTCGGTGCCCAGGCACCTCATGCAGGCTGCCTATGACACCTGCTGGTCGTCATTTCCTCCCGCCGCCTCTCCACGCGGGAGGCATCCGCCGTCAAGCATGGAGGCGGCGAGGCGCAAGGGCTCCATCAGACCGGTGCGGCCGGCCGGCCACTCGCCGGCGCGACGACCCGGCCGGCGAGCGATGTGTGCCCGGAGGCGGGGATGCGCGCGTGCGGTCCACCGTCCGTCCACCAGGCGATTGTGCGCTCGAGGCCGTCGCGGAGGGGGATCTGCGGCGTCCATCCCAGGATCCGCATCGCCGTCGAGATGTCGGGGCGCCTGCGCCGGGGGTCGTCGACCGGAAGGGGCTGGTGCACGACCGGGCTCGGGCTCCCGGTCAGCTCCAGGATCATCTCCGCCAGTTCGACGACGGTGAGCTCGCCGGGGTTGCCGAGGTTGACCGGGAGGTGGTAGTCGGAGAAGAGCAGCCGGATCAGGCCCTCGACGAGGTCGTCGATGTAGCAGAGGCTCCGTGTCTGCGACCCGTCGCCGAAGACGGTCAGGGGGTCGCCGGCGAGCGCCTGGGTGATGAAGGCGGGCACCGCCCGTCCGTCATTGCGCCGCATCCGCGGACCGAAGGTGTTGAAGATGCGCGCGATCCGGGTGTCCAGCCCGTGGGCGTTGTGATACGCCATGACGAAGGTCTCGGCGGCGCGCTTCGCCTCGTCGTAGACGCCCCGCGGCCCCACCGGGTTCACGTTGCCCCAGTAGTCCTCGGGCTGGGGATGGACCTCGGGATCCCCGTACACCTCGCTCGTCGAGGCGAGCAGGAACCGCGCCCGCTTGGCCTTGGCGAGCCCCAGCGACTTGTGCGTCCCCAGGGTGCCCACCTTCAGGGTCTCGATCGGCATCTGGGCGTAGTCGATCGGCGACGCCGGGGAGGCGAAGTGGAGGATGGCGTGGACCTCCCCCTCGACGTAGAGGTACTCGGTGACGTCGTAGTGGCGGAACGAGAAGCGCGGGTTGCTGAAGAGATGGGCGACGTTGTCGGCGGAACCGGTCAGCAGGTTGTCCAGACAGACGACGGAGAGCCCGCGGTGCAGCAGACGGTCGCAGAGGTGCGACCCGATGAAACCGGCGCCACCGGTGATGACCACGCGACGCATTTCCCGCCCTCTCACCCGTCCCGTCGGTCCGGTCAGGACGATATCAGACCGCCGCGAGCCGGGCAGCCTCAGCAGCAGGTAGGCGGCGAGGCAGGCGACGCCGGCCACGGCCACGACCATCACGGCGAGCAGCCAGGCGGGTATCGTCCGCACCGACGGGTCGACGTGGACGTCGCGGAGCCGGGCGGGATCCTCCGGAGCCTCGTGCCGGGCGCGCTGCGTCGGGAAGGGAACGGTGATGGCGGTTCGCACCGGCGGCTGCTGC
>VBHE01000180.1 GCA_005889515.1 Chloroflexota bacterium | reverse complement strand
GCCCCACTGCGCGCTGGCAACGTCGGCGATCTGTCCGAGCACCGGCTTGTCGTAGATGCCGAGCTGCGCGGAGGAGAGCACCAGCTGGAGCACGAGGATGAGGGGGATGAGCGTGCCCACCTTGTCGCCGTTGCGCACCCACGCCGAGATCATCAGCCCGAGGCCCATCGACGCCAGCCCGCAGAGCGCCATTCCCAGGATCATCTCGAGCCGCCAGGAAGGCAGCAGCGCCGCATCGGGCGGCGACCCCTGCCGGGCGGTGGCGATGATCACGAGCACCGCGGCCTGAACCACGGTGATGAACGAGAGAACCGCCACCTTGGAGCCGACGTACGCGCTGATCGAGAGCCCGACGGCGCGCTCGCGCAGGTAGACGGGCAGCTCCTTGACGATCTCCCGGATCGCGTTGGCGGCGCCGAGGACGCATGCGGTCACCGCGACGAAGACGCCCACCGACTGGGCGACGCGCACCGCGACGTTCGTGTCGGGGTCGAAGCCGCCGCTGCCGTTGGCGAGGAGGATGACCAGCGCGAGGACCGGCGCCTGCCCCGCGAGCAGCGCGAGGTTGCTGCGGTCGCTCGCGATCACCGCGACGTAGCGGCGGGTGAGCGTCCACCACTGGCGCAGCCAGCGGTGTCCAGGCGGTGGAGCCGGAGTCGCTGTGGAGTCCACGACGCGGTGCGGATGCTCGCGGCGGCGTACGTGGCGCGCGTACGGGCTGCCCAGGAAGCCGGTCTTCCAGTCGAGGTCGCGCCCGGCCTCGAGATCGCTGAAGACGTCGGCGAAGTCGGTTCGCCCGAAGTGCTCGAGGGCCTCCCCGGGTGGCCCGAAGAAGGCCGTGCGCCCGCCGGGGGCGAGCACCAGGGCGCGGTCGCAGAGCGCCAGGCTCTGCACGCTGTGGGTGACGACGATCACCGTGCGCCCGCCGTCGGCGAGCTCGCGGAGCAGGCTCATCACCCCCTTCTCCATCCCCGGGTCGAGACCGCTGGTCGGCTCGTCGAGGAAGAGCAGCTCGGGCTTGGTCAGCAGCTCGACGGCGATGCTCGTGCGCTTGCGCTGGCCGCCGCTCAGCTTGGAGATGACGAGGTCGGCGCGCGCGCTCAGGCCGAGCTCGGCCATCACCTCCTCGACCCGCGCCTCGCGGTCGGTACTGCTGACGTCGGGGGGGAAGCGCAGCTCGGCCGCATAGCGAAGCGCTCGTCGCACCGTGAGCTGGGGGTGGAGGATGTCGTCCTGGGGGACGTACCCGATGCGCTGTCGCATCTCCTCGTAGGACGCGTAGAGGTCGCGGCCCCCGAAGAGCACTGAGCCCTCCTGCGCGGGGCGGAAGCCGGCGAGCGCGTTGAGCAGCGTCGACTTGCCCGCGCCGCTGGTGCCGACCACGGCGAGGAAGGAGCAGCGGCCGAGCGAGAAGGTGACCTCGTCGAGCAGCACCGCCCCGGCGTCGCTGCGCACGATCAGGGAGAGCGCCTCGAGGCTGGTCGCCTCCGCGTCGACATGGACGGCGAGCGCGCCGCCGGTGAAGCGCATGCGCCGCCCCGCGAAGCTGACCAGGTCGTCCTCGGTGAGCCGTGCCCGGGTGATACGGGAGCCGTTGACGAAGGTGCCGTTGTGACTCCCGAGGTCGACGAGCTCCCACGCACCGTCGCCGTCGCGCACGAGCTCGGCGTGCTGCCGCGAGACCTGCAGGTCCTCGAGCACGATGTCGTTGCTCGCGGAGCGGCCGATGCGCACCACCCCGGCGCGCGACGGCACCGGCGCCGGCGGCGGCAGCGGCGGCGGTGACTCGTACAGGCGGGTCGAATCCGGATCGAGCACCACGGTCTCGTCGCCCCGATCCGGGACCAGCTCGACGACGACGCCGGTGGCGGGGTCGCCGAGGCGAAGGCTGGTGGGCTCGAGGAGCGTGAAGCTCTCGATCCGGTCGCCGTCCCGGAAGGTGCCGTTGGCGCTGCCCGGGTCCTCGACCAGCCAGCCGCCGTTCTCGGGGCGGAGCAGCAGGTGGCGGCGCGACACCCGGGAGTCCTGGCAGCGGACCCGCGCCTCGGGGCCGCGCCCGATGACCACCACCTCCCGGGAGGACTCGACCAGCACCTCGTCGCCGTCCGCGCGGATGCGGAGCCCCCTCATTCCGTCCCTCTCGGTCGCCGGCGTCCGGGAGGACCCGGTCGGCGGCTGGTCGGTGCCACCTCCACTATACGGAGCGCCCGGACGCCCTGCCGGGGCGCTCCGCGAACGGCCGCGTGGACTCCCGCCGCCGGAGCGGTCATGATTCCGTCGACGCCTGCGTGGTGTCACATCGACGCCCGGGCCCACGGGATGAGAGAGGGAATGGCGGGAGACGGACGGAGCGTCCGCAGGAAGGGCATCGCCGCGGTCGCGGTGGTCGCTGCGGTGATCGCGGGACTGATCCTCACCTTCGGCGTGCTCGGCCGCGGTGGAGGCGGCGCTCAGGCATCCGGGGAGATCTACCTCGCGCCCGCCGCGAGCACCGGCCCCAACCCCTTCACCGCGTCGCTCATGACCCCGGGCGTCAACCCGGCGCTGCCGCCGACCGCGCCGCCGTCCGGGGAGACGCCCCCGGTGGCGGTCCCGCAGGGGCCTCCACCGCAGGCGCCGCCGCCGGCGGCGAACGGCGCGACGGTCTCCGCGGCCGTCGCGACGCCCTCCGCCTCGCTCGCCAGCGTCGACGGCTCGGTGCCCCAGCTCTACGGCGGGCACATGGGGGTGGCGCCGTGCGACGCGCGGATCCTCGTTCGCAACCTCGACGGCGACGGCGATCTCGCCCGCGCCTGGGCGTCGTCGGTCGGGGTCGACGTGGACGGCCTCCACGACTTCATCGACGGCCTGGTCGCGGTCGACGTCCTCGACGACGTCCGGGTCACGGACTGGCGCCACGAGGACGGCCGGGGCGTGCCCTACCAGGTGGTCCTCGAGCGGGACACGGCGGTGCTCGTCGACCGTCACGGCGAGCCCCGAGTCCGCTGCCTGAGCGGCGACCCGCTGGGAATCCCCGCGAAGGTGCAGACCGCGGCGCACTTCGTCGGCGAGCACTGGGAGCGCTTCGAGCCGGCGGCGCTCGTCGTCATCGCCCCGGCGTCGAGGGAGCTCCCGACCCTGGTGCTCCTCGAGACCTCGACCGGCCGGCCGTTCGGCCGTCCCATCGGTGGCGGGAGCGAGTCCGCGAGGGCGGACATCGACACCGACACCCTGGTCGCCGAGCAGGCGAGGCTCGGGGTGGTCGTGACCCTCGCGCCGCGGTCGGCGCCCGACGAGGTGCAGGACGTCCGGTTGAGCCTGGCGGGCGGTCCGCCGGGGTCGATCGTGGTCGCCATCGGCACCGGCTGGCCGGCCGGCGACCGTGTCCGCATCGAGCCGTGCGTCGGCGGACGCCCCGAGACCTGCGCGCTCCGCACCGACCTCGCGGTGTTCGTCGTCGTCGAACCGGATGCCTCGGACGGGGGCTTCAGGGTGACGCTGCACGTCCCCGGCGACGCGCGCACCACGGACTACGTCGAGTTCTATTTCCAGGACCTGCGCGAGGATCACCGTGGGCGGGTCTTCGACTCGCCGTGGCGGGTCGCCGCGGCCGAGTGCCGCGACGCCTGCGGCGGCGACCCCGGCTGCCATCCGCCCTTCTGCGGCGGCGGTGACGCCGACCACCGCGGCTGCCGCTGCGTGGTCCGCCCCGACCCGGTCTGCCAGCTCGACAGCTGCGGTCAGAGGTGCCCGAAGGACCGCTGCGCGGACACCCTGGCGGTCACGCCGACGCCGACGGCGCGGCCGACGTCGCACCCGTCATCCGGCCCGACTCACGGCGGCAACGGGCCCGGAGGCGGGGGCTC
>VBHE01000401.1:550-3229 GCA_005889515.1 Chloroflexota bacterium | reverse complement strand
GACCGTGGGCATGTCGAGGTCGATGCGAGCGCCGCGCAGCCGCGCCGCCCGGGCGACGATGGCGTCGCCCTCCTCGGTGATCTCCGCGCCCATGGCGCGCAGGCCCTCGAGGTGCTGCTCGACCCGGCGCATCCCGATGTCATCGCCGCCGGGACGGGCGATCACCGCCTCGCCGGTGCGCGCGACCAGGGCGCCGAGGAGGAGGAAGGAGCCGCGGAGCCGGCGGCTCAGCGAGGCGGCGACGGTGGACTCGGGCCCGACGTCGGCCTGCAGCCGCCACTGGGTGGGGGCCGGACGCTCGACCGCCACGCCGAGGTGGCGGAGCATCCGCGCCATCGTCTCGATGTCCTCGATGTCGGGGACGTTGAGGAGCTCGACCGGCTGATCGGTCAGCAGCGCCGCCGCCATCACCGGGAGGGTGGCGTTCTTGCTGCCGGAGGTGGGGACCGCGCCCTCGAGGCGCCGCCCGCCGGTGATGCGTAGGAGATCCATGCGGTATCAGCTTTTCCGAGTGGGGCGTTGGTTGGTTCTGACGAGCCTGCTCCGTTCGCTGCGGCTGAGCAGCGCCTGGCGGCGCTCGGCCTGTGCGTGGAACGGTCAGCGCCCTGGGGACGTTTCGGAGCCCGGAGATCCGTTCGTCAGCAACCGTCAGGAGCCTCGGAGGGGGATCCCCCGAGAGACGGCCCCGAGCTCGTCCAGGTGCAGGAGTGAGCTCGAGGGGCCAGTCTCCGAAGCAGGGGGTGCCTCCAGTCTGGGCCCGCCGCCGGGGCCTCGCAGGGTCGTGACGCCTCCGTCACCGCCCCCTGACCCGAGCGTGGCGCATCCTTCCCGGTGCGTGCGGACCGCACCCATGTGGCGGCCGCCCGCATCGACGGGAGAGCCTGGGGCTGGCAAGCTCCTCGCCCTGCGGGCTCACCTCGAGTGGGAGGACGGACATGGCTGGAGTTCCCGGGGAGGTGCTCACCACGGGCGAGGCGGCGAGGCTCTGCGGTCTGTCGCGGTCGACCCTCCGGCGGCCGGCCAGCACCTGCGCTTCAGCCGCCAGGCGTGCGTCGAGTTCCTCCGCGCCACCGGGGCGGCCGAGCTCGCCGGCCGGGTGGAGCGCCTGCGCCCCCTCGGCGGGACGCCCGTCGAGGGGGTGGCCACCGGGCAGGCCGGCCCGGACTGATCGGGGCTACTGCGGCGGCGGCTCGCGGCGGTGGCGGCGGCGCAGCTCGGCGACCCGCAGCCGCATCACCGCCCGCTCCAGGGCGGCGGCCGCGGCGGCGGCGTCGATGCCCTCCGGCTTCTCCTCGAGGAGCTGCTGGGCCTTCCTCCGCGCCTCCTCGGCGCGGGCCTCGTCGATGTCCTCGGCGCGCTCTGCGGCGTCGGCGAGGATCACCACCCTGTCGGGGAGCACCTCGAGGAAGCCGCCGGCGACGAAGATGTACTCGTCGTTGCCGTCGTTGCGCACCGTCACCTCGCCGGCGCGCAGCGGGGTGAGCAGGGGGATGTGACGGGGCAGGACCCCGAGCTCGCCCTCGATGCCCGGGGCGACGACGAAGTCCGCCTCCCTGCTGACCAGCCGCCCCTCGGCGGTGACCAGCTCCACCTGCAGCTTGGCCATCAGCGCTTCTCGTCCTCGGCGGCCATCCCGCTCCTTCTTCGCCTTCTCGCCGGAGTCGTCCTCGCCGGACATCCTCCTGGCGTTCTCGACCGCCTCGTCGATGGAGCCGCACATGTAGAAGGCCTGCTCGGGAAGGTCGTCGTGCTTGCCGTCGAGGATCTCGGCGAAGCCGCGAACCGTCTCCGCGAGGGTCACGTACTTGCCGTCGCGACCGGTGAACTGGGTGGCCACGAAGAACGGCTGGGAGAGGAACCGCTGCACCCGCCGCGCCCGCTGCACGGTGAGCTTCTGGTCCTCGGAGAGCTCCTCCTGGCCGAGGATGGCGATGATGTCCTGCAGCTCCTTGTACTGCTGGAGGATCCGCTTCACCCCCTGGGCGACGCGGTAGTGCTCCTCACCCACGACCCGCGGGTCGAGAACCCGGCTGAAGGAGTCGAGCGGGTCGACCGCGGGATAGATGCCGAGCTCGGCGATCTGCCGGCTCAGCGACACCGTCGCCCCGAGGTGGGCGAAGGTCGTCGCCACCGCCGGGTCGGTGAAGTCGTCGGCGGGCACGTACACCGCCTGCACCGAGGTGATCGACCCGGTCTTCGTCGAGGTGATCCGCTCCTGGAGATCGCCCATCTCGGTGCCCAGGGTCGGCTGGTAGCCGACCGCGCTCGGCATGCGGCCGAGCAGCGCCGACACCTCGGCGCCGGCGAGGGTGTACCGGAAGATGTTGTCGATGAAGAGCAGGGTGTCGGCGCCGAGCTCGTCGCGGAAGTACTCGGCGAGGGTGAGGCCGGTGAGGCCCACCCGGGCGCGTGCCCCCGGCGGCTCGTTCATCTGCCCGAAGACGAGCGCGGTCTGCGCGAGGACCCCGGACTCCTCCATCTCCCCGTAGAGGTCGCGGCCCTCGCGGGTGCGCTCGCCGACGCCGGCGAACACCGAGTAGCCGGCGTGCTCCTTGGCGATATTGCGGATCATCTCCTGGACGATGACCGTCTTCCCCACGCCGGCGCCGCCGAAGAGACCGATCTTCGAGCCCTTGGCGAAGGTGCAGATCAGGTCGATGACCTTGATGCCGGTCTCGA
>VBHE01000401.1:0-512 GCA_005889515.1 Chloroflexota bacterium | reverse complement strand
GATCGGCCACCACGCGGTGGGCGTCACCTGCTCCTTGCCGTCGATGGGGTCGCCGATGACGTTGAACATCCGCCCCAGGGTCTCCTTGCCGACCGGGACGAGGATCGGCCTACCGGTGTCGGTCACCTTCTCGCCCCGGCGCAGGCCCTCGGTGGAGTCCATGGCGATGGTGCGCAGCACGCCGTTGCCGAGGTCCTGCTGCACCTCGAGGACGAGGCGGCGGCCGTCCTCGCGCCGGATCTCGAGCGCGGTGTTGATGTCGGGGTGGCGGTCACCCTCGAACTCGACGTCGACGACGGGGCCGATGATCTGGGAGACGCGCCCGACCGCGCGCTTCTCCTGGCTGTCGATGGGGATCCCGATTGCCATGTGCGGTGGTGACTCCTCGGATGTGGGGGGCGTCAGCCCTCGAGCGCGGCGGCGCCGCTCACGATCTCCATGAGCTCGGTGGTGATGGTGGCCTGGCGCACCTTGTTGGCGGTCAGCGTCAGGTCGCCGATGAGGTCCTCGGC
>VBHE01000179.1:28205-30440 GCA_005889515.1 Chloroflexota bacterium | reverse complement strand
GGGCGCGCTACGGCACCGCGCGAGATCTGGTCATCGGCGCCCGATACGTGCTCGGCGACGGCACCGTCGGCCACAGCGGCGGCAAGGTGGTCAAGAACGTCGCCGGGTACGACGTCACCAGGCTGCTGGTCGGCTCGCTGGGGACGCTGGCGGTGATCACCGAGGTCACCGTGCGCCTGCATCCCCGCCCGGCGGCGACCCGGAGCCTGCTGCTCGAGCGCGCCTCGGCCGCCCGGCTCGGCGAGCTCGCCGACCGGCTGCGCACCGCCCCGGTGGTGCTCACCGCCGCCGACGTCTGCTGGCCGGACGCCACCGCGCGGCTGCGCGTGGAGGGCACCGAGGAGGGCGTGGTCGAGCAGGCGGCGGCGCTCGCGGAGATCTCCGGCGCGCGCATCCTCGACGTCGGGGAGGCCGAGGCGGTCGACTCGGCGCTCGTGGTGCGGCCGTGGCGGGGCGAGGGTGCGGTGGCGGGCCTGGCGTTTCCCCGCACCCGGCTCGCCGACCTGCTCGAGCTCGCCTCCGCGTACGCGACCGAGATGGTGGTGCGGGCGACGCTCGGGGTCGCCGAGGCGCGCCTGCCGGAGTCGCCCGAGGTGGTCGCGCAGCTGCGCGCGGCGGTCGCGCGGCTCGGCGGACACCTCGCCCTCCACCGCGGCGGCGCCGCCCTCGCCGGCGCCGCCTGGCCCTCGGAGACCGGACCCGAGGTGGCGCTGATGCGCGCCCTCAAGCTCTCCCTCGACCCCGCGGGCGTGCTCGCCCCCGGGCGTGCGCTCGGCGACGTCGAGCACGCCGGATGACGAGCACCGGCGTCTTCGACGCCCATCACCCGCCGGCGCGTGCGCTCCTCGACGACTGCGTGCACTGCGGTTTCTGTCTGCAGGCGTGCCCCACCTACCAGCTCTGGGGCGAGGAGCCGGACTCGCCGCGGGGACGCATCCTGCTCATGGATTCGGCGCTGCGCGGCACCGTCGAGCTCTCCGCGGACCTGGTGCGGCACTGGGATCGCTGCCTGGGGTGCATGGCCTGTGTCCCCGCATGCCCCTCCGGGGTCCGCTATGACCGGCTCATCGAGCAGACCCGCCAGCAGGTCGAGCGCCGCTGGCGCCGCCCCGCCGCCGACCGGATGCTGCGCGACGTGCTCTTCGCGCTCCTCCCCCACCCCCGGCGGATGCGCGCCCTCGCCCGTGTCCTCCTCCTCTATCAGCGCAGCGGCGCGCGCGGACTGCTGCGGCGCAGCGGCGTCCTCGCCCGGCTCCCCGACCGGCTGCAGCTGATCGAGTCGCTGGCGCCCCCGCTCGACGCCGCCGCCATGCGCACCGGCACCCCGGCGTGGCTGCCCCCGCGCGGACCGCGACGGATGCGCGTCGCGCTGCTCAGCGGGTGCGTGCAGCACGCCTTCTTCTCGGAGGTGAACACCGCCGCCGCCCGGGTGCTCTCCGCGTTCCGATGCGAGGTGCTCGTCCCGCCCGGGCAGCCGTGCTGCGGTGCTCTCGAGCTGCACTCGGGTCGCGAGGCACAGGCGCTGCGCCGGGCGCGCGCGCTCGTCGAGTGCCTCGAGCGCACCGGGGCCGACCGCCTCGCGGTCACCTCCGCCGGCTGCGGCTCGACGCTCAAGGAGTACGGCGACCTGCTCGCCGACGACCCGCTGTGGGCGGCGCGCGCCCGCCGCCTCGCGGCCACCGTCCGCGACGTGAACGAGCTGCTCGCCGAGCTGGGCGAGCCGCCGCCGCTGCACCCGCTGCCGCTGCGCCTCGCCTACCACGACGCCTGCCACCTCGCCCAGGCGCAGGGGGTGCGCGAGCAGCCGCGGGCGCTCCTCGCCGCCATCCCCGGCCTCGAGCTCGTCGCCGTCGCGCCCGGCGAGAACTGCTGCGGCAGCGCCGGCGTCTACAACCTGGTCGAGCCCGAGGCGGGGGGCGAGCTGGGACGGCGCACCGCGGCGCGCCTCCTCGACGCCGCCCCCGAGGCGATCGCCGCCGCCAACCCCGGCTGCCTGCTCCAGATCGGCAGCCACCTCGGCGCGCGGCGCGCACCGCTGCCCCTCTTTCACCCCGTCGAGCTGCTCGACGCCTCGATTCGCGGCGTCGCCGCCCCGGAGCTGGTCCGCGCCCGGGCGGCGCGCTGGGCGGAGGTGGGGCCTCCCGGCGGCGCCTGAGTGCACGCGGGGACGCCGCGACTGTTCCGCCTCCGAGATCGCGGTCCGGCCGGCCGGCGTTGACCTTGAGTCTTTCGTGG
>VBHE01000179.1:19681-28148 GCA_005889515.1 Chloroflexota bacterium | reverse complement strand
CGCACCGCACAGCGAGTGCCGGTACGCCAGAACCAGGCTGAGACAGGAGCACGATGGTCGGCTCCACCTAGCGCTGTCGCACCCCCGTGCCGCGGGGAGGCGAGCGGCGCCGCCGACCGGAGGGCGCACCCAGGCGAGGTCGAGAAGCGATCGCGCACCCGACTGATACACCGCCCGAAACACCCTGATCTGTCAACGGTTTTCACCACGACGGCCCGAACAGTCGTCCCCCATCCCCGCCCGCCGAGGCATTCCACACCGCTACCCACCATCCGTCCAGGGCCCCGCTCCACCCCGCGTGGGGCGGGGCTCCCTGGGGGTCGCCGGACCGGCCGTCCGCCGGTTCACGACAACCGCGACAGATACTTGCGGTGCCGTCCGGCGACAGCGATAATGAGCGTGCGGCTCTCCCTCTCTGCATGGTGTTGCAGCGTCCACGGAGTGGGGGACCGGGAGGTGGGGACATGTCCGACGAGGAGGTCGCGCGCGCCCAGGAGTCCGAGGAGGCCTCTGCCGAGGAGGAGGGGCCGTGGCGGTGGCCGAAGCCGAGGGCGAGGAGCCGGAGGCGGAGTCCGAGGCCGAGGGCGAGGAGCCCGAGGCGGAGTCCGAGGCCGAGGAGCCCGCGGCGGAGGCTGAGGCGGAGCCCGAGGCGGAGTCCGAGGCCGAGGAGCCCGCGGCGGAGGCCGAGGAGGCGGTCGCCGCCGAGTAACCGAGGGGAGGGGGGCCGGCCGTCGCGCCGCGCGCCGCGCGCGTCGCGACGCCGGCCTTAGCCCGCGGTGCGCCGGCGCCGCCGCCGCGCCCGCGCGCGCAGGGTGAGCGTGGTGCCGATCACCGCCACCCCGATGAGCAGGCTCGCCACCCCGCGGAGCAGCGGTCCGCGACCTGCGCCCGGCGCGGCCGTCGCCGCCGGCGTGGAGGCCACTCCCGGCGCCGGCCCGAGGCCGACGAGGTGGCCCTCGCCGTGGGCCGGGGCCGGGCCGCCGGCGACGGTCCGCACCGTGCACGTTGCGGCGCAGCGCAGGTCGACGGTGACCACGCCGCCCTCGCTCGCGAGCAGGACGTCGCCCGGCGCCACCCCCGCCGCGGCGAGGGCCGCCGGCTCGATGCGCAGCACGCTGTCGGTGCCGGGGTGCGGGCTGCCCGGGGTCCCCCGGTCGGCGACGAGCACCCCGCCGCTGAGCGGGACCACCCCCGCGCTCTCCACCCCGATGTCGCCGCCGTGATCGATGCCCGACGCGGCGAGCTCCACCGCCTGCCCGGACGGCGTGACCGCCAGGATGCGGCCGCTGAGCTCGTCGGGGACGACCAGCTCGCCGGCGTGGGCTCCGAAGCTCGGCGGAGCGATGGCGAAGCCGCCCTCGAAGGCCGGCAGCCCGTGGGCCACGGTGGTCACGCCGCCGCGGCAGTCGATCGCGGCGACGATGGTGCCGTCCCCCTGGGCGGCGGGCCCCGCGACCAGCAGGCGGTGGCCGAAGCCGCCGCCGGTGTCGAAGACGATCCCCGAGAGCGTCTTCGTCGCGGGCACCGAGGCGAAGGCCCCGGCGCGACCGTCGGGGGAGACCCGGATCACCTCGGGCACGGTCCCGAGATCGAGGACGAAGAGGTCGCCGCCGGCGAAGCGGCACCCCGCGCCGGAGTCCTGGAGCCCGGGCGAGAGCGCGATGTACGCCTCGGGCCCGTCGCTGCCCCGGTAGCCCTGAGGCCCATTTGCGAAGGGGCTGATCCGGCCATCAGGGGCGATCTGGTACAGCCTCCCCGCGGCGGCGGCGACCACGGTGCCGTCGGCGCGCGGCCCGGCCAGGTCGAAGACGCCGGGGAGGTGCTGCCACGCCTGCCAGGTCGCCGGGGTCGACGCCCCGACCCCGGCCGCCGACCAGCCCGCGGCGATCGCGGCGAGCACGACGGCGGCGGCGAGGCGGCGGCGGAGGTGCGACATCGGATCGCAAGGTACCTCTGCCTATCATGTCCGGGAAGTGCCCGCCGGGACCCTGCCGGCGGGCTCGGTTCGCCTGGAGGGAGAGCATGCCGGTCCTGCTGATCGCGGAAGATCGCGCCGACACGATGGCGCGACACCGCCGACGGGCCCCGGCGGTCCCGACGTGACCGTCGCCCACCAGGTCACCAGGACGACGGCCCTGGAACGGCGGGTCAACGCCCTCTTCCTCCCCGCCGGGGGGGCGCGAGGCGGACCGGGCAGGGTCGGCGTCGAGATCGAGCTCCTCCCGGTCCGAGTCACGGCGGGGCGCCCCGCCCCGGTGCCCATCGCCGACGTGCAGGCGGCCCTCGCCCACGACCCCGGCCTCGCCGCGCAGGCGCGGATCAGCTTCGAGCCCGGCGGCCAGGTCGAGCTGAGCCCGGCTCCGCAGCCGAGCCCCGCCGCCGCCCTCGAGGGGGCGGAGGTGCTCATCGCCCGGCTCCGGCGGTGCGCGGATCGCGAGGGGATCAGCCTGGTCAGGGCCGCGGTCTCCCCCTGGCACGACCCGGAGACGATCGGGCTGGCCAACCCCGCGCCCCGCTACCGGGCGATGCAGGCGCACCTCGACTCGATCGGCCCCTGGGGCCGGCGGATGATGCGCCAGACCACCGCGACCCAGGTCTGCCTCGACCTCGACGGCCGGGGGGGCTGTGCAGGGGGGAGTGCCCCCGCCGGTGGGCGCGTGAGCGCCCAGAACGAGGAGCGCTGGCGCATGCTCAACCGAGCCGGCCCCGCCCTCGCCGCCGCCTTCGCCGCCTCGCCGCTGCTCGACGGGCGCCCCGCCGGGATGCGCAGCGTGCGGACGGCGATCTGGCAGGGCGTCGACCTCGATCGCACCGGCTTCGACGGTCGCCACCTCGGTGGCGACCCGGTCGCCGGCTACACCGTGCTCGCCGTGGGCGCACACGCCATCCCCCTCCCCCGCACCGAGGACGAGCGCCTCCCCGCCCGCACCCCGTTGCGGCGCTGGATGGCCACCGGTGACGGCCGCCCCGACGGCGACGACCTCGACCACCATCTCACCACCCTCTTTCCGCCGGTGCGCCCCCGCGGCTACCTCGAGGTCCGCTACCTCGACGCCCTCCCCGCCCGCTGGCTCCCGGTGCCGGTGTGCGTGCTCGCCACCCTCGCCACGGAGCCCGGCGCCCGCCGCCGCGCCCTCGAGGTGCTGGAGAGCGACCCCATGAGCGAGGACTGGTGGCGGGCGGCGCGATCCGGCCCCGCCGACCCGGAGCTGCGCCAGACCGCGCTCGCTCTCCTCGACGCCGCGCTCGCAGGGATGCGCCGGCTCGACCGCGGCTACATCCCCGCGACCGCCCCGGCCCTGGTGGCCGAGTACCGCGACCGCTTCGTCGCCGCCGGACGCTGTCCGGCCGACGAGCTGCTCGAGCGCCACACCTCCCGACCCGAGGATCCCAGCACATGGATGTGAAGCAGGCGATCGCCGAGCGCCTCGCCGAGGCGCGGCGGCGCACCGAGGCGCTGCTCGCGCCCCTCGACGACGTCGCGGTCATGGCCCAGCACGACCCGTTGCAGAGCCCCCCGGTCTGGGACTACGGGCACATCGCGGTGTTCGAGGAGCTCTGGCTGGTGCACCGGCTCAGCGGCGTCGAGCCCCCCGACGAGACCCTGATGCACACCTACGACGCCTTCGAGAACCCCCGCAAGGTCCGCGGCAGCCTGCCGTTGATGAGCAGGGCGGAGGTCGCCGCCTACCGCGACGGCGTCGACGGCCGCGCCCTCGAGCTGCTCGCCGAGACCGACCCGGGGGCGGATGAACCCCTGTTCCGCGACTCCTTCGTCTACGAGATGATCATCGAACACGAGCACCAGCACTGCGAGACCATCCTCCAGACCCTCCAGCTCGTCGCCGGCGGCTATCGCCCCGCGCTCCCGGCGCCGCCGCCGGGGCGGCCGGTGCGCCTCGGCATGGTCGAGGTCCCCGCCGGACGCTACCGCGTGGGCACCCCCGGCCACGAGCCCTACGACAACGAGCGCTCGGTGCACGAGGTGAGCCTCGCCGGCTTCCGCATCGACCGCTTTCCGGTCAGCTGTGGCCAGTACATGGAGTTCATCGCCGACGGGGGATATCGACGGCCGGGGCTCTGGGGGGAGCGCGGCCGGGAGTGGCTCGCCGACAGCGGGGCGACCGCGCCCAAGCACTGGCGCCACGAGGACGGCGGCTGGCTGACCGACCGCTTCGGCCATACCCTCGCGGTCGAGCCCGATCGTCCCGTGGCCCACGTCTGCTGGCACGAGGCCGACGCCTACGCCCGCTGGGCGGGGCAGCGCCTGCCGACCGAGCTCGAGTGGGAGGTGGCCGCCCGCTGGGACCCGGCGACGGGACGGATGCGGCGCCACCCCTGGGGCGACGAAGCCCCGACCGAGGAGCACGCCAACCTCGACCAGCGGCTCTTCGGCTGCGCCCCCCTCGGCGCCTATCCGCGCGGCGCGAGCGCGCTCGGCTGCGAGCAGATGATCGGCGACGTCTGGGAGTGGACCTCGAGCGACTTCCTCGCCTACCCGGGGTTCGAGGCCTTCCCCTATCCCGAGTACTCCGAGGTGTTCTTCGGCGGCGACTACAAGGCCTTCCGCAACTGGGACCACCCGATCCGTCGCCAGATCTTCGCCGGCTTCCGCTGCGCCGCGGACGGGGACGCACGATGATGAGCGAGGGGCTCGCCCCGCTCACCGTGGCGGTCCACAGCGTGCGTCGCAGCGCCCGCGACGAGCTCGCCGCCGACGTCCGCGCGGGGCTCATGCGACCGCCGCGATGGCTGCCGCCGCGATGGTTCTACGACGAGGAGGGCTCGCGGCTCTTCGACCTCATCACCGAGCTGCCCGAGTACTACCAGACCCGCACCGAGACCGCGATCCTCCGGGACCACGCCGCCTCCATCGCCGCCCTCGCCGCCCCCGAGGCGCTGATCGAGCTCGGCGCCGGCTCGTGCAGCAAGACCCGGGTGCTCATCGACGCCTGCCGCGCCCGGAGAACGCTTCGGATCTTCACCCCGTTCGACGTCTCCGACAACGTCGTCTGGCGCACCTCTCACGAGCTCGTCGACGAGTACCCGGGGCTCACCGTCTACGGGATGGTCGGCGACTTCACCAGCCACCTCGGCTTCATCCCACGGCTGGGGAGGCGGCTGGTGGTCTTCCTCGGGAGCACCATCGGCAACCTCGAGGGCGACGAGCGCAACGCCTTCCTCCACGAGGTGCGCTCGCTGCTCGACCGGGGCGACACCTTCCTCTGCGGCTTCGACCTGGTCAAGGACCATGCCGAGCTGGTCTCCGCCTACGACGACTCCGCCGGGGTCACCGCGGCCTTCAACCGCAACGTGCTCCGCGTCGTCAACCGCGAGCTCGGCGCCGACTTCGACGTGGATGCGTTCGCCCACGTCGCCCTCTACGACCCCACCCACGAGCGCATCGAGATGCACCTGCGCGCCGAGCGGCCCCAGGCCGTGCACATCCCCGGCGCGGAGATGCGCGTCGACCTCGCCGGCGGGGAGACGGTGCGCACCGAGATCAGCGCGAAGTTCACCCGCGTCTCGGTCGAGGGCATGCTCGCCGAGGCCTCGATGCAGCTCGAGGAGTGGTTCACCGACCCCGCCGAGCGCTTCGCCCTGGCGCTGGCGTCCCCGGTGACGCGACGGCGTCCTACCCGACGGTGAACGGGGCGGTCGCCGAGCCCAGGTCGCCCCAGGTCGCCGTCTCCCTGTAGGCGCCGGGAGGCGCCTGCGGGCCGCCGCACGACGACTGGTCGCAGGTGTGCTGGTTCCACGAGGTGGACTCGGTGTTGGCGCCACCGGCGGGGATCACCACCAGCCGCTCGTAGAGCGGGCAGCTCTGCCCCGGGCCGCAGGTGCGCCAGACCTCGCCGCCGCCGCCGGTCACCGCGAACGCGGGATCGTGGGGGCTGACGGTCAGGGTGCACGGCTGCGCGGAGTGGTTGGTGAGCGTGGTCCGCAGGGTCACGGCGTCGCCGGGTCGGTACGCGGGCCGGTCGGTCGACGCGGTCGCGGTGACCTCGGAGGGGGTGCACCTCGACGCGGTGCTCGACGCCGCAGGGGCGGAGGCCGCGCTCGCAGAGCTGGCCGAGGTGACGGTCACCGTGGACTGGATGGCCGGGCCCGCGCTGCTCGCCGACGGGCTGGCGGCCGCCTGGCCGCAGCCCGCGAGGGCGACGGCGACCACCGCCACGGCCCCCAGCACCCCCCCGGACCAAGCTCGCATGAGGCCAGTCTAGTGCCGCCGCACCCTGACCGGAGCCGCCGGGGGTGGGCGTGACGCACGATGACGCGCCTGCTGCGGGGTGGCGAGACTGGCCGTATGCGCGCCTCCCTGCCGGTCACCCTCGGCGTTCTCGGCGCGCTCGCCGCGGGGTGCAGCGACGCCACGCCAGCGGTCTCGACGTCGGGCGCCGCGCCCGCTGCCTCCACGGCGACGGCGGTCCCCACGTCCTCCGGACCGGTGCCGGTCAAGCTCCTCCATTTTCCCGCCGGCCTGGCGGTGATCGGCCTGAACACCGAGGTGAAGCAGCTCACCGTCGAGATGAAGGTGGCCGGGCTGACGCCGGGCAGCACCCACCCGGCGCGGCTGATCGACGCGGCCTGTGGTCACCCCGGCGCCGTGCTCCACCCGCTGCAGGCGCTGGTGCCCGACGCCGACAGCATCGCCGACGTGAGCACCACCGTGGCCAACGAGACCGACACCACGATCCCGAAGGCCGGCTGGTCGCTGAGGGTCTACACCGGAGCCGCGGAGATCATGTGCGGAGAGCTCGTCAACGAGGCGGGGCAGACGGTGATCACCGCCGGCATCGGCGTCGTCGTCCCGCCCGGCGGCCCGGACCCGCGGGCGGCGGGGACGGCGACCCTGAGCATCGTCGACGGCGCGCTGAAGGTGGTGCTCGACGTGAGCGGGCTGACCCCGGGCAGCGCTCACGCCGCCGCGCTGCGCAAGGGCAACTGCGAGGGCGAGCGCGCCGTCCTCCATCCGCTGAGCGCGCTGGCCGCCGACGCCGCCGGCCACGCGACGAGCACCACGGTGATCCCCGGCATCGCCACCATCCCGCTCGACGGCTGGTTCATCGGCGTCAGCCCGCCCTCGCACCTCGACCCGGTGGTCTGCGGCAACGTCGGCGGCTGAGGCTCACGCCGCGAGCCCCACCGGCGCCGGCGGCGCGACGTTGGCGAGGGCAGCGGTGCTGAGCAGGACGAGGAGCAGCCCGACCACCTCGGCGCGGAGGACGTCGCGGACGGCGTCGGGGTCGGCGCGGCCGCCGCGCAGGCCGCGCCAGCGCCCCACCGTGGCGACGAGCATCGTCCAGGCGACGAGCGCGACCTTGAGGGTGAGCAGCCGTCCGTAGGTGGTGCCGAGGAGCTCGCCCGGCGAGCCGATCTGGGTGAGCGCGGCGGCGCCTCCGGTGAGCACGATGGCGAGCACCGAGAGCAGCGCCAGGCGCGCGTAGCGTGCGAGCGCGCCGGAGAGCTCGGATCCCGCGCCGTCGCGCCGCCTCCGCCGGAGCATGGTCACGAGGTAGGTGAGCGATCCGCCCCAGAGGAGCGCGATCACCACGTGGACGACGATCGCCCACTCCCCCCAGGCCGAGGCGCTCGCCGGGTGCGAATGCATCCCCACGAGAACCATCGCCCCGACCACCGAGCCGAGCGTCACCACCCGGTCGCGGAGCAGCAGCAGCGCGCCCAGGGCGTTGAGGACGAGGCCGATCGACGCGGCGTCCTCGAGCCCCACGCGCATGCCGAGCGCGGCGCCCCAGGTGCGCACGTCGAGGCCGGTCAGAACGCCGCCGTCGTGGTGCCTCTCCGCCGTCGCCGTATAGGCGAGGGACGACCAGCCCGGCGGTGAGGTACCTCGTGGAGAGCCGCGCCGCGGGCCGCGTCCCGTCCGGCCCGGCGAGGGCCCGCTCGGCGGCGAGACCGCCGCCGGCGACGGCGAGCCCGACGAGGAGCAGCCAGGCGGCCGCGGTGCCCGGCCAGTCGTGCGGTGCGCCGTCGGTCCCGGTGCGGGGAGGCGAGACGATCCGGGTCGCGGCGCTGCCCGCCGGCGGCGCCGGCCCCACCGAGAAGGCGATGGTGCCGTCGGTGAGATGCCCGTCGTCCGCGGAGATCACCGTCCACAGCGCGGCGTAGTCGCCGCCGGCGAGCGCCGGCAGGCCGACGGCGATGCTGGTGCCGCTCGGGCTCACCCGCGCCACCGTCCCGGGGACGAGCTCGAAGCGGGAGTTGAAGACCTGGACGCCGCTGTGGGCGAGCGCCACCGGCTGGGTGAACAGGAGCTGCAGCCCCGCCGGCGCGGTGGTCAGCCGCTGCCCGGTCCGCGGGCTGCTCACCACCAGGTAGGCGTGCGCGCTCGCGTGCGGGGGCAGGAGAAGGATGCCCAGCAGGGCGAGGGCGACCGCCGCCGCGAGGCGGCGCCAGGGTGTCGGGACGGCGCGGACCCCGTGGTCCGCGCCGTCCACAGCGAGGA
>VBHE01000179.1:11699-19637 GCA_005889515.1 Chloroflexota bacterium | reverse complement strand
AGCCCGACGCCGATGAGAACGGCGTTCTCGTTGCCACCGAGCAGGCCACCCGACTGCGGCTGCACCGGCGCCGCCGCGGGAAGCGACGGGAGCAGGGTGCCGCCGGACGGCGGGAGCGTGACCGGGGGAGCGCCGTAGCCCGGCACCATGTTCGGGGTGGGAAGCGCGGGGAGCGGCGGGGGGACGCCCGGCACCGGGCTGTCGGAGGGGGCGACCTCGAAGACCGTGACCAGCCCCATCATCCCGGAGTCGTCGTGGGAGTGGGCGAAGATGTGGCAGTGGAACATCCAGTTGCCCGGTGACATCGGCTGCCAGATCAGGTCCAGCGTCTGACCGGTGCCGATCAGCGTCGTGTCCATCCACTCCGGCACCGCCAGGCGTATCCCGTCCCGCGCCACCAGCTGGAACGGGAAGCCGTGGATGTGGATGGGATGGACCTGGTCACCGGTCTCGATGAGCCGGATGTGGACGCGCTCGCCGACCTTCGCCTTCAGCGGATACGTGTACGGGAAGCTCTTGCCGTTGAACACCAGGCCGAGATCCGTATCGCCGATCATCACGCGGTAGTCGCGGTCGGCGGGAAAGTCTCCCTGGCGGGGCACGATCTCCAGCGCACCGTAGAGGCCGAGCCCCACTTCCTTACCGGAGGTGTGGGTGTGGTACCAGTGGGTGCCGGTCGCAACCGCCGTCCATTGGTACGTGTAGAGGCTGCCCGGCTGGATGAGCGGCTGGGTGATCCCGGGCACGCCATCCTGGTCGTTGGGCAGGATCATCCCGTGCCAGTGGACGCTCGTCGGGACCGGGAGCGCGTTGGTCACCACGATGCGCAGCCGGTCACCCTCGTTCACCCGGATCACCGGGCCGGGGATGGTGCCGTTGAACGCGTACGCCGTCTGGGTGTTGCCCGGGCTCGTCGTCCAGGTGACCGGCGCCATCCGCAGGTGGAACTCCTTCACCCCGTCCTTGTCGGTGGTGTAGCGAGCCAGGCGGGTGCCGTCTCCGAGGGTGCCCGGCCCGGAGACACCCTGGGGCAGCTCGGTCGGCTCGTAGGGGGGCTGCGCCGCGGGCACGACCCGGCCGGTGCGCACCGGCATCCCCTTGCCGAGCGGAGGGGGCAGCGGCGGCAGCGGACCCTGGTTCGGGGTCGGCGTCGGCGCGGGCTCCTCGGTCTCCGGCGGAGGCGGAGGCGAGCCCTCGGCCGAGCCCTTGCCGACGATCACCTTGCCCTTCATGTACGTGTGCAGCCGGCAGTGGTACGGGTAGGTCGCGTTGTCCTTGTCGAAGGTGATGGTGAAGGACGACCCGGGCTTGATCTCGGCGTTGGGGTCGTTCTTGCGGTCGCCGTCCGAGCTCCACGCGCCGCCGTCCTGGATCACGGTGTGCGTCCGCCTGTTGGACTCCCGGTTCGTCCAGGTGACCGTGTCGCCGACCTTGACCTTGATCTCCTGAGGCGTGTAGCGGAAGTCCTTGATGGTGACCGCGCCGGTGTCGGCACGCACCGGGCTCGGCGCCAGGCGTAGCGCGGCGACCGCCACACTGAGCGCGATCAACATCAGGGCGACGCCGACCCGCCGGGCCGATCGCCGAGGGGCCGCGTCGACGGTGTTCGCGGTTACTGTCATCTCCGTCCTCGCTGTTGGTCTCACCGCAGGAAGGTGGGTGCCCGCCCCGGCGGGGGCGGGCACCCGAAGGCGATCAGGTGTTCCTTCGAATCAGCCGCAGGCTCTCGGATTCATCGGATCGCGCTGCCGGCAGGTGAGCTCGGCCTTCAGCCCGTCGGGGAGCTTCTGGACCCAGCCGTTGTAGACGATGGGCAGCGGGATCACGCCCTGGCCGCCCATCCCGTCGAGCGTGTACTCGCCGTGGACTCCGTTGAACTTCTTGGGAGTGACGTCACTCTTGGTGCTCGGGCCGATGTCGGTCAGGAACTTGCCGACCACGGCGACCTGGGAGATGTCACCGGTGCCCGAGGGATCGGGGTCGACGACCGACGTGACGTTGGCGAACTTGCTGGTGACGTAGGCGTAGTAGCCGCCGCCCTTCTTGGCACCCCAGTTGACGCCGTGGCACCCGGGATCACAGGGCAGGACCTTGATCACCTCGTCCTTGGCGATGTCGATCACGTCCATGTTGCCCGAGGCCGCATTGGCCACGACCATGACCTTGTTGTCGGGGCTGACCGCGTTCTGGATGGGCAGGAGGCCCGGTGCCGCCGGACCCGCGTCCGAGCTGAACGGCGGGAAGGCGACGGGCAGACCCGTGCCGCCGCCGCCCTGCGACCCGGTCACGTAGTCGTAGCCCTTGGTGAGCGAGATGTTCTTGGTGTCGACCAGCCGACCGCCGTCATGGCAGGCGGGGCCCGCGGTCGAGATGCAGACGATGTTGTTGCTCATCAGTCCGGCCGAGTAGGCCCGGTCGGCGGTCGAGCTCATCCCGGTCGCGATCGGGATGCTGCCGACGAACGCCCGCTTGGTGATCGAGAGGTCGGGATCGGGGGCGTTGAGGTTGAACAGCGAGGCGCTGTCGAAGTTGGCGTTGGGGGCGACCGCCGTGTTGCCGTCACCGCTCAGCCAGTGAGCGTGCGGATGGGCGATGCCCTCGCCGGGGAGGTTGGCTGAGAAGTCCTTGGTCACCCCGTTGTCGCCCGGGGCGACCTCGGTGAGCTTGTTCTCGCCGTTGATGCCGACGATCAGCTCGTCGGTACCGCTGCGGGTCATGACGTGCGCGGGCGAGAGGCCGACCACCGTCTGGCGGAGCATCTGCCCGCTGTAGCGGTCGAACGCGGTGGTCTTGTTCGAGAACCACTCGTCGGAGTAGATGGTGTTCTCGTCCCGGCTCGCCCACTGGTTGTGGGGGTTGTCGAGGCCACCGCCGTTGTTGATCGTCGGCAGGCCGAACTTGCGCGCAACCTGCCAGGTGTTGGCGTCGATGAAGGTCACCGTGCCGGGGTAGGCCTTCTCGTTGAGCTCCTCCATCTGCGTCGACTGCATGACCTCGCCGACGCCCGGGACCTTGGGATGCATCGCATCGGTGATCGCGGGGATGGCGATCGGCTCATGGAAGTACTGATGGAAGAACGCCTCGAGGTTCGGGATCAGGGTCGGGACCCCGTTGGCGTCGTGCACGATGATCGGCGCCGGAGCGTAGCGGGGCATCCACGACCCGGTCTTGTCGGCGTTGCTGATGATGAAGAAGGTCCGCACCAGGCGGTAGATGTAGTCCGACGCCGAGGGCAGCGGCTTGTCGACGCCGCGGACGCTCAGCATCTTCCCGAAGTCGGGGATCAGGGTCCCGTTGGAGGTCGCCGCCGGGTCCACCACCAGCACCGCCCCCAGCATGTAGGGATGGATGGTGCACTGGAAGGCGTAGAGACCCGGGGTGGTCAGGGTGACCGACTTCTCGCCGATGAAGCCGCCGTCGTTGTGGAACGGCATGCCCTCGGCGCCGGTCGGCCAGATCACGCTGTCGGGATCGTGGTCGCTCAGGGTGTCGGGCGGGCCGACGATGAACTTCACCTGCGTGCCCGGGGTGGCGACCGCGAGTGAATGGGTTCCGGACACGTCGACGCCGGTGTCGAACCAGGTCGGTCCGTCGTTCAGATGGAAGATGGGGGGAACCAGCGGCAGCTCACCCGCCGCCGCCACCGGCTTGCTCGACGAGATCCGTGCGCCTCCGAAGGCCACGGTGCCGAGGAGTGCGGGAACCACCAGCAGGGGGAGCAGGCGCAACCGTCTCCTCCGTCTGCTCGGTGCTACGACTTCAGCCAATTTGTGTCACCTCCGACTTCGTCCGAACTTCCGCCTGGCGTCGCGGCGCCTGCCGTCACGCCGGGGATCCGACAGATCGACCGCGCGGGCGATGGCTGCACTCGTCATGCGCGGACACGGGGAACGCGAACCGAACCATGACGGTCAGCGTAGGAGGCGCCTCATTCAGCGTCACCGGACATCACGCCGAAGCCCGCCCCGTGCTTGTGGGATGGAGTCACGGGTCGGAGCAGGCCTCCGGCGGCAGGCCCAATCAACCCGAGCGATGGTTTGTGCCCGGTCCGCCGCCACTCGCGCGAGAGCACCCCGACCACCACGGACGTCCCAACGACGAGGTCGAGCCACGCGGGCGCGGCGCCGTCGGTCCCCGGAGCGAGTCCGCAGACCGCGCCGGCGACGATCGCGGCGCCGCTGCGCGATGCGCCGGTGAGCATCACCAGCGCCGTGAGCCGCAGCGACGCCGCGGCGCCGAGCGGCGCCGGGGTGACACCGCCCTGATCGAGGACGAGCGCACATCCCGCCGCACCGGCGAGCACGGTCGCGGTCACCCAGGCCGCCAGCCGGGTCGAACGCACGTCGACGCCGCGCACCGCCGCGATCGCGCCGGCGCGACCGGCGACGAGCGCGAGCCGCAGCCCGCGGCGACGCATCGCCGCGACCACGAGCAGGGCGGCGGCGAGCAGGGCAAGGGTCAGGTCGTGCCGCAGAATCGGGGAGCCGGGGCCGTATCCGGGAAGCATCCGTCCACCGCCGGCGCGCAGCACGGTGGCGTCGATCAGCCCGGCGACGCCGAGGGTGATCACCGCGATCGCCGCCTGGCCGCGCCCGCCGCAGACCGCACCGAGCAGCAGACCGCAGGCGAGCGCGAGCGCCATGGCGCAGCACACCCCGGTGATCGGCGGCTGCCCGAGATGCTCCATCACCCCGGCCACGGTGGCGGCACACGCGCCGCTCACCGCCAGCGGCGCGAGGAACGGTTGGCCACCCCAGCCGGTGACCACGACCACGCCGAGCGCTGCCGGTCCGGCGCATCCAGACAGGGTCCGCGGTCAGCGACGGCAGCAGAGCGGCGGCGAGCACCGCGATGCCGGCGATGCCGTGCAGCAGCCGGCGCGGCCCCAGCACGCCGAGCCCCGCCATCAGACCCGCGGCGACGCAGCCGAGCACCACCGGCTCGAGGCGGTTGTCCGCCTGGGTGAGCGGGACGATCAGGGTCGCGAGCAGGGCGACGGTCGCGACCGCCGCGCCCACGACGAGACGGCCGACGGGCGCCAGGTCAGCCGCCGAGGAGGCGCCGGCAGCGCAGCGCGAGCTGGAGCTCGAGACGGTCGTCGGGATCGGCGAGCGAGAAGCCGCCGATCTGCTCGGCCCGGCGCAGACGGTAGCTGAAGGAGTTGGGATGGAGGTTCATGCGCCGCGCCGCGCGGCGCAGTCCGCCCTCCTCGAAGAAGGCGACGAGCGACCCGCAGAGGTCGCTTCGCTCCCGCGCGTCGTACTCGCGCAGAGGGGCGAGCCGGCGCTGCCAGAAGCGCTCGAGCGCGCCGCTGCTCGAGGAGTCGATGAGCACGCCGAGCAGGCCGAGGTCCTCGACGTCGACGACGGCGCCGCGCGACGCCGCCTCGGAGCGCGCCACGATGTCGAGCACCCGGCGCGTCTCCGCGTACGCCGCGGGCACGCCGTCGAGCTCGGTGCCGCGCCCGAGCACCGCGGCGCCGCCCCCGCAGGCGACGCAGAGGCCGCGCAGCCAGCGCACCGCGCGAGGGCGGTCCCAGCCGGCGAGCGGCGCCACCACCGCGCCGGCGACGACGTCGACGAGGGTGTCGCGCCGGCCGCCGAGGGCGGTGAGCGCGTGGCGCAGCCACGCCTCGGGGCGCTGGTCGGCCGGGCCCTCGAAGAGCGCGACGATCACGCCGGTGCCGAGGTCGATGTCGAGCTGCGCCGCTCGGGTGCGCAGCAGCTGGGTCGACATCCGGCCGTCGAGCAGGTCGACGAGCATGCTCGCGCAGGCCGCCCGCCGGCTCATGCCGATCACCCGCTCATGGAGCAGCGCGAGGCCGAGAAGCTTCGAGGCCTGCTCGAGCGCGATGGTGACGACGCGCTGGTCGGGCGCCCCCTCGGCGAAGATCGCGCTGCAGTAGCCGAGCACCTCGCAGGCGGCGACGATCGGCGCCACCAGCCGCGGCGCCGGGTCGGCGAGCCGTGGGTCGACGGGCAGCCACGCGGGACGCCCCGTCCGCACCAGGCCGCGGCAGAAGTCCGCGTCGAGCCGCAGGCTCTCCCCGGCGCTGGGATCGGTGGTGAAGAGCACCCGGTGCTCGACGTCCTCGATGATCACCGTGGCCCCCACCGCCGCCGCGAGCGCGTCCCCGAGGCTCTCGGCACGCAGGTCGGTGGCGCCGGCGGCGGCGAGCCGCGAGGTCACCCGGCCCAGGTTGGCGAGGCTCTCCTCGAGAGCGCTGACGATGAAGTCGGTGAGCTCGGTGGCGATGACGTCGAGGTCGACGTGGTGTGCGAGCCGGATGAGCGGCAGCCCCAGCACCCTCGCCGCTGCCGCGGCCTCCGGGGACACCACCGCCGCGGCCAGGGCGGCGGCGCCGCGCTCGTGGGCGACGTGCACCGCGTCCGCGGTGAGGATCCGTCCCAGGAGGCGGAGCTCGCCGGGAAGGCACCCCTGGGTCTGTGATGCCGTGGAGGCGCGGTGCACGGCCGCGTCGAGCGCGGCGGCGCCGGCGATGACCTCGCTCCCGAGAAGCGCGGGCAGGCGCATGCAGTCCGCCACGGTGACCACCGCGGCACGGCGGCGGAACGCCGAGGCGGTCGCGGGACGGCCACGCAGGGTGAGGACGCGGGGCTCCTCGCTGTCGGTGTCGTCCTCGCGTGCGGGCAGCACTCTGTTCGATCCCCTCCGTCGCTTTCGGACACCGTACCGAGCGCTGACACCGGCGTCACCGGACACCCGTGGGGCTCGTTGCCGCCGCGGTTGGGACAAACCACCGCCTGAGGCGGCGACACCGTCGGGCGCACAGCATCCGGCGCCCGCGGTTTGTGCCCCCGGAGGGCGCGGCTCAGGCCCGTCCGTACACCGGCACAGCGGCGCCGCTGACCTGGTCCGCCTCAGGGGAGAGGAGCCACGACACCGCCGCGGCGACGCGCTCGACCGGCACCCAGCGCGAGAAGTCCGCGTCCGGCATCATCCGCCGGTTGAGCGGGGTGTCCATGATGCTCGGGAGCACCGCGTTCACGGTGATCCCCGCCTCGCGCAGCTCCGCGGCCATCACCTCGGTGAGCCGGAGCAGCCCCGTCTTGGCGACCTGGTAGACCGCCTGACCGGCGGCGACCTCGACCGCCGCCCGGCCGATCACGTTGACGATGCCGCCGCCGCCGCCCTGCTCCTCCATCGCCCGCGCGGCGGCGGCGGCGAGCCGCCAGGGACCGAGGAGGTTGACGTCGAGCCCGGCGGCACGGTCGTCCTCCGAGACCCGGTGGCCGAGGTCGCCGGAGTAGCCGCCCGAGGCGTTCACCGCCGCCGCCCACCGGCCCTGGGCACCCACCTGGGCGGCGAGCGCCTCGACGTCGGCGGGGACGCCGAGGTTGCAGGGCACGAAGAGCGCCCCGGGCACGTCGGGATCGGGCGGCCGCCGGGCGGCGACGACCACCGCGAAGCCGTCGGCGACCAGGCGGACGGCCACCGCGCGGCCGAGCGCGCCGGAACCGCCGCCGACGACGGCGATGCCCCGCTCGGCGCTCAATGGAGTGGGACTGCCACCTTCACCTCCACCCGACCGTCGTGCTCACGCGCCTCGAAGGGCGGCTGGGAGAAGGTCGCCGGACCGCCCACCACGGTGCCATCGTCGATCCGGAACACCGAGCCGTGCCAGGGACAGGTGACGCAGCCGCCCTCGAGCGTCCCCTCGTCGAGCGGGCCGCCTGCGTGGGAGCAGACCGCGCCGATGGCGTTGAGCCGCCCGTTCTGGCGCACCACGAGGACCGCCGCCCCGTTCGCCTGGACCCGGCGCAGCGCACCCTCGGGGAAGTCCCCGGAGGTGCCGACGTCGGTGAAGTCCTCAGGCGCCTCGAGGAAGGCATTGCGGTTGACCATGGTGCCGATGCCGTAGACGAGGTCGCCGCCGAGGTAGCCGCCGGCGACGATGAGGCCGAGGCCCGCGGCCGA
>VBHE01000179.1:6761-11599 GCA_005889515.1 Chloroflexota bacterium | reverse complement strand
TGGAAGTCGGTGTACCCGCTGAGCGCCGAGGCGGTCAGTGCGCCGAAGGTGAGGAGGTGGGCGGTGTCCGCCGCCCGGTCCTGCCCGGTGCCGTCGGCGACGAACCCGACCATCCAGGCGCCGATGGGGAGGTCGGTGACCGCGGGGTGGAGGGGATGGCCGAGCACGCTGGTGCCGTGGAGCGCGTTCTTCAGCATCCTCCCCTTGGGGCCGAGCGCCTCGTACGCCTTGCCGACGGCGCCCTGCACCGCCTCGGCGACCCCGTCCATCCAGCCCTGCGAGCGGATGAACCGGTCGATGGCCGACTGAACCCGGACCGCCATCGTCGAGCCCTCCAGAGCTTCTATCGCCAGCAACGGCTGGCGTTAACCATGCCATGCCGGACCGGAGGCCTGCAGGCTCCGGGGAGGTCAGTCGATGAAGTCGGAGAGACGGCCGCTCCGGGCCGGATGGCGGAGCTTGCGCAGCGCCTTGGACTCGATCTGGCGGATGCGCTCGCGGGTGACCCCGAAGCGCTTGCCGACCTCCTCCAGCGTCCGCTGGTGGCCGTCGGCGTGAGGGTGTCGAGGACGTGCTCCACCTCGAGCCGGAGCATCGCCATCGAGGCCTCCTCGAGCGGCGCCGGGGCGAGCTTGTCCTCGATGAAGTCGCCGAGGTGGGAGTCGTCCTCGTCGCCCACCGGGGTCTCGAGCGAGACCGGGTCGCGGGCGATGGTGATGATCTCGCGGACGCGCTCGGGGGTGATCCCCATCTCCTCGGCGATCTCGTCCTCGGTCGGCTCGCGACCGAGCTCCTGGAGCAGCCGGCGGGAGACCCGGATCTGCTTGTTGATGCTCTCCACCATGTGGACGGGGACGCGGATGGTGCGCGCCTGGTCGGCGAGCGCCCGCGAGACCGCCTGGCGGATCCACCAGGTGGCGTAGGTGGAGAACTTGTAGCCGCGCCGGTAGTCGAACTTCTCGACGGCGCGGATCAGGCCCATGTTGCCCTCCTGGATGAGATCCAGGAAGGACATGCCGCGCCCGATGTACTTCTTGGCGATGCTCACCACCAGCCGCAGGTTGGCCTCGGTGAGCTGGCGGCGCGCCTCCTCGTCGCCCTGCTCGATCGCCATCGCGTACTCGACCTCCTGCTCCTTGCGGAGGAGGGGGACGCGGCCGATCTCGCGGAGGTACATCCGCACCGGATCGTCGAGGGCGATGGCGCCGAGGGCGTCGGAGCTCTCCAGGGCGTCGTCGCTGTCGTCGTCGATGGCCTCGAAGTCGCGGTCGCCGTCCGAGACCTCGATGCCCATGTCCCGGAAGAGCTGGAAGATGCGCTCGAGGTGATCGGGCTCGGCCTCGATCTCGGGGAAGCCGGTGAGGACGTCGTCCGGGGTGAGGTAACCCTGCTCCTTCCCGCGGACGATGAGCGCCTCCGCGGCGACCACCAGGTGGTCGCCGGGGCTGGGCGTGGCGAGTGCGGCGCCGCCGCTCGGCTTCGAGGCCGTCGTCGACATGAGTTCCTCCCGCCCGGCGTCGCTGCCGTGCGCAGGACGGATGCCCGAACCGGACTAGTCTGACAGCCTCGGCCAGTCCTGCGCGCTATGCTCGCCTCGATGGTTCCTCCGCCGAGGCCACGGATGCTCGCTCCCGGCGTCGTCCTCCTCGCTGTCATCGGGGTCTGGCTCACCCACACCGTCGAGCATCTGCGCGTCGGCACCGCGGCCGGTGTGTCGGCGGCGGCCTTCTCCTCCGTTCATGTCTACATGCTCCCGGTCGGGGCGCTGCTCGCCCTCGCCGCGGCGCTCGCCGGGGTCGGTGTCTGGCGGGCCTGGTGGGCGCTGGGCCGCCGGCTCGAGCAGACCGGGATCGCCCTGCGCGGCGCGCTCCGCGGGCGGCGACCGACGCGGGCCGTTCCGGCGGCTCCGCTGCGCCCCTCCGAGGGCGCGCAGCTGCTCGCCCTCTGGCTCCCGCTCTGTCTCCTCCAGGTCGGCCTCTACCTCCTCCAGGAGAACGTCGAGGCGCTGGTCGGGGGCCGTGTCGCCCCCGGGCTCGGCGCCGTCACCGGGATCCACCTGCCGGTCCTCGCCGTCCACCTGCTCGTGGCCTGGGCGCTCGCCTGGGCCGTGCTCCTGGTGCTCCGAAGCCTCGGCGAGCGCCAGGGCCGGGTGGTGGCGTGCGAGCGCCTGCTCCTCGCCGTGCTCCGCCGGATCGGCCGCGCCGACGCGATCCCCCGAGCGGCGCGCGCCTGCGATCCCTCGCCACGGGAGCTCATCGGCAGCGGCCTCTGGCGCCGCCCACCCCCGCTCCTCCTCCCGGCCTGACCGGCGGCCGGCCGCCGGTCCCAGGCCCACGGACGCCTGACCTGGCGGGCACCATGCCCGCCGGCGCGGACATCGCGCCTTCGCCGTCCAGTGAGGAGTCGACCCTCGTGACACGCAGAACATCCCGAGCCGCTCGCGCGGCCGCCGCCGCGGCCGTCGCCGGAGCGCTGTCCCTCGGCGCCGTCCATCCCGCGCTCGCCCACGACGTCCATCCCTTCGGCCCCTTCACCGTCGCCCTCGGCTGGGTCCACGAGCCCGCCTACGTCGGCGTCGACAACGCGGTCCAGGTGATCGTCAAACAGGGCGACACCGCGGTCGCCGACATCACCGACAAGGACCTCACCGTCCAGGTGAGCCTGGGCAACCAGAAGATGGAGGCGATGCCCATGGTGCCCACCGCCGACCCCGACACCGGCCTGGGCATGCCCGGTGAGTACGAGATGCACTTCATCCCGACCGCCCCGGGCAACTACACGTTCCACCTCAAGGGAGCGATCAAGGGCACCCCGGTCGACGAGACGGTGACCGCGAGCGACAAGACCTTCGCGACCGTCGACAACCCGACCGATGTCGAGTTCCCCACCAAGGTGCCGAGCGCCACCGACATCTCCACCAAGGTGGACCGGGTCGCCTCGCGGGCGAGCGCGGTCGAGGGCCGCAGCATCCCGCCGGACTCGCAGCCGCTCGCGGTGGTCGCGCTCGTGGCCGCCGTCGTGCTCGGCGGCGCCGGGATCGTCATCGGCCTCGGAGCACGGCGCCGCGGCTCGAGGATCTGACGCGATGCGGCGCCTGCTCCTCGGGCTCCTCGCCCTGCTCGTGGCGCTCGGTGCGGCGGCGTCCCTGCCGCACCGGGCCTCGGCCCACGCGCTGCGGCAGTCGTCCGTGCCCGACGACGGCGCCGACCTGCAGCAGCCACCCACCACCGTGACCATCACCTTCGGGGAGGCGCCGGACCCCAGGCTCTCCTCGATCCAGGTGCTCTCCACCGGCGGCGAGCAGTTCCAGGGCCCGACCCAGGCGGTGCCGGGCAACTCCGTGGAGCTGCAGGTCGCCCTCGTCAAGCCGCTCCCCACCGGGGTCTACACCGTCTCGTGGCGCACCTTCTCCCACGTCGACGGCCACGTCGCCGGGGGGGCCTTCGCCTTCGGGGTGCGTGCCAACCCGACGGGGGCGCCGATCAGCCAGGCGGTCGCGGCCCCGCCGGGCCCGTCGGTCCTCGACATCACCGGCCGGGCGCTCCTCTATGTGGGCCTGGTGGCTCTGGTCGGCGGCGCCGCCGTCCTCGTCGCCGTCCTCCCCCGGCTCGCGCGCCCGGTCGTGCGCACCCTGCCCGTGGGCTGGGTGGTCGCCGCCGCCGGCACAGCGACCGTGGTCGTCTCCCAGGCGCGCAACGCCGGGGCCGGGTTCGGCGACATCCTCTCGACGTCGATCGGCACCTCGCTGCTCGAGCGGACCATCCCCGTCGCCGTCGCCGGCCTCGCCCTCCTCCTCTGCTTCGGGCGCCGCCAGGTTCGGCGGCGCGTCGCGGTGGCCGTGGTCGGCCTGGCGGCGGCGGCGGCGATGCTCGCCGACGTGATGAACAGCCATGCGGCCGCCGGCTCGAACGTCGCCGTCAACACCGCCCTGCAGTGGGTGCACATCGCCGCCGGCGCGATGTGGCTCGGCGGCCTCCTCGCCCTGCTCCTCGGCATCCGCAGCCTCGAGGGCGAGGAGCGGGGGCGGGCGGTGCGCCGCTTCAGCCTCGCCGCGGGGTTCGCCCTGGTCGCCGTCGCGGCCACCGGGACCATCCGCGCGGTGGTGGAGATCGGCGCCTGGGGCCGGGTCCTCACCACCACCTTCGGGGTGCTCGTGGTCGTCAAGGCGGGCCTGCTCGTCGTGCTCGCCGGCCTCGGCGCGGTCAACCGCTATCGCAACGTGCCCCGCGCCTCACGGCTGGTCGGCGGCCTGCAGCGGGTGGCGAGCATCGAGCTGATCGTCGCCGTCGGCGCGCTCTCGGTCGCCGCCGCGCTCGTCAACGAGGAGCCCCCCACCTCCCAGGCGGCACTCGCCGCCACCGTCCCGCAGCCGCTCGTGCTCAACGCCAGCGACTACGGCACCAGCGTGCGGATGCGGCTGACCATCACCCCGGGATCGACCGGGCCCAACCAGTTCTCCGCCTACCTCACCGACTACGACACCGGCAGGCCGATCGACCCCTCCGGGGTCCAGCTGAGCTTCAGCGCACCGTCCTGCCAGAGCCTCGGGCCCACCACCCTGCCGCTGAAGCGGACCGCCCCGGGCACCTGGTCGGCGGGCGGGAGCAACCTGGCGCTGGGGACGGCCTGGCAGGTCACCGCGCTCGTGAACCAGGGAAGCGCCTCGGTGGAGATCCCCTTCACAGTGACCCCGAAGGTGCCGCCGCAGACGCTGACCACGACCCCCGGCGGCAACGGGCTGCCCACCCTCTACAACATCGCGCTCCCGGTCGGGAAGCTGCAGATCTACATCGACCCCGAGACGCCCGGAGCGGTCGAGTTCCACACCACCTACTTCG